>JAWKNX010000021.1:0-50284 GCA_041391465.1 Bdellovibrionales bacterium
AGGCGCATTAGCGATAACTGTCAAACCACCTCCAGCTACAGCACCCGCGACCAAATAATATTTTGCGCTGTCTGACAACTCAACCAACGAACCCAAGTAAGTCAAAGCAGCATTGTCAGTAATACCTGTTAATGCTGTCGCTCCTAAAAATAATGTGATGTTACCCATCGATGCGAGCAAATCCTGTAACCACCAGGCCTGCTGGCTACCCAATACAACAAGGCCGCCCAAAAAGAATCCCACAAGTAAGCTTTCCTTTAGCTTCAACAACTCTTGATACTCTTGGGTGACTACTGCAAAACCGAGGAAGAACAAAAACAACCCCAAAAAGAAAACCATATGGTGAGCTGTGAAAACGACCATTGCTAAAAAGATCAAATGAAATGCTGTCACCCAAAGAGGAGTCTTGCGGCCTTCATCTTTTTGCATCTCCAATTGACCTGATAATTCTTTTTTAAACAAGAATGCAATCGTCAACGTCGAAATAATGACAGCTATTGCTGACTTATATCCAAAGTGGCCCATCATATAGCCCATTCCCCATCCCCATTTACTTGCAACCATTAAAACCGGGGGTGCCGCGAAATGAGTTAGAGTTCCTCCAATTGAGACGTTCACAAACAATAAACCCAATGTGGCATATCTAAACTTCATTGACATGTCTTTAGAGTAAAACTCTTTTAACAAGATAAGTGCTGTCACCGTCATTGCCGCAGGCTCAGTGATAAATGATCCTAAAAGTGGGCCCACAATTAACGTTGCAACATAAAAACCCATTTTCCCTGGTAGCGGTAGTAACTTTCCCACTTGCACAATCATATTTCGAGCCAGTTCAATGACCGGCTTAGTCCCCGCCATACACATAATCACAAAAACAAAAGCTGGCTCGGTAAAATTTAAACCTTCTAAAAAGTGAATGGCCCCACCAACTACATGGTGGTTATCGTCGTAAACGACAAACCCATGAATCACCGAATAAAACACTACAAAAATTGCCGCCCATAATCCAAAAACGGCCTCCACTTCACCGAGAAAGTGAAAAACATTTTCCCCGACCGAGCCTTCTGGATACTTGTGGGCCATGTGTTCAAACTTCGAGACGAGAAAAGTGTGTGTCACAGCTAATGCAAACAATATTGTGCCAATTAATTGAATTGTCGTTGGATTCATGGTTGCTCCGACTTGTTGTGTGTTTTCTATGTTTTGACTACAACTAGTTTAAATCACAAAGAAATATTGTCACGAAACACTAAACACTTTTTGCAGTTTTCCATACCTGTGCTCGAAAGATAATTTTCCAAATATTATGTTACTCCTTTGGCTTGAAAATTTGCTGCATGTCTAAACAACATGACTTGACCATTGTCTAATTGGTTGGCAGATTATCAGGCACATGTTTTTTATGAGGGGGACTTATGAGAATGTTACTGCTAATGGGCATTATTGCTCTTTCAAACTTGGCGCTAGCCAACGAATCTACAGAAATAAATTATTCTTTTTCTAGTTTCCGCAGTGCCTATAGCTGCCATTACGCTGAAACTCAGTTTCAAGAATACGTGGAAGCCCTAGGTGGAGAAATTGAATCTATCCGTTGTTCGGGCGGAATTCCCTACGATGACCATTTCGTCGCCATTAGGGCTCAAGTAAGAGTACCTCAGGTGAATGAAAACACTCGCTGGGTATCTGTAGAGCTCGAAGGTGATGAGGCCTGCAAATTCAATGACAACATGATTCAAGAATTGCTTAATCATTTTGCCACTCGCAACTTAGAACATCGAAGCTCTTGCTGGCATTCACAAGGTCGATACAAATACAGTTTCGACGTTGCTAACTAATTAGTAACTTTATTCAATGTAAAAAGCCGCGCGAAAGCGCGGCTTTTTTTTGCCATAATGACTCCAAAAACAATTGGTATCACCTTTGCTATAGACTTCATTGAGCAGCATACGGGATCAAAAGGGCTCCAGCTGATCAAATACCTGAGGGGTAAACCATGAGGACTGCAATTCAACTTGCAATAGCGTTATTAGCACTTGTAGCCATTCAAGCAAAAGCAGAGACGCCGGCTGAAGTCTGCCGCAAAATTGCACAAATCAATTCAAATCGAGGGGCACAGTGTGCCGCACTGATTTCAAGGCATCGATTTTCAGAAAATGCGGGATCGATTTGTATGATTGCTGCCAATAGCAGCAGCCAGGGTGGCTTGAGCTGTATGGAGGCCGCAGCTGACAGATACATCTCACATCTCATCGTTCCGACTTGCAAAAAGTGGCCTCGATAAATTCAGGTCGAGCCGCCGAATGCGTCTCTGCGGCAGCCGACAATGACTTCACTGGCGGAATAGAAGCTGCCTGTTTACAAGCTGCCAGCTCTTCCTCACTGGGTGGGGTTCTCTGCGTAGCGCTGCCGCGGGCAACTTTTACGACCCAGCCGCAACACCAGTATGCGTACAAATAGCAAAAATAAATTCAAGTAGAGGTGCCGAGTGCGCAACGGTTGCGGCCAATAAAATCTACCCCAATGGTTCGGCTGGAATCTGTTTAGAAGCGGCCCGTTCTAGCTCCCAATCGGGCGTCCGTTGCATGGAACAATCTGGTATAGACTATGACGACGGGTATGATCCTCAACCCCGGGGGCGGTGACTTCATTGAAGTCACTCGCGGAGAACTCCGGCAAATACTTCGAGGCATTCGACGTGCAACACAAGCGGTTGAAAACGGAAACGTCGACCGAGCCCTTCGAGTGTTAGATAACAATGAAAGAGCCCTGCAGGAAGTATATTGCACGAGAATTAATAATTTACTGCAGACTAATGACAGCCCGGCCTTTTGGTTGGGCTTTTATTGCATGACTTAGTGGATCCGAAGTGACATTATTTATTTATGTCTAAAATTGTCTGGGACGATGAGCTTTACTCTGTTGGCATTTCACGTATTGATAATGAGCACAAACAACTTATAGGTTTGATTAATGCCGTTTACGATATGAAGCAAAAGAACAGAGAGTATACTTACCTGAAAAAAATCCTCAATACACTCGTCGAATATACTGAAACTCATTTTACAAAAGAAGAGAAGTTGATGGAGAAAATGGGATACCCCAAGCTGTACGAACATCATCTTCAACACAAAACATTTATCGACCGTCTAAATTACTTTATTAAAATGTATGAGGAAGAACCCCATGAGGAGCGACAACTGGACCAAATCATAAATTTCCTCGGAAGCTGGCTCAGTAGCCACATCCTCGTCCTCGACAAGGAATACGAAGCATTTCTTTTTGACGACAAAAAATGAACATTATTTAGATCTGTAAAGCCTACAATTCTCTCGATTTATGCCCGCTTACCCATCAAATTGTGGCAAATTGGTTCTTCGCTTTGGGGTTTGAAATTGTTATTTTCTATTAAACTGATCTTTTTAATGGGCTTATTTTTTAGCATTTCGCCTGCTTATGCACAGACTTGTTTCAACCTCTGGAGTTCATCTCAGAATTTGACTGAAATTGAGATTCATACCTCTAAAGATTTTTTCTCAATGACTCCCGATCGAGACACACTTATCCATAGATTTTCAGGTGGGTCACCGACTCGCCTGCTCAGTGACACCACTATGCAAAAAGGTCCCGTTAATGAAGTCATTCCATATCAATTTTCCAATCAAAATGGACGGCTGGTATTAATAGGCCAGCTAGCACCATCTCGCTATGCTGCTGACATAGGTGTATCCGTCATTGAGGTTCGCCTCTTCTCTTTTCGCGAAACGTCGAAGGCCCAGTTAGATAGAAAGTATTCGCTTCTGTCTGAATTCATTGGAAATTTGCGTGAAAACAATGCCTTCAAAACGGAGGACTCTCCCCATCGAATCGGGGCTCTGGACGGCCGACTCGAGCATCCCACTATGGATATTTGGGTGGCTGAGCATAATGCTGGAGTCCAAATTTCTGAATTGTACAGGCTGAGTGAAAAGCCGCCGACCGATCCTCGCCATATTTCTGCATTAGAACTGGAGCTGGCTGAAAAATCGCTGGCGGATTTCCGCAAATTACTCTCAGGCGTTCTCCAGGCGAACTCTCGTATGGGCGAATTGCTCGATCAATTGGGCTATACAGCCGATTCTATACCCGAGAGGCTCTTTCATTTATTTTAGCGGAAACTGGTACCTTAATCCTCTCACTCTTTGATGCCACTCGTCGACTTGAAAAACAAATGCACGCCTGCATGGCCATTTCGATAAAAATATTGATATAGTGCCGACATGAACACAGCAAAACTACCCTTATCCCCTCAGGGACAGTCTTTCATTGATATACTACAAAAACGCATCGTCATTTTAGATGGCGCCATGGGCACGATGATCCAGCAGCATAAACTGGAAGAGCCGGATTTCCGCGGTGGCAGCTTCGCAAAGGCAAATAAAGATTTAAAAGGTAACAATGACCTCTTGAGTATTACTCGTCCGGACATCATTAAACAAATTCACCGGCAATATATCGATGCCGGCGCCGATGTCATCGAAACCAACACGTTTAGTGGCACATGGGTCGCCCAAGCTGATTATGATTTGGGTGATGATGTTGTCGAGCAAATTAATTTTCAATCAGCAAAGATTGCTAAGGAAGTTTGCGAAGAAGTGATGAAAGAACAACCCGGACGCCAGTGCTTTGTAGCAGGAGCCATGGGGCCCACGAATCGAACCGCTTCAATTTCTCCAGACGTTAATGACCCCGGATATCGCGCCATCACCTTCGATCAACTCGTCGACGCCTATTACAAACAAGCCAAAACTTTGGTGGCGGGCGGAGTTGATATTCTGCTCGTCGAAACCATTTTTGATACTCTCAACGCAAAAGCCGCACTATTTGCTGTTTCACAACTTTTCGATGAGCTAGGCTACCGCTTACCCCTGATGATATCGGTTACAATTACAGATGCCTCTGGACGCACTTTATCCGGTCAAACTATCGAAGCCTTTTGGAACTCAGTAAAGCACTCGCAACCTCTGAGCGTGGGAATCAACTGTGCGCTTGGTGCACAAGAAATGCGACCCTACATGCAATCGCTTTCAAAAATCGCGAACTGCTATATTAGCTGTTATCCCAACGCAGGACTTCCTAACCCATTAGTGATACTGGGTATGACGAACTGCCAGGGGACACGGCAGGGTTTCTTAAAGAGTACGCTGATAGTGGTTTTTTAAACATGGTTGGCGGCTGCTGTGGGACGACTCCTCCACACATTCAGGCCATCAGTAAAGCGGTTCAAGGAAAGGCTCCTCGCCCACTACCAGAATTAAAAACGACAATGGATTTAAGTGGTTTAGAACCCTTTCAATTGGCTGAAGAGAATGCGCCATTTGTCATGGTGGGTGAGAGAACAAACGTAATGGGTTCGCCCAAGTTTGCCCGCCTAATAAGAGAGGACGATTTCGAGGCCGGATTAAATATAGCCCGTCAACAGGTCGAAAGCGGTGCAAATATTATCGATATCAATTTCGATGATGGCATGCTCAATAGCGAAGCTTGTATGACTCGATTCCTGAATCTGGTAGCGGCTGAACCGGACATCGCAAAAGTCCCTATCATGGTCGACAGCTCAAAGTGGTCCGTGCTGGAAGCTGGATTAAAATGCCTGCAAGGCAAAGGAGTGGTGAACTCTATTAGCTTAAAAGAGGGTGAAGAAGAGTTTTTAAGACAGGCTCGACTCATTCGAAAGTATGGCGCTGCTGTTGTGGTGATGGCGTTTGACGAAAATGGGCAAGCGGCAACTAAAGAGGACAAGGTTCGTATCTGCCAACGGGCCTACAAATTGTTGACAGAGAAAGTGAACTTTCCTCCCGAAGATATAATTTTTGACCCCAATATACTCACTGTGGCCACGGGGATGGAAGAACACAATAACTATGCGGTTAATTTTATTGAAGCCATCGAAGAAATAAAAAAAGTCTGCCCTCATGCAAAAACAAGTGGAGGAGTTAGTAATATTTCTTTCTCTTTTCGGGGTAACAACATCGTCCGAGAAGCCATGCACTCTGCCTTTTTATATAAAGCCATTCAAGCGGGCTTGGACATGGGCATTGTCAATGCCGGGATGCTTGAGGTCTATGAAGAAATTCAGCCAGAGCTCAGGCAAAAAGTTGAAGATGTACTGTTTAATCGGCACCCTGATGCAACTGATGAATTAATAAACTTTGCGGAGCAGTTCAAAGGACAGGGAACTGAAAAGGCTAAAGTTGATTTAGAGTGGAGAAACCAAACCGTTGCAAAGAGACTCGAGCATGCCTTGGTTAAAGGTATTTCAGATTTCGTAGAAGAAGATACCGAAGAGGCCCGCCAACAATTTGATAAACCATTAGAAGTTATTGAAGGTCCACTCATGGACGGAATGAAAGTCGTGGGTGACCTATTTGGAGCGGGCAAAATGTTTTTACCTCAAGTGGTAAAAAGCGCGCGTGTCATGAAAAAAGCAGTCGCATACCTTCAACCCTACATGGAAGAAGAAAGAAAGAAAAACCCCAATTCTCGCAATCAAGGCAAGGTTTTACTAGCCACCGTTAAAGGGGATGTGCATGACATTGGAAAAAATATTGTCGGTGTTGTTCTTGGGTGTAACAACTATGAAGTCATCGATATGGGAGTTATGGTTTCTTGCAATGACATTTTAAATAAAGCACTTGAGGAAGATGTCGACATCATAGGTTTGTCCGGATTGATCACTCCTTCTTTAGACGAAATGATTTTTGTCGCCAAAGAAATGCAGCGACGAAAAATTAATAAACCACTACTGATTGGTGGGGCAACAACCAGCAAGATTCACACGGCTGTCAAAATTGCTCCCGCCTATGAAGGGATCACAGAGCAGGTCGCTGATGCTTCTTTAGTGGTTGGTGTTTGCAATCAAATAATGGACGAATCCCAACGCGAAGAATATTCAAAAAATTTAAAAGAAAAACAAAGTGCTTGGAGAGATCAGCATTTAAAAAACCAAAGTGAACAAAAATTTGTATCTCTAGAGGCTGCTCGAAGTCAAAAACCACAATTTGATTGGGAAACCATGGAAATCACCCGCCCCTTTCATCTTGGAAAAAAGCTGCACAAAAATGTACCCCTTCAAACCATTCGCGAATACATTGACTGGTCCCCTTTGTTTTGGAGCTGGGATTTAAAAGGTATTTATCCAAAGATTTTCGATCACAAAAAATATGGTGAACAAGCTCAAAGTTTGTGGGCCGATGCCGAACAACTTACACAACACATCATTAATAACAAATTATTTCAGCCGGAAGCCATACAATACATGTGGGCCGCCAACAGTATTGATGAAACTATTGAAATTTATGCCGACGAAAAAGCGGAAAAAGTTTTAGGTCAATTCACCTTTCTGCGACAACAAAAGGAAAAGCAAAACGGCAGCTACTTTTGCCTCGCCGACTTCATTGCACCGAAACAATCTGGTCGCATCGACTATTTAGGTGCCTTTGCCGTTACCGCAGGTCGTGGAGTTCAAGACTTGGCGCGCGAATTTGAAGCCAAAGGCGACGATTATTCTTCTATTCTCGTAAAAGCATTGGGCGATCGATTTGCCGAGGGACTTGCAGAGTATATGCATAAAGTGGCTCGCGACAATTGGAGATACGGTAAGTCTGAAGATTTAAATAACGAAGAGTTAATTGCCGAAAAATATCGAGGCATAAGGCCCCGCTCCGGGATACCCAGCCTGCCCTGATCATACCCATAAGCAGACACTCTGGAAATTGATGGATGTTGAGTCTGAAATTGGGATTCGCTTGACGGAAAGCTGTGCGATGGATCCTCCTAGCTCTGTATCAGGGTTTTATTTTGGAAGCCCGCAATCTAAATACTTCACAGTTGGCAAAATCATGAAAGACCAAGTAGCGGCATTGGCAAAAACATCAAAGCAAGACTTCACTGATGTTGAACGCTGGCTACAGCCCAATTTAGGATATTAAAAAAAAGCACATCCGTTATGGATGTGCTCATTCAATGTATTATAAATGTTTTGCTTTTTATTAATCTACGCAAGCACCTAGATAGTCGTGATGTTTTCCTTCGTCTTCATCTCTATCAAGATGTAAATGCGCTGTGATCGCAGACCGCGGGAAGACATTTGTCCTGACCTTTTTCTGGGTCGCCGTTTGGTAATGGCAAATGGCCACTCCGATTTCCCCATTCGGTCTTACACAAGAGTATTGCTCAAGCGTTACAGGGTCTTCATTAACTCTTGCTTGGGACCATGGTCATCATCGTGATCGCTTCCACCACCATTATTACCAGAGTGTCCACCGGAATTATCATTTCCATTATTGTGATGGCCATTATCATCACCATCATTATCTGAGTCATGATGAACTGGCTCTTCAGTGTCGTTACTATCGTCGTCATAGTTTTTATCTTGGTCGTCGTCATTAGACCCGTCTCCTGGATGTTGATCTCCACCAGCGGGATCTTCATTACCACCGTTGTTTCCAACGTCGATATCATCAGTTGGATCCTCATTATTGTTGAGTTCTTCAACGACATCCGGTACTTCAGGTCCAGGCTGACCATTAGCATTTAAGCTCGTGTCATCAATTTTTGCGAATCGAACATCACTACAGTTCTGAAACCCAATCATAACCAGAAGTATTGACCCTATTAATAGATAATTTCTAGCCTTCATAATATTTTTACTCCTCTAAATATTCATTCGGAATATTAAACTGCAACCTGAATGCCACCTCATATCAAACCTGCCGGCATTTCGACCTACCAAATAAGTATAACACGTTAATTTTGTATAAAGAATATGCGTGCCAATTTGAGACACGTCTCGAATTTATTCATCTGGAAAGGGTGATTAAAAAGCATTCATGGCAACACCTGCGCAGCCAAAGACACCCTTTTACAACTTCATTGAGTTCGTGATTATGGCTAGAGCTCAAACTGACTGCCCAATTCTGGGACTTGGCTACAAGGGCCAAATTGGTCTGTTATCTTTGTTTGAAGAGCTTCTGCCGAATCAACTTCACCATGCACAATAAAAACTTTCTCGTAACTTCTATTCTCACTTTTACCCAGCCAGTGCAATAGATCTTCTTGATCACCATGAGCCGAAAGGCTATCGATTTTGTAAACTTGGGCATTTACAGGGTGGTAGCTTCCATGAATTTTTAGTTCATTTGCACCCGTTTCAAGACTATGCCCGCGAGTCCCTGGGGCCTGAAACAGCCAGTAAAATCGCATTATTTGCACTTCCCGCAAAAGCCTTTAGGTGATGGACAATTCTCCCACCGGTGAGCATTCCACTAGCAGATATAATGACCATTGGGCCATGACTTTCATTGAGTTGTTTTGATTCTTCTACAGATTGCACATAGTGAACAGCTCCAAACACTTCATCGCACATATATGGCGAAAGCTTGTGTTCATCGGCATGCTTTTTAAACAAATGAGTTACATTCGTTGCCATCGGACTGTTTAAAAAAACTGGGACTTTTAGATGAGGATATTTCTTAAAGATTTCATACATAATATACATCAATTGCTGAGCACGTCCCACAGCAAAAGATGGAATCATCAATACCCCTTTTTGTGGTATTAGCCTTTCTAGGATTTCACCAATCACCTCTATCGGATCATCGTTTGAGTGAATCCGATCTCCATATGTGGATTCCATTACTACATAATTCACATCAGGACACAGACTTGGGGACGTCATCAACAGATCATCGAATCGACCCAAATCTCCCGAGAAGACGATCGTTTTACCGTCGCATTCGATGTATACACTCGCCGCACCCAAAATATGACCCGCCTCTAAAAATTTTATTTTGAAAGGCCCTGTTTCAAAAAATTCATTGAGTTTTTTGGGTACAAACTTTTGAATGGAGTTTCTTCCGTCTCTTTCGGTATAAAGTGGCAAGGCCGGGCTGTGTTTAGTGGTTTTAGTTTTATTTCGATAACTGGCCTCTTCCTCTTGTAAAAAGCCGCTGTCAGGAAGCAAGATTTCACATAAATCTTTTGTGGCCTCAGTACTCATAGATAGGACCTTTAAAACCTAGATTAATCAGCCGAGGAATATAGCCACTGTGATCAATATGGGCATGAGTTAAAACCATTGCATCGATATATTTTGGATCTACAGGAAACTCTTCCCAGTTTTTTAATCGATAAGTCTTCATTCCTTGAAACAACCCGCAGTCGATGAGCAGCTTATAACCCTCGTGTTCTAATAAAAACCGAGAGCCTGAAACAGTTCTACTTGCACCTAAAAAATCAATTTTCATAACTCTACTCTTTATCGCTTTTGCGAACAAAAAACCACCCTGTTTTTATTCTTATATTTTGGAAAATTCCTAGTTTTTACATAAACACTCAATGCCAAATCTAACTCAGGGCCACCTCGCCTCCCGGTCGAGATGGAACAATATGTGCCTATGGTTAGAGGCACCTACCCGGGGCCGATCGGACCCTCTACAATTGATATCTCTATGGAGACGCTGCTCTGGCGTGAATAAAGCAGCGTCTCCTCCCACCTCAAACTTTTTGGCACTTTCTAATTTGATTAAGTCCAAAATACCATAAAGCCAGATCTAAAGGTTGGGTATGTAACCCCGCCATATTCACCATAATAAGGCCGGCCATCAGTTTCACCTTATTAAAGTCCAAACCTTTTGAATACACATAATTCTTAAACTGATCTTGAAGCTCCAGGCTCAAATCAGGAAATTCCACAAGTACCTCATCTCCAATTTTTTCATAGTGGAATTGCTTTTTTCTCACTCGACTCAAATTACAAATCATACCCATATACATTTTGCCAAGGTCATAATACAAATCGCCAACTTCAGTATCACCGGCGAAATTTTGTCTAATATCAATTAAAGTAAACTGATGAGTTTCTATATCAAACAATACGTTTTCAAACTGTAAATCGCCATGAAACCTAACGGGTACACCTTGTTCTAAAAGGTTCCAATTTATATTAGAAATAACCACTTTGGGATCAAGTAAAGCTCCTTGATACATGACCGGAGTAAATAAGTCTGTGTGCCTTTGCGATATTTTTTTAATTCGCTCTTGAGTTTTTTCATAATAAAATATGTGACACAGGCTCGTATAACTTTTTAAATCCATTGATCTTGTATGCCAAACTTCAACTTCTAAAAAATGTAAAAACTGTTGAAGCAAACTGGCATCAATGCACTCATAAAGTATTTTTCCTGGAATTTTTTTGTAGGAATAAAAATGTTCTGTTTCTTTATCAATTTTGGGAAAAAGCGGATAGAACTCTTTGGCTCGATGAACTCGATCTCGCAATGTCTTTTTGTCTTTAAAAAATTTAATGACGTGCTCATTAACTTCATAAAACATTTCATCATTTTTCGAAAAATCATAATATTCTGACTGAAGAGCTAAAGCTCTTCGATACCTGTCAATTGTGCCCACATCCACCCAAGTTGGCATTAAATAAGTGACCAACTTCCCTTCGTCAATCAGTGCTTGGTGACCATTGGAGAGTTGCCATTCTCCCGCGATTAAAGTTCCATTTCGCAGCCCTCTAAAAAAAGTGTTCGTATCTTCTATTTTAGACAAGCCCGTGTATGCATAGATTGGGTTTACCGATTGCACTTCTTGTTTATCCCAAAGCTTTAATATTGATCCATCTTTTTTAGTTTCAACCAGGCAATAGGACGACTTGTCTTCGTCTCGAAACTGGTATGTTCCCATCCAATTTCCGGGCTCTTCAATATCAATCTCTTCACTCCAAAGGGTATCGCCACAAACAAGAACGAAAGGCTCGTGTAAATAGGGTTCACAGCAACTTAACGAATAACCGGGTCCGGAGCCAGGCCCTTGATAGGGATTCACTTCGACAAAAGTGACATCAATTTCTGGGTGAGCCATGCCAATGTAATCTTTGACTTGTTGTGATTCAAATCCCACTGCCACAACAAATTTTTTGTTAGGAAACTTTTCAATAATATGCGAAATAATCGCCTTATCGCACAAAGGAAGTAAAACCTTATTTGTCAAATCGGCATAGATGCCCATTCGTGACCCAACTCCTGCCGTCAATATGCAAACCTTGTTGGTCGACAATTTGATTCCCCTCTTTTCTCCGATCAATTTGATCTCAATCAGCTGGCGTTGCTATGACTCTCAATCGAAATCCTTGATTTTGCTCATTTTTAACTTCAATGACCGCGGCATCTCCGCTTCTTGCTATAACTCTAGGGTTACCAATAAAATGCTCTTTGCCAAAAATATTTTTCTTAATTTTTACGTCCACCTGGAACACTTCCTTGGGGTGGAATTCATTTGGCTCAGCTTGCACTTCCAAAACCGATGTTACATTTTCATTTTCACGCTGTTCAACAACGACCGTTTCTCCTGAATTTACAACTCTGTTTGTCGACTGAACGAATTTTCCGTCAAGATACAATTGCATATCTAGCTTGATCTTTGCTGCTTCGACATTAAAGGCAAACAAAGTCACAAAAATTCCAAAAACGAGTTTTTTCATATTACTTCCCCTGACAAAAATTAAATTTTTACTTTCCAAGCGCCCCATGAATCGCATCTACCGCAACTTTTACGCGGTTAAAAGGCGCACTTACCTGAAACCCACTAACAAGAGAGCTCGCTTGCTCCATTGTCTTTACAGCAATTTCAAGACCTCTCTTAACCGCCTCTTCCTTGTCATCACCCGCTTTTTCCATTTCACTGATCACCCAATCAGGCACGGAAACACCGGGTACCTCATTTTTTAAAAACTCCGCATTACGTAGACTTACTAAGGGCCATATTCCCATAATAATTGGAATCGAATCACTGCCTGTTTTCTCCATAAACTGAACGTAAGCATCAACATTATAAATCGGTTGCGTAATAGCATAGTGAGCACCGGCTTCAATTTTATATTTGTAGCGTTTTATTTCGAGCTCTTGGTTTGCAGCTGTTGGATTTAAAGCCACTCCAATATTAAACTGAGTGGGCTCCCCAAATGTGGTCCCCCCAAGATCGAGTCCTTTATTCATTCGCGAAACTATGTGAGTCATCCCAATCGCATCAACATCGTAGACGGCCGTGGCTCCTGGGCAATTTCCCAGCTTCGGTGGGTCACCCGTAACGAGCAAAACGTTTCTAATACCATTTACGTAACTTCCAAGAAGATCACTTTGAATGCCAATTAGATTGCGATCTCTACTGGTAAAGTGCGGTATAGGTTCCAGATTAAAGTTTTGCCGGACATAGGCTGCCATATGCAGAGAACTCATTCGAGCTACTGCTCGAGCACCATCCGGAATATTTACGAAATGAACTTTAGCTTTTTCCAGTTCAAGACAATGCTGTTTGAAATTTTCAAAATCCACCCCTTTAGGTGGTATGATTTCAACACTGACCACCCGTTCGCCGGTGGCCAATCGTCTTCCCATCTCTGACCGCTCTTCCATACATGTTTCACGTTTTGGCTCATCAACGATGGGTTGCAGGTGACTTGGAACTGAGGAATCAAAAGATTGAATCTCAATAGACTGAGTCATTCGTACTGAGTTGGCGATGGCTTTTATATGAGAATCATGCACTCCACTGTGACCACCGACAAGGTTTGCCCCACTCTGTATAAATCTTTTCGCATATTTGCCAATATAGTCAGGGTTACACAGATAAATGTATTCATCATTCACATATCTCGGTAATCCAGCATTAGGAAGAATCGATATCTTTCTTTGAGTGAGTGGCCGAAGTTTTTGCAATGCTGTTAACATACCACTCGGGCCAACTTCCCCTGAAAAACCTACTACTTCCACATCATATTTATCAGCGATGGCCACAAGTTCTTCTATACTATGCCCATAGGAGGACTTCATCGATTCCTGAATCGCCAAATGCATCATCACCGGCAATTGAGAAAACTCTCGCACAGCGGTTACTGCTGCCTCGAGCTCTTTCAAATCATGAAATCCTACTAATGAAATTAAATCAGCTCCTGCCTTTTCAAAAACTTCTACATTTTGTGCAAAATAGTTTTTGGCATCATTGAAGCTCGTGGGGCCTAACGGCTCAATAAGCCGGCCCAAGGGCCCAATGGTTCCTGCTACGTAGGCGTCGTCACCAGCAACCTCGATCGCAATCTTGGTGCTAGCCTCAACTATTTGCTGCTGACTTTCTTGCAGTCCGTAATTGATTAACTTTGTTTGAATCGCACCAAAGGTATTAGTCCCTAGAATTTGAGCTCCGGCTTGCTTAAAGGCTTGAGTCACTTCACGTACAGCTTGGGCTTCCGTTAACGATAGTTCCTCAAAACTGCGATTAATATAAAATCCCTTTTCATAAAGCGATGTTGCCATACCGCCATCGACTATGATGGGTGAATTTGACTTTTAAAAAAATCACGAAAACTTGATTTGTCCAAAACGAATACCCTTTACGCCCTATTATAATCATCTTCATAACGAACGATATCATCTTCACCAAAATAAGTTCCCGTTTGAATTTCAACAAAAACTAAAGGTTCAGTACCGGGGTTACGCATGCGGTGCTTTGCCCCTACCGGAATCATAATGCTCTCACCTGGTCCCAGTTTGTGTTCGCTTTCATCTAATACCACCTCAGCATTTCCAGAAATGACCACCCAATGTTCCTGGCGCTTCGCATGGGACTGATAAGAAAGTTGAGAGCCTGGGTCTACTATGATTTTTTGCTTTGTAATCCTCTGCATCGCTTAAAATTTCAAAGCCACCCCAGAATCGCTTTTCAAACCGATGCTCAATAGCTGCTCGCATTCCCTGTTGTTTCATTTGTTTTACGAGGTCCTTAACTTTTTGGCTGCTGTGCTTTTGAGATATCAGCAATGCATCTGGAGTATCCACCACCAACAAATCCGAAACATCGATTAAACCAACAATTTTTTCACCGATAGAATATACATAGTTACCATGAGAATCTATTCCCAATACTGAGGCTCCTGACTCCCCCTTCAATGATGGTACTTCTTCAGAAAGCCGAGCAATCTCGTCCCAGCTACCCACATCCGACCAACCCATATCGCAGGGAATGCAAACACATTCTTCAAGCTTTTCCATAATTCCGTAGTCAATGCTGATGGATTCTACGTTTGCATATTGATATTTTACATTAGAGAGATCTTCTTTTACCTCTGCAATTTTACTCCATACATCCGGCAAAAATCTTTTAAAGTGCTCGATCATCGTTGAAACTTTAAAAACAAACATCCCAGAGTTCCAATAGAAGTGACCGTCCTCTAAAAATTTTTCGGCTGTCGATTCATCTGGTTTTTCATAGAATTTTTTAGCTTTAAAAGCATTCAATTCACTGCTCGATATATCCAATTTTTGGTCGGTAACCTCTATGTACCCATAGCCGGTAGATGGGTATGTCGGCTGTATCCCCAAAGTGACAACATGCCCCTGCTTTGCTGCCGACTCTGCCAACTCGACTGATTTTAAAAACTTTTCTGTATCTAAAACTAAATGATCTGCGGGGAAAAAGCCGACCACATCTTCGGCGGCCCCCTGTAGGCTCAGAATGTGGCACATTAGCGCCACAGCTGGAGCTGTGTTCTTACCAAAAGGTTCATAGAGAACTTGATCTGTCGGCACCCCCGACTCTTTCAAAGATCTAAAAGTAAGAGCTTCCATACTTTTTACCGTCACTACCCACGGACTGCCCATTGGTTTTAGCCGATTAAGAGTGTTATCCAGGAAAGAATTGTCATAAAGATCACAGAATTGTTTTGGGTAGTTCTCACGTGAAACGGGCCAAAGCCGTGTCCCACTTCCACCAGATAAAATAACTGGAATCATTTTTAAATCCCTTTCGATTGTTTATTTCTTTTTTAAAATGGTTAGGCCAATTGAAGTTGTAATGAAGTTCCCCAATAACAGTTTGAGATGATTATTTTGGCTGTAAGGAGGCATGTCATAAAAAACATCCAGAGGTTGATCGCCGCTATGGTAACTTATTTCAATTTGGTGCCCCTCTGCCTGAAGATCATTTTTCAATTTCTCGATATCTTTTTTTCTGAATAAAACTGTTCCCATGTTATCTACGGTTTCTTCCAAAGAAGATAAATTGAACTCCGTTGTATGCACAGCCAACCCACCAGGCTTAATACAATTCAGGGAGTTTTTTATAAATTGAATCCCAAGCTCAATTGAACCCAAGTGTTCCAGCGCACAAGCAGACCAACAAAAGTCAAAATCTTTGATATCATTGGGTATTGCGTTCATATCGACAAACCGATGTTTTACATTCTTAAAAAATTCAGAATTGGATGCGTTGTAGGCACCCCTCATTTCTGACAAATCTCTGGAGTGTTGATTGGTATCGACCCAGCCCTTTTCTTTCGCTCTATCTATGTCCAAATCTGTGATTAGGCACGAAACACCTTTGGATGCCAAGTAGTCCGGGATAGACTCTTTGCCCACTCCAAACCCCACACCGGCCTTGCCGCTTTCGATCATATTATGTATTTCCAAACATCTCAGAATATATACAAACTCCCATTGTTTCCTATGATACTTCGGCTGCTGCTTTAGTCTTTCACACCACTCTCTGTAAACAGGTTCATCAAATTGGCTTTGGGTTGCCAATTGAGAGATGGGGGTAATTCAAACTCACGGGTTTTTCCCCATCGAATTTCAAAATCGGACGACTTACTTTATTACCTTCAAGTTTCGAAATTCTGTCTTCTAAACTTTTTATATGTTGGTAAATGGCTTTGTACTCGACATCAGCTAGTTGTTGCTGGATTTCATTGAACCTTATCGCTTTTTCACGACCTGCTTCGATCGAAAAAACATTTGCCCTAACATTTTAGACCTCGGTAAAAATGGAATCCCCAGAATTAGCACAAAATAGCAGTATGGCCTACCCTGGACGTAATGCCGCAACGAGTTGCTCATGCCTTAAAGTATCTTGCCCGCAAACAACTATCAACATAGTTTAGCTCCATGGAAAGACAGGAAATTATCCAAGGAATTCGTTTAAAATCCACCTTAAAATCGACTCCCTATTTAGGAAACTTCCTTATTCGCGGAAAGTGGTTGTTAAATAAATTTCGAAACCAATATTACCTCAATAAGGGCGCCTACCCTTATGCACTCACCGCCACCAAATCTGGAGTTTTTGAAGGTTTGGAAAACCCAACTGTGGAAATTGTGCCGGATGAAAAGTTTGACTCTAGCCGTCATTTCCAGCTCTTCAATAAGCTCGCCGATGAAAAAGACTATAATGAATCTGATTTCAAAAAACTGCTTCTCGAATTAATTGAACCAGTAGGTAAAATTGATCGGAAAACCTGGGAGTTCGTCAGCGGTATTTATGCGTTAAAAAAGCTGCAGCTTCTCGAAAATGACAAAGTTGGCCTGGGAATAGCTAGCGGTATTGAGAAGCCCATTTATTATCTAGCGCGACATTGCAAACAAATCATAGCAACCGACCTTTATGAAGTGAACGACCCCAATTGGTCGCATACAGCAAATTCAGATATTTTAAAAACCCGTCTAAATACGCCCCCTTTAGTTACCCAAAAGAGCGGCTCACTTTACAACACGAAGACGCTCAAAACCTCTCCTTTAAAGACAACCAGTTTGATTTTGTTTTTAGTTTTTCCTCAATTGAACATTTCGGCAGCCGAGAAACTATCGAAAAATCCATGCGTGAAATTCAGAGGGTACTAAAACCAGGCGGATATGCCGTCATTTCGACGGAACTCATTGTTAACGATGCACAACATTCTGAGTATTTTAGCCGAACCGAACTTTCCAAACACATGATTGAAAGTCATGAAATGCAGCTTCTCGATAACGGGAATATAGATTTTTCAATCAGTGAATCTACAGCCTCCCATGTCTCTAACACAAAACACATGCATCCCGTCTATGACCTTGTGTACAACCACGACGGCGTCATTTTTCAACCCATTCAACTCGTTTTTAAAAAACAAGATTAAAGTTTTGTGATGGCTACTGTGCGAAATTTTTTTCCCGTGCCCTTTAGGCAAATTAACTTTAGGATAGCAAAAATTATGAGGAGATCCCATGCAGGTGCCATTTATTGATTTAAAAACCCAGTATCAAGCTCTTAAAGAAAATATTGATCGTGCCGTTCATACCGTCCTTGACCATGGATTTTTTGTCAATGGGCCCGAAGTGCAACAATGCGAGGAAGATCTCGCTCAATTTACAGGGAGCAAATACGCTGTCGCTTGCGCTAGCGGGACGGATGCGCTTGTAATGGCATTAATGGCTCTTGAAATAGGACCTGGAGACGAAGTCATCACCACCCCATTTTCTTTTGTCGCGACGGCAGAAGCTATAGTGCTTGTGGGCGCAACCCCAGTTCTTGTAGACATTGACCCTAAAACTTACAACTTGGATCCTGAACTCATAGAGGGTGCAATAACAAAAAAAACTAAAGCGATTATGCCGGTTTCTCTTTACGGATTAATGGCAGATTTATCGAGTATAAACACTATTGCAAACAAACATGGTCTTGCTGTGATTGAAGATGCCGCTCAGAGTTTTGGTGCAAAAATGCCCGGCTTAAATTCTTGTGCAGCCACTACCATATCTTGTACGAGTTTTTTTCCTGCAAAACCGCTCGGCTGTTATGGTGATGGCGGTGCTGTTTTTACAAACGATGAACGTATTGACTTAGCCCTCCGTCAGATTCGCGACCACGGCAGTGAGAGCCGATACTATCATACGCGGATAGGAATTAATGGACGCTTAGAT
This sequence comes from Bdellovibrionales bacterium, assembly GCA_041391465.1. GTDB lineage: Bacteria > Bdellovibrionota > Bdellovibrionia > Bdellovibrionales > UBA1609 > UBA1609. The sequence goes on from JAWKNX010000021.1 coordinate 18,762, forward strand.
ACTATCCAATGTGCCATTTTATCCGAAAAGTTAAAGCGATACCCATGGGAAATGAAGCAACGTGAAAGAGTTGCTCAAAGCTATTCGTTAGCCTTTCAAGATTTAGAATCTAAAGGAGTCTCCATCCCTTATATTCCCAGTGGATACACAAGTGTTTGGGCTCAATACACCCTTCGAGTTCCGGAAAGAGAAAAATTTCAGGCAGCAATGAAAGATAAGGGAATCCCCACGGCAGTTCACTATCCGACAACATTTGACCGTCAACCTGCATATAAAGACAAAGTTCGATTATCGAGCAATGAACAGTCGATAAAGGCCGCAAATGAAGTCGTAAGCCTACCTCTTTTCCCTGATATGGAAGAGAGCGTTCAAGACTATGCAATTCAACAGGTGTTAAATTATTTTAAATAGTCACTTTTAATGCTGGCTCATTTTTTTGTTTTAATATCTAGTAGTACTTGCCCCCTCGGAATGCTGAATTACAATAATTCTTTGTCCACAAGGGAGTACACCTTTGCCAAGGTATGTATTAGGTTTATCAGGATATTTTCACGACAGCAGTGCATGTCTTCTTAAAGATGGTCATATTGTTGCTGCGGCACAAGAGGAAAGGTTTAGCAGAAAAAACATGACCCAAGCTTTCCGATCCAATCCACAAAATATTGTTTAGATGAAGCCAGTATTTCACTTGATCAGGTTGAAGCTGTTGTTTTTTATGACAAACCATTTTTAAAATTTGATCGACTTCTTGAAACCTACCTCAGTTTTGCACCCAAGGGCTTTATTTCCTTTCAAAGATTTCTGCCCATCTGGGTTAAAGAGAAACTATTTTTAAAGTCTGAAATTAAAAAAAAACTTAAAACTCACTTCAATTTGAATGAGCTTCCTCCACTTTATTTTTCTGAACATCATCACTCCCATGCTGCCAGTGCATTTTATCCCAGCCCGTTTGAAGATGCCGCCGTACTCTGTTTAGATGGAGTGGGCGAATGGGCCACAACCAGTGGTTGGCAGGGATCTAAAAATAAAATGACTCCCCTGTGGGAAATGCAATTCCCCCATTCTTTAGGACTTCTTTACAGTGCATTTACTTATTATTGCGGTTTTAAAGTTAATTCTGGCGAATACAAATTAATGGGACTCGCGCCCTATGGGGAACCAAAATACGTTGATGTCATAAAAAGTAATCTATTGGATTTAAAACCCGACGGAAGCTTTCGCCTTAATATGAAGTTTTTTATTTTGCCACGGGTTTGACGATGACCAATAAAAATTTCGAAGCACTTTTTGGTCAACCGGTCAGACCCGAAGAATCTATAATCTCAGAATTTTACATGGATGTGGCTCGGTCCATACAGGTCGTAACTGAAGAAATTGTATTAAAACTGTGTCGCACTTTGTGTCACCAAACAGGAGCAAAAAACCTGTGTTTAGCCGCGGAGTCGCACTTAATTGCGTGGCCAATGGTAAGATTCTAGAAAATACTGAGTTTCAACAACTGTGGGTTCAACCCGCCGCCGGCGATGCTGGCGGTGCTCTCGGTGCAGCCATGATTTATTGGTATGAAAATCAGCTCTCCACCCGAACTGTAAATTTACCTGATTCAATGCAAGGAGCCTTGCTTGGACCCTCATTTACTGTAGAGCAGGTGATTGAGCGATTGATAGCCTATGACCCTCAATTTCATCAATTCGATGAAGAAGAATTACTGCAGACTGTTGCCCATGCTATAACCGAAGACAAGGTTGTGGGGTGGTTTCAAGGTCGCATGGAATTTGGCCCTCGAGCTTTGGGAGCTCGAAGTATATTAGGAAACGCAGCCAGCTCGAAAACTCAGAAAAAAATGAATTTAAAAATAAAATACAGAGAGTCTTTTCGCCCATTTGCACCAAGTGTACTTGAAGAGAAGTCGGGTGAGTATTTCGAACAAAACCCATCAAGCCCTTATATGCTCATCACCTCACCTGTCGCAAAAAAACAATACCTGGCCGAGATGGGTTTAAATTCGGAATCTAAAAAGGGGTTTTCTCGCCTCGAAAATATTAAGACGACAATACCTGCCGTCACTCACGTTGATGGTTCTGCAAGGCTGCAAACAGTAAGTTCAAAGACAAACCATAGGTATTATGAATTAATTAAAAAAGTCGGCGAACTTTCAGGAACATACTTAGTCGTCAATACCTCATTTAATGTTCGAGGTGAACCTATCGTCTGCTTTCCCGAAGACGCATACATGTGCTTTATGGGAACTGAAATGGACCTGCTTGTTATTGAAAATTTGGTTTTTATAAAACAAGAGCAACCCCACTATGAGGATCGAGAAAAATGGAACAGACCCTTTCCCGCCGACTAGAATCAACATCAGATAACCCTATAGATGCTCGGACTTTCTGTTGGATATTGGCGATTTTAATCGGCCTTGGAGGAGGAGTATTAATTCCTTGGGTGTTCAACTTAGACTTCAAAACTTGGCCATTTAATCTTGCAATAGTCATCGCATTGCTCAGCCTACCGATGCAAACCGCCATTTGGGTTAAAAGGAGCTGGATAAAATTGTCCCACTTCCTAGGGCTGATTAATGGTTTTGTTTTTTCATTTTTGTTTTACTTTTTGGTGCTCACTCCCTACGGACTACTTATGAGAGGGATGGGAAAAAGACCTCTTCAACTTCAGTTCGAAGAAAATGCCCAGACCTACCTCCAAGTCCGTGGCACTCCTCTTCCTCATGAAAATCTCGATAAGCCCTATTAACGGATCGACCACAATGCCCACCCACTAGATCTGGGCTCCAATGTAGATTAATTAGGTTTTACCTATTTGCAGAAGAAAATAAATCGAATTATCAAAGCCAAAACTCCAAAGGATAATTTCAAAGTGACAACACATATTCAACAACAAATGATTTGTTCGAACTGAATTAAAGGAGCTTCCATGAAAATGTTTATCTTATTACTAACTACAGTTTTCACTTTTGGTGCTATCACTTTTGATAATACCTCTATTGCCTACGCCGATGACCACGAAGAAGAAATGGTGGACAACACATCCGACAAAAAAGAGGTCAATTCGAAAGATGCTAAAAAGAAAGTGCACAAGAAAAAACGCAAAAATATGAATAAGGCAAAAAACAACCCACAACGTAAAAAAATGCGCAAAAACAAAGCGGAACGTAAAGCCAATCGAAAAGCCAAAGTGGAAGAAAAGAAAGCCGAGAAAAAGGCTGACGAAAAACCAGCTGACGACATGTCCGAAGAAGATCTCATGCTCGACGACGACATGTAAATTACTGGCCAGTAAAGACTTTAGACCGCCAAAGGCTCACTCCTTGGCGGTTTTTTATTATCACCATTTGACTCGTTGCACCAAATCGATCTCGAACAACTCCCCTCTCCATCCAAAATAAGTGACAATGCTTTTACCAAGCGACATCAATATCTCCGGGAGAAATTAGATTTTGAGCGAATTTATTAGAGATTTCATTGGCTTTCTAACCACTCACAAGAAATACTGGCTCACGCCCATTGTAATCGTTATGATTTTACTCGGTACACTCATCTACATGTCCCATAGCTCCTCAGTGGCCCCGTTTATTTACACAATATTTTGAGTCTCGAACCCTCGATCCCCGGCTTTATTCTCGAAGGCTATTTTCGAATCCCTCATTGGGGTTCACCGCATGCTGCGAATATTATTCACTGTCCTCCAATGGGAAACCCGTGTATAAATCAAAGCACAGGAACAAAATAGGATTTTTCAGAATGAGTGTAGGTCAACTACTTAACAACAATTCACTCAAACATAGCTACGAATTAGTCATGATTCTGGCTGAAAAAGAGATAAAGACCAGGTACAAGAAAAACATATTTGGATACCTGTGGTCGATTTCCAACCCCCTTGCGTATACCCTTATATTTTACTTTGCATTTGAAGTCGTTTTAAAAATTTCTGAACCTAACTATACACTTTTTCTAATAACAGGCCTGTTTATTTGGCAGTGGATTAGCAACTACTTGGGCGGGTCGACTTTGACCTTTATTCAAAACACGCAGTTGATAAAAAAAGCGAGTTTCCCGAGATATCTCATTCCACTGACAACCTGCCTTCAAGACGCCTTTCATTTTTTGGTTTCAATTCCAATTTTGATCGTATTTATGTTCTTGTATAAAGTTGATTTTCATCCCGAGATTTTCTTAGCAATTCCGTTGAATTTTTTCGTGACGTTTATATTTCTATTTGGACTCGCTGACATTAGCTTCTCTCACTGTGCTCTTTCATGACGCATAGTTTACGACTATTTTAATTCAAAATGGTTTTTTATATGACCCCGATTCTGTACTCTCCAGATAGAATTCCTCCAGAATATTTAAAATACATGTACTTGAACTTCTTTTTTTCCATTCATAGTAACTATGTAAAGCTTTTATGGAGTGTCATTGATTAGTCGCATTTAGGCATTTGTGCTTTGTATTCCGTTGTAACCCTACTGTTGGCACTTTACGTTTATCGAAAAACTGCTTGGAAATTTTTCGGAGATTCTATGAATTCAGAGCCCGCTGTCCATTTTGAAAAATGTAAGTAATTCTACGACCTGAGTCTTGGTAACTCAGGTGGAATAAAAAACCCACTCAACTATCGAAAAGAATTCATCCAAACAATCGAGTATTCACAACTGTTTACCCAAACTAAACTGCACTCCAAAAGGAACCAGCACTGCAATTATTTAATAATGGTTGAAAAAGTACTTTTTAAGTTTAATCGCTGGAGTATTAGCCAAATTCTGGTCGAGTCATAGTCAACTCAAAGAGTTTCTCCTTTACTAGAGCTGGGTGCCGGATTTCACCCGGATCTTACCGGAAGGGAGAACACATTGCTCTATGGAGTGATACTCGGTTTCAGCAAAAAACAAGTTTTGGCACATGTCGACGAAATTCATGAGTTTTCAGGTTTAAATGAGTATTTTGATGTCCCCTTTCGATACTACTCAAGCGGCATGATGTCCCGCCTTGGCTTTTCAGTCGTATCTAAATTGGACCCGGAGCTATTACTCGTTGATGAAGTTTTAGCTGTTGGTGATTATGAGTTCGGCGCCAAATGCAAAGAAGTCATGCATTCGTTTAAGAAAAAGGGCAAAACGATCATTGTGGTTTCTCACTCAGCTGGTGATATTGAAGGATTTTGTGAAAGAGCTATTTGGATAGAAAAAGGCGAAGTTAAAAGAGATGGAGATCCAACCGAAATTCTGAACGAATATATGAATCGATCTGAAGAGGAACAAAGGATTGCTGAAGCCGTGGTAAAGAATGATGAAAACCGTATTTCATCCCTATAAGTCCTTCTTCCCCGAAAAAGGGGGTATCAACAGTGTCATCGACTGGATCGTTACCCAAAAAACAAAAGCGTTTAAATTTTGTATTTTATGTACTCATCGATTCGGGTTGCCCCTGCATCAGAATTATGGCGAGAATGCAGAGATTGCACGCAGTTTAAAACTGTTTACTTTGCTCTCAATGCCCATTATGCCATTTTATCTCTTTCAATTTTGGTGGCATGCTGTTCGTTCAAATATTGTTCACCATCATCACCCAATGCCATTAAATGACTTGGCAATCTACTTATACTTCCCCAAAAAAACAAAATTAATAGTTCATTGGCACAGTGAGGTTGTTGAACAAAAAAAGACCGCTAAAATTTTAGCTTTTTTGTTTAAATCAACATTAAAGCGTGCTGACCAAGTTCTCATATCCAACCCGAATCTATTAAAATTTTCACCGTTTTTATCGAGCGTTGAAGATAAAGTAAAAGTTGTACCTTTCGGCATTGAAATTGAAGAATTATTAGAGCCCAGTAAAACCGTTTTAGATAAAGTTTCGCATTTAAAAAATGAAGTTCCTCCCTTTATTTTAACGGTAGGTCGCCTGGTCAAATACAAGGGTCATGAGACACTCATTAAATCCCTGAAAGAAACAGATGCTCATTTAAAAATAATTGGTACTGGTCCGCTGTATAATGAATTACTTGAATTGGTTGACTCTCTTGGACTCACTGAACGAGTTGAAATACTGGCTCCCCAGGACCGCGAAACCCTACTGAGCTACTATTTATCTTGCAAGTTTTTTGTACTTCCATCAATTACAGTCAATGAAGCATTTGGGATTGTCCAAATTGAAGCCATGGCCAGTCGGAAAGCTTTAATAAATACAAGTTTAGAGTCTGGGGTACCCTGGGTCGCGCGGCATAACGAAGAGGCCATTACAGTAGCTCCTAAATCCATTAGAGAACTTTCTGGCGCGATCAATAAGCTTTGGAATGATGATGGACTTAGAGAACGACTCGCAGAGAATTCACTCAATAGGGCGAAAAGTCTTTTTACTTATAAAAATTTTATTGCAAAAATAAATGAAATATATGAATCCGTTTAAGTTTCTTGGTTGCTTTCTAATGCTTTCAACATTCTATCCATTCGATTAGTCCAGGAATATGATTCAATGTCTTTAATCTCAACCTTTCGAGATTCCCCGAGTTTTAATGTGCTATCGAGGGCCTCAATAAACTCTTCGACGGTGGACGCTTCAAAATATTTCTGTCGATGTTCCTGAATAGCCGGCAATGGAGTAGAGATCACGTCCAGTCCCGCCGCAAGATATTCAAAAAATTTCATAGGGAACATAGATTTAGTATAATCATTGATTTGCGTGGGTAATGTCGCAACAGACATATATCTAAGGTATTTCGGAATCTCAGAATACGGCTTTCGACCCAAGAAGTGAGCATTCTTACGCGTCTTAATTCTTTGCAATGTTGTATCGACCTGACCTTCCCTTTCTTCTCCTATAAAACACCAATTATATTCAGGGCGAAGCTGCAGAACTTTGTCGATCAAATCCAGATTCAATTTAAAATCACTTAGAACGCCCAGGTAAACGACTCTTGGTTCCGGTATCCTCTCCAAGTCATCCGGTTGCTTTTGAAAGTCAGAATTGCGCCTCGCTTTAGAAAACATTTCAATATCGGCTACATTCCCAAAATAATAACTACGTCCAGAAGCTATTTTTGACACTCGATCATGTAGGGTTAAACTGGTGTTGAAAATCCGGTCCGATACTCTTATTAGCTTTTCTTCCAAGCAGAGAATAAGCTCTGAATCCATACCTGGGACTGCCTGTGAAAGGTTATCAACATTATGATAGACAATTTTTGATGGTTCAATTGATTCAATGAGGTCAAGCATCAGGGGATGATAAGTCCATATTATTGGCTTATTAAATTTTTTAACCCAACAAAAAACCTTCAATGGAAGAGCCATCATCAAATGGTTGAACCCCCTAACAAAAAAATTACGGTGAGCAAACGGTAAAACAAAAGGTGAAAAAACCCAAAGCCCTTCTCTCTCTTTTCGAATCATTTGAAAAAGTTTAGTAAGTCGGCTAAAAATTCTACTCAAATCTTTGACGTTAGCACCAGGCCTTCTTAATCCCACAGATTCTACATACAGAACTTGGTGTCCACGCTTTACAAACTCAACAGCAGTATGTTGTTTATTTGTCCAGTAGGGTGCATTCCAATCTGCTGTTGCAAATAGTACTACTGACCTTTTATTATCATTCATACTCCAAGCTTTCTAAACAAATAGTCAGCAATTTTAATTGCCGCTTGACCAGAACCATAAGGCTGAGAATTTGATGAATTCAATCCGTACCATTCACCTTTTGCAGTCGCATTTAAAATTTCTTGTATTTTATCTGAACTTGTCCCGACCAGCTTTCCCAGCCCACACTCGATGACCTCTGGTCTTTCTGTTTCATCTCGCAATACTATAACCGGCTTTCCCAAGGCAATTACTTCTTCCTGAATTCCTCCTGAATCTGTAATCACAAAATGAGACCTTACCAACAGTTCGTTCATTGACGGGTAATCAACGGCGTCAATGAGTTTAACATTTTTTGTTTTTCCCAAAATTTTAGTTGCGGCATTTTTTACGACAGGATTTGGGTGAACCGGGTATATAACAGTGTAGTTTGAATGAGTATGGAAGAACTCATTTATAGCAGAAAAAATCTCTTCGAGATTGTCCCAATTTTCTCTCCGGTGACAAGTCAGAACTACCACCTTTTTATTGCCATTTTCAGAAAGCAATCCTCGCACCTCGGAACTAACACATAATGGGTTTTCTTCTATTTTCGAAAGCGTCCATTTTTGTGCATCAACTATTGTATTTCCGCTATTAAAAATAGAACTTGAATCAATTCCTTCACTGATTAATCCATCGAAAGCTCTCTTTGTTGGGGCGAAGTGAAAATCAGCAACCCTCGAAATAAGCCGTCGATTCATCTCCTCAGGGAATGGAAGCTTTGGGTTTGATGTACGCAAACCTGCCTCAACATGTGCCACTGAAATTTGATTATAGAAGCCTACTAACGCCAACAAAAACGCTGTTGTGGTGTCACCCTGAACGAGAATGACATCTGGCTTTTCGATCTTTTCAAATAATTTTTCCGCCTCTAAAAGGACCCTCTGAGAAAGGCCTAATAAATTTGGTTTTGCTGCCATTGCATTAAACTGATAATCAATTTTCAACTGAAAAAAATCCGACATTTGGTCCAAAATGTTTGCATGCTGTCCAGTCGACAATACCGTACAGTCAAATTCAGTATGGTTGTTCAATGCATGTATGACGGGCGCCATTTTAATGCATTCAGGTCGGGTCCCCATTGCAACGAGGGCTTTAATATTGGATCGTGTCGCCATCGCGCACCTCCATTGTTTGACTTTTATACTCAATCCCGACCGGGAGATCGCTTAGAGTCTCGTCCAGAGAAGCCTTTAACCGATTACCTTCCACTATCCATTTCAAACTCGATTTTTTTCTAACAAAATCCAGAGCAGCTTTTTCATTCAAGAACACAACTTTACCTTGGCTGCGAATGTAATCGATGAGCTCCAAGTGAGCATCTATTCTATCCCCTTCACTCTTCCAGCCGTATGAATATCTTGCCGAAAAGGGGTGGTCTAAAAACCCAAAAAGTCTTTGCGAACGCTTATATCTATCAATAGCTTGTTTATATACACGAAGAGGGTCTCCATTCTTTAACAAACAGTCACCGTGCAGCATGCATTGCTGGCTATGACCCACTATTCCGTCAACAAATGGCACGACACCTGAGCGGCCCAAAAGGTATTCAGGACTGGAATTGGCCACACCTCCAACAAACCCTTGATACCCGGCATCTCTAAGCGCTTGGACCGCATAGGTTGGGTTTTTGTGAAAGGGTGAAACCGCATATTCTACTTTATATTGACTCCCGAATATTGCCTCGATTATTTTTTTTGACTCACGAGCCTGCCACAGTGCCTCTTCATAATTGGCACCCCAGTTTTCCGGATGGGTTACTGAATGAGACATAATTGAACCGCCCCATTCAACCACATCTTCAAGATATTTTCGAGAAGAACTTTCCAAAATCTGAGTGGTAATAGCTAATGAAAAGGGAACTTTTTCATGTCTATACATTTCAAATAATTGATGGCTTGATTCAATATCTTCATCACAATCCAAGCGCATAGTGGAGCAAAAATCATAACCAAATGGAATATCTAATATTCTTGGAATGGCGCCATACTCTTCGCACTTGTAATTACAAAAAAACTTCTCAAAGATTAATATTTCATCAGTATCAATTAATCCAGCCGGCCTTCCATGCCAGAAAATGACATTGTTGCTCCCCTCCATTAGAGCGCAATCAATTCCCTTGTATTCGCCTTTTTCGACAAGCGAAGACAAGGGTATGCACTTGGCATCCGTGGGTAGGAATATATTGCGCCTGAATTCCTCTAAATCCGTTTCTAAATTACCAAAACCAAGATTATTCCACTCCTTTTCAAAATCAAAATTTGTAAGTGGTCGGCTTAAAAATACACTCAATTCTGGTGGAAGGTTTGCATCATAAACTCGCTCCCAAAGGCTATTCCCAAAAGGGGGCGCCTTGTAAGCATCTGCTGGTGGCTCAAGTTCGCTAGGGCCTACTCCAAAAGAAAAAGTCTTTTTCAAAAACTCTGGGAGTTCTGCCAGACCAAAACTTCTCAACAAAGCCTTTTTTTGCATTTCAAATATCATTGAATTCAAGACTACCTCACTAAAATGTCCTATTTTAGATAACATACCCAGTTTTATTTTCTTCCAAACTCCAATTCTAGCGGCAGCATGACTCGATGTGCTAACGGTCGCAGGTTTTGTACTATTGATACGATAAAGTGGGTTTGTACAGTTCAAATTCGACCAATTCGTGGTTAAAATGATGCCAATTTTAGTTGAACAAAGGAAATACGGTTGAAAGCTATAATCTCGCAGGTGGCACTGTTATCGCCTCTACCCCGCGACAAAATTTTTTCTAAACAGCTGCAGCCGATTTATGACAAGCCTATGATTTACTATCCTTTGAGCTTGCTTATGCTGGCCGGGATTCAGGACATCTTAATAATTAGTACGGAAAGAGATACACCTTTTTAAACCAGTTGCCGGCATTAGCTCACGGTTTCGGAATAAATCTATCCTATATTGTACAAGCCAGACAAAGGGGTTGCCACAGGCTTTTACGCGGAGAAGAATTTATTGGTGACTCGGATGTATTATTGATCCTAGGAGATAACCTATTTTACGGAGATTTAAATTTTTTACGAGGAAACCACTTCTCAACAAATCGCAAAGATACTCCTTATAGTGCTAGAATTTTCGGTTACCAAGTTGAAGACCCTTCGAGGTATGGGGTTGTTGAATTTGAAAAAGAAAGTAAAAAAGTTCTCAGCATAGAGGAAAAACAGATCCTCCTAAGTCAAACTACGCGATTCCCGGGATTTACATCTTTGACAATACGGTGGCCGAAAAGGTCGCATCGCTTAAAGCCCTCTCGAAGAGGAGAGCTAGAAGATCATGAACCCTAATGAACAGTTATCATCAAGACGGCAAACTCTGCGTTGAAATTATTGGCCGAGGTCTCTTGGCTCGACACTGGTACGCCACATTCGTTGATGGAGGCATCCAATTTAATTGCAGCGGTTCAAAGTCGACAGGGCCTGATTGTGGCTTGTTTTAGAAGAGATTGCTTATCATCGCGGGTTTGTCGATGCAAAGCACTTAAGAAAAAGAGTAATTCAAGACACACCGAATTCGCCTTATAAAGACTATTTAAAATCTGTACTTGATGATTACTGGTTCAATTTTGATTGAAGACAAATAGGAGAAATTTTAATGACAATTTTAGTTACAGGTGCCGCAGGATTTATTGGATGTAATTTTGTCCGGCTGGCTTTAGAGAATAATTATCGAGTTGTTGTTTTAGATAAATTAACATATGCAGGGCATCGGGAGAATCTAATTGGCATAGAAGACAACCCACATTATTTGGGGCTAGTCGAAGGGGACATTGAAAACCCAACTTTAGTTTCGAATCTACTCGAAAAATACTCTGTGAATGCCATAGTAAATTTTGCAGCAGAAAGTCATGTGGATCGGTCCATTGAGGACCCCGGGGTTTTTGTTCGAACAAATGTTTTTGGAACTTTTAATTTACTCCATTGTGCTGAACTGTATTGGAGAAAATTAACTCAACAGAAAAATAAATTTAGATTCGTGCAAATATCCACGGACGAGGTTTTCGGATCGCTTGGTGACGAAGGAAAGTTTTCTGAGCAAACTCCATATAAGCCCAACTCACCTTATTCTGCTTCTAAAGCCTCTGGCGATCATTTCGTCAGGGCTTGGTATGAAACCTACGGGCTTCCAACAATTACCACTAATTGTTCCAACAATTACGGCCCCTTTCAATTCCCTGAAAAATTGATTCCCCACATGATCCATTGTGCTCTGAGCGACATGCCTTTGCCAGTTTATGGTAATGGTAAAAATGTTCGTGATTGGATTCATGTTTCTGATCATTGCAGAGGAATAATGTTGGCTCTAGAAAATGGCGTTCCAGGAGAGACTTACTGTTTCGGAGGCAACGCTGAAAAAACTAACTTGGAAGTAGTCCATACCATATGTAATACATTGAATCAGCTTGTGCCTCGGGCCGATGGCAGATCATATCTAGATCAAATCACTTTTGTGGAAGACCGAAAAGGCCATGATTGGAGATATGCTATTGACGACACGAAAGTGGAAAAATCACTTGGATACAAGAGAAAATGGAACTTTGAAGATGGGATCACATCAACCATTCAGTGGTACCTTGAAAACAAAACTTGGAAAGATGCTGTATTAAAATCTAAAATCTAAAAAAACTCAAAGTTGTTATTCACATCTTTTAACAATGGTGAATTCGCATCTTTTTCTGAAAGGATTGGATTAGGTATTGGCCACTTGACATTGACTTCGGGGTCCGACCATAAAACACCTTGTTCACATTCTTGAGAATAAAATTCGTCGACCTTGTACATAACAATACATTTATCGGTGAGTGTTTGAAACCCATGGGCGAAACCCTGAGGTACAACCAACTGCCTGTCGTTTTCATCTGACAGCTCAACTCCTACATATTGCAAATATGTTGGACTTCCTTTTCTAAGGTCCACAGCAACGTCATAGATCGAACCAACAACACATCTTACTATTTTGGTTTGAGCTTTAGGATTCCTTTGGAAATGTAAGCCCCTCAAGGTCCCGCATTTCAAATTAAAAGATTGATTATCTTGCACCCAAGGTCCACCCAGCTGATGATCGCTGAATCGAAGTTCATTGAAACTCTCATAAAAATAACCACGGTTATCTTTGTACCTTTTGGGCTCTAAAATCCGAACTCCTGGTAAATCTGTGTCAATGACATTCATTTTGATTCCGCCTCTGCATTGGTTCAAATGGTTAGGGATAATAGATGAGGTCTCAGCCCGTCAAGTTTTAGACCGAATATTGCGCGAGCAACAGTGTAACTTGCTGTAATTACTTATTTTTTTTAGATTTAAATGAATTGACGGCTAATGGCGAGTCTAATAAGATATCTCGCCAACGGGATAGGGAACATGAAAAAAGTTGTAATTCTGGGCTCTTCAGGCCAATTAGGGTCGGATTTAGATAACATTTTGTCACTCAAACAAGATATATTTACGGTTGGTCTGTCTCGTGAACATTTTGATGCAGAGTCAGAAACACTGAGCCCAGCAATTACAGCACATAGTGATGCCGACTATATCATTAATTGTGTCGCATATACGAATGTTGAAGGCTGCGAAATTGAAACTGAGATAGCAAATAGAATCAATCATGAGTTTACAAAAAAAGTGGCGCTCTTCTGCAAAATAAATTCTATCGTGTTATTTCAAATCAGCACTGATTATGTTTTCAATGGTATCGAAGAATCTCCAATAAAAGAAGACCACCCCCCCCAACCCATAAATCAGTACGGTAAAACTAAATGGCTAAGTGAAGTTGCGGTACAAGAGTTACTAGAGAAGTTCTTTATTTTTAGAGTTTCTTCCCTTTTTGGACGTGCCGGAGCCGAGGGAAAAGGCGGAAATTTTGTAGAAACAATGATTCAACTAGCGTCTCAAGGAAAATCGCTTTCAGTAATTGAAGATCAATTTATGTGCCCAACACACACACTTGATGTCGCAAAAGCGATAACACACTTTATTGAAAATGAAATATCGGATTATGGCATTTACCACTGTAGTAACCAAGAAAGTACCAATTGGTTTGGCTTCGCCAAGACAATACTGTCTCGAACTAATATTTCTGCGGACCTTAAGCCTATTCAAGCATGTGATTACCCTTCTAAAGTAAAAAGACCCCAATTTAGTGTGTTGGATACTTCAAAATTAACTCGTTATTATGAAATGCCAAGCTGGAAACAAGCATTGGATAAATATTTAAGCATAAAGGGTTATGTTAAATGAATAAATATTTTAACACCTACTTTCTTTACCCCTTAGCTGAGAAAGCATTAAAAAGAGATATTAGAAGCAAAGTGAATTCTCTTGTACGCTACGAAAATCTATCTAAAAAAAATCTTGATCTAATCAAAAAAAATTGGCTGTATGAGATCCTTCTCGATGCAAAAAATAATGTCCCTTATTATCGAGATTTATTTAAAGAAATTAATTTTGATCCCAACTCGGTTAAAAAAGATATTAAAGCCATCGAACAAATACCGTATCTCACTAAAGACATATTGGTCGAACACAATACTCGGTTTTTGAACGAAAGATTTTCAGAAAAAAACTTAAGATATAGTCGGACAGCGGGATCAACAGGGCCAGCATTGTCAATTATATACGACCTGGAAGCCGCCGATTGGTCTGCCGCTGCACATCTCTATGCAATTAAATTGACTGGAAAAAAGCGGACCGACAAAGAGGTTCATTTGTCTTCGCAACTAATTGAGAAAGTGAGACCCACCGATAGTTTTGTCGAATGGGTAAAATGTCGGGCGATGAATAGATACAATGTTTATAGTCACAAAATGAATCCCGTTGAGCTGAACAGAATATTGAATGAGATTAAAAATATTCGACCCTACCTCATCCAAGGACACCCCTCTACATTATTTGCTCTTGCCAACTTTGCCAGAGACAACTCCTACCTTGCACAAAATCTTTTTGAAGTTTTTGAATCCACGGGTGAGACACTCGATGAGCACAAATCTTCTATAATATCTGAAACTTTTAATTGCCGAGTATTTAATCGATATGGAAGTGCGGAATTTGGAGTTATAGCGCACTCCAAAGAACCCAATGGCAACATGTATCTATTGCAAAGTTTAGGCGTATATGAAACTTGTGATCTTGGCAATGGGCTGGAAGAGCTTGTTGTTACTGGGCTTAGAAATCATGCGATGCCGCTTATTCGTTATAAAACCGGCGATACTGGGCAGATTTTAAACTTAGATGGATCAAGGCCAATGCTTTCAAAAGTCCTGGGCAGAAAACACGATGTAATAGAGGTTGGTGATCGCCTTTTACCTACTCACTATATTCAAGACGTGATATATAGAAAACCAGAAATTGAGGAATTCCAAATCGTTCAAAAAGACCGAAACAATCCATTACTTATTAAGTTAGTCACCAAACCAAATAGTGACTGCTCCTTTATGCGGAAGTATTTAACTGAGCACTTTGGCAATAATATCCAATTGGAATATACCGACTTCTCTGGCCTTACTTATCGAGGGTGGAGAGGGAAATTTCGATACTTAGTGAACTGAATATATGGCTCCTTTGAAGATACTTATGAACACCTATCCCGTTGCTTTTGCCTGCCCTGGCGGAGGAGAGATTCAATTTTCCAAAACCCACGACGCATTGTCTGCAATGGGACACAGTCCATTATTATACGACCAATGGCATCCTCAATTTGATGTCTGCGATATCGTGCATTACTTTTCATTGCAAGGTGGCTCTAGTTCGTTTTGTTATTATTCCAAATTCAGTGTACAAAAACCTTTAGTGATATCTCCTATTTTATGGGTCGGCGGAGATACATCAAAATATGCAATGAATGAGGCTATTGACCTGCTCAATATTTGTGATTTAGCCCTTCCCAATTCTGATATTGAAGGGGATAAGCTCTCCCAGGTCTGTGGAGTTCCTCGAGAAAAATTTCATACCGTTTATAATGGAATTGATCCTATTTTTTTCAACTCTAAAGAGTCCAAATCTTTGTTCAGAGATCACTTCAAACAAGATCGCCCGTTTTTATTGTGTGTTGCGAATATTGAATATAGAAAAAATCAACAAAATCTCATACGTGCTTTTGAGTTGTTGAATCTAGATATGGACCTCATTTTGCTTGGCAACATAAGAGACAAAGCCTATTTCAAGGAAAGTGTACAGGGCAAGAAAAATACAAAATATTTTGGGTACTTAGATCATCACTCCCCGCTATTAAGATCAGCTTATGCCGGTTGCGAAGCGTTTGTTTTACCTAGTCAACTTGAAACTCCAGGGTTGGCCGCACTCGAGGCCGCGGCAACGGGTGCAAAGGTACTAATAACCGAAGAAGGATCCGCCAGCGAATATTTCGAAGATATGGCGACCTATGCTAACCCAACAGATGTCGATTCAATTGCCCATGCAATTGTTAGTGTCCTGTCTAAGGATCATTGTGACGACCTTAAAAATCATGTCTGTGAAAAATTCACTTGGGAAAACGCGGCCATGCAAACATTGAACGCTTATAAAGACGTTCTCGAGGCATCAACTACGTAACGAAATTTATTTCTATCGCCAATTCGAATAAATTGATCTTGTTTTACAAACTCAATTTCTAGTCCTCTTGGAAAATAATTTTTTACTTTTTGCTCTATGGAAGATAAAGCATTCAAATCCGTTGGACAAATACGTAACTTCGGTGGTTTTTGTGTTGAATTCAAAACTATTTGAAACTCGACGATGCCACCGACTCGATGATCCAATACATCTTGAATGTAATGCGTAGGGATTCTTTCCCCTTCAATTTCAACTACATCATGAACCCGACCAGATAATTCTGTTAAAAAATATCCATTTGCTTTTTCAATCACATTGGCTCGATCACCCGTGCAATAACGTATAAGAGGCATGACTTTGTTTTTTAATGCTGTAAGAGCGAGTTCTCCGTCGACAGTTTCAGGGTACACGATATTTTCAAATACCAACAGGTCTTCAATTTTCGAATCAATTTGATAAGCCACCACGCCAAATTCAGCTAAACCATATCGATCGATAACTTTACAATCAAAGGTTTCTTTAATGACTTTTCGTTTTTTAGCGCTCAAATGCTCCCCGCTAGACTCATAAACTCCGATGATGTTTTTTGCATTTATTCCGTACTCATTAAGGGCTTGAGCTAAAGCATACATAGTACTCGGGTGTCCGTGCACCAAATAAGGCTTGCAATTTTTAATTTTAGTCCACACCGAAAGTAAATCTGAAGATCCAAACGCTTTGGAATGAACATTTGTTCTGTTATGAATAAAACATTTAACGTCTTCTCTAAACTTATCTTTGAAATTAGGCACCTCAGGGAAGTCACTAGAAAAGTGTAATTCTTTAGCTCCGAGGTGACCGCCGATACTTTCCCTAGCATAAAGAGTGACGGCCGAGCTCCAATCTGCAGCGTCGATATCATATTTGACATTAATTTTTTTTCCGGTGGATCCACCCGTTTTGCAGGAATAACGAATCGTCTCCATCGTGATAGTTGCCAACATTCTATCACCTTGCTCTAAAATAATGTCTTTAGTCAGCAGAGGTAAACTATTGATAGCCTGAATATCCGAAAGCACATCTTCTGGTTTGAAATTTGCCTTTTTAAAAAGTTCACAATAATAAGGCACTTCTCTCCCCGCCCACGAAAGTTGTTCGAAAAGTGAGTGGGTCATATTTGCTTTACGCAACATAAATGGAAGAGAGGCTTCCTCTCGCATCTGGAATAACTTATTTCCTATTCGTCGCTGCAAAATCCTATCTGCATGTGGAAGCAGGTAGTTTTGTGCCACCCATCTTCTAGCCAAATCCATCACCTCAAACCCCAGTCAAATTTATACTAATTCTCACCTTACGCGCCAGGTCGACACTAACTTATCGGCAAAGAATAACCCATAGACATATAAAATACAATTAGAGTAGTTTGAAAATAATGAACCAACCACTACGCTTTATTAAACAGGTTTTCATTCGACTCTTTGGACCCAAATCTTACTGGAGAGCGAAAAGTCTTTTAGATCGATTTTACGACTCCTATCGCAACACGACTTATTCACAATTCGGTGAAGATGTATTTTTGAGAAAGTATTTCAATTATAAATCCAATGGATTCTTTGTCGACATTGGAGCCTTTCACCCAGTGCAATTTTCAAACACGTATGCACTTTATAAAACTAAAAATTGGTCAGGAATCAATATTGATGCACGGCCAAATAGTAAAATTTTATTTGATCGAATTAGACCTAACGACTGCAATGTCGAAGCATTGGTTTCAAATAAAAAAGAAGAATTCAAATATTATTCATGGGGTGACCATTCTGAGAATACTATTATTGAAAACCAAGCCCAGGCACTGACTCAAAGACTTGGCCCACCGCTTGAAGTTAAGAACATGACCTCAAGGCCATTATATGAGATTTTGGATGAGTACGCCCCAAAAAATTCACAAATAGATTTTATATCTGTTGATGTTGAGGGGCATGATTTAGAAGTGCTCAAGTCGAACAATTGGGAACTTTATTCGCCTCGTCTTGTCTTAACAGAAGGTTTTTTTAATAACGTCGATGAAGTCATTAATAGCGAACTTTATAAGTTTCTAATCGATCAAAAATATCATTTAAAGGCCTGGCTCAACCCTACATTGGTCTTTGAAAAAAACTAATCTCGCAAATCTATTTTTTTATTAACGATCCACTTAATCCCAATCAAAAAGAAAAATTTTGATACCAAATGACCTATGGCCGCACCTTTTAGACCCAATAAAGGTATTAAAACAATTGATAGAACAATATTGGTAATAATGGAGCACAAGTATATTACAAACGTATCTTTTTGCATACCCGACATGCTCAACAAAGAGTCTGATAAGCCAACAAATGAAAATAGAACATGCGCAGCTACCAAAATAATAAGTGTATTCGCAACCGGTAAATACTGTTCACCCATTAAACTTAAAATGTACGAATGGAAGCCAACAACCAACAAACCGGCGGCAATTGCCGCACCTATCATCAGTTTTCCAGCCTGATCTACTAATTGACGCAACCCCTTTTTATCACCTGAATGGTGCAAACGAGAAAGCTTTGGAGCTAGAGATGTTGTCATTGCCACGTAGATAAAGGAAACAAGATATGCGACTTTGCTCGCAACTGCGTAAAGGGCCACACCTTTTTCTCCTTTAAAAAAACCAATCAATAAAAGGTCAACTTGCTCTATAAGAAACATTCCAACCGTAAGACCCAAAAATGGTAACGATGCCTTTAACCAATCTCGTTTTTCTTCGGTTTTCATATATTCATCAGACCATTGAAATCGTGGAATTATTTTTCTACCCTGCTGAATTATTGCCATCAATGAGACACAACCTACGGCAATAAATAATTCATTTGCCGGGACCTGAGAGCTTACAAGAAGTCCCAACAGCACCCAGCTAATAACTGTTAGATGTCGAATTACATGTGTAACAACAAGTGCTGTCGCCACCTTTTCAACGACCCTACCAAGCCCTACCTGCAAATTTGTAATTGTGAAAATAGGTACCAACATTGCACACAACACCCAAGAGTCATCCCAGTCCCCCAAATAGTTGCAAACAAAATACATACTTAATGAAAGAATTGACGAAGTGAAGAATGAGAATTGATACGAGTATCGAACAAGCCCCCAAGATTTGCCTGGCTCGTTCTTGCTTGAATACTTACCAAGCAACTGCACGACGGATTGTGGCAAGCCGAACCCCGCCAATATCGCAATCATCATGACCCAAGAGTTGAGATACGTATATTTACCAAATTCCTCAACCTTCATATTTCTAGCCATTAGCAGAATTGCTAAGTAAGATAGACCCGCTGTCGCTACTTGTAGCAGAAATGCACTGCTAACAAGCCGTCGATTGTCGCTTCGTAAAAATGGATTAATTTTATTACCTAGGGCAGAGATCATCTCCCTTTCCCCCCTAAGATAACTCGAATTGTTTTAAATATAATTATTAAGTCCAAGTAAATAGAATAATTTTTGATATAAAATAGCTCATATTTTAATTTTTCGGTCGAATCTTTAGTGCTAGCTCCATAGGGGTACATAACTTGTGCCCATCCGCTCACCCCAGGCTTAAGAAGATGTCGAAGTTGATAGTGTGGGATTTCTTTTTCAAGTTTACGATTAAATTGAGGCAGTTCCGGCCTAGGACCTATAAAGCTCATCTCTCCTCGGATTACATTTAAAATTTGTGGTAGTTCGTCCAAACGAGTTTTTCTAATAAATTTCCCCACTCTAGTAATTCTTGAATCACCCTTTTTTGACCATTGGACACCGTCTTTTTCCGCATCGACTTTCATGGACCGAAACTTATAAATTACAAAATCTTTTCCATTTTGCCCTGTTCTTACCTGCCGAAAAATTGCAGGTCCTGGGCTATCTATGATTACAAGTAGCCATGTTAATATCATTATAGGACTTAATAAAACGAGTAGTATCAATGCCCCAATAAAATCACACATTCGCTTTAGCCGGAGGCCTACTGGATTATGAAATAAACGAAACCCTTCGGAAAAGACAAACCAAGATTTTTTTAAAAAATAAACCGGGATTTTCTGCCATTTCATTTCGTAATAATCAGTAATGTTTATGGGTCGAGTTCCAAGAAACCTGAACTGCATCAACATTTCAGATTCTTTAGCTAAATCCTCGTCATCCAACCCGACAATCACACCAAACCAAGATTTTTGGGCACATTCGCCAAGCTTTGAAAAATCACCCACCCACTCTAATTTACGATGGTCAAATTTAAAATTACCCATGGGCTCAGGAGTTATTAATGCATACCCCTCACCCTGATGGTTATCATAAACATCTTCTGCAAAATAAGGGACAAATTGATTCGACAACAACACGAGCCATCTCTGCCCCTGAGTTTGAGTGCAAAGTGTTCGATAAACAATGAGCCTGTGAAATAAGGCATAAACCCAAAAACCAGTGTCGAGCCCAATAGAATTCCTCGCCCAAACATCCCCGAAGCTTCTATCCTGCCAAGAAAAAGTATCACTATTATTCCAAATGCAAAGCTCATAACTCCCAAAGTAATTCGCACTATAAATCGATAGCTAAACAATCGCGTGGTAATTTGATACCCACCCCATAGGTATAAATTAATAACTAGAAATGCCGAAAGGCCAATGAGTACGCCCCATTCATTTCTGGTTGGATCAGGCCATTGGCCCAATCTTAAATCATACACTGATGCCAAAATAAGTCCGAACCCCACAAAGTCTAATGTGAACATGAGTCGCTTAAAAAACTGTAAATTAACAAAAGCTTCTTTCAAGTCCTGCTCCCTAATCAACTTCTAAGCATACACTCCCCAACTCTGTAGGAATATCACCAAAAGTGGGCAATATCGCTTTGCAACACGAGTTAATCCTACTCGATATTCGGTCCAATAAACGGTAACATTTACAAACTATAATTTTATTTGGAGCATTGATGGGCTTACTACTGAAACAAATTTTCAATTTTTTAAAAATTCTTAACTCTGACACTGGTACCAACCAAATCGCAGCGGGAATAGCCGCTGGTTTTATTTTAGGGATGACGCCAGCCCTTTCACTTCAAAGTTTAATTATATTTCTGTGCCTTTTCATATTTAGAATTCAAGTAGGTGCAGCATTATTAGCTACCGGATTTTTTGCTGTTTTTGCCTATGTATTTGATCCCGTTTTTGACAAAGTTGGTCAGTCGGTTTTAGAGATGGCATCTCTTCAAAGCCTATTTACTACCCTTTACAATATGCCTATCATTCCCTTCACAAGATTTAATAACTCCGTTGTGATGGGTGCTGGAGTTGTCGGTTTTGCTTTGGCGCCTTTCGTATTTTTTGCAGGTAAATATCTCGTGCAAAAATACCGAAAATCTGTTGTCGAAAGATTTAAAAATACAAAATTATGGAAGGCTGTAAAAGCCACCTCCTTTTACAAATGGTACGTGAAATATGACGAACTCTACGGATAATAATCAATCTCAAGAAAAACCCAAAAAAGCTAAAGGGCCCATTCGGTTTGAAGCAATTATTCCGACTATTCTTATTACTGTTTTAGTCGGGGCTTATATGACTTATTTTTTCGACGCCAATTTACGCTCAGGAATTGAGTGGGTAGGTAGCCGAGTTCATGGCGCTGAAATAAATATCGCGAACATTTCCACGTCTTTTATAAATGGAAATATGCAAATAGATGGAATTCAAATCACCGACAAAACCAAGCCGGAACAAAACATGTTACAAATTGGACAAATCCGTTTTGGCCTTGTCTGGGATGCTTTGTTGAGAGCTAAGTTTGTTGTTAGCGATGCGGCTATAGAAGGTATCGCAATTCACGCTAAAAGAAAACGCCCAGGGCAAATTTTTAAAAAAGACGATCCTTCTCGAAAAGAAATCAATAAAATTGAAACGGCTGCGTTAGATATTACAAAAGAAAAATACAATAAAAATATTCTGGGCGATTTAGCCACGGTCGCGGGCGGCGTTGATCCCAATTCCCAGCTGAAAGAAATGCAGGCCGATTTGGGCGCCGAGAAAAAGATTAATGATCTCAAGCTTGATATTAAAAACAAAGAAAACGCCTGGAAAGAACGGATCGCGCAGCTTCCTGGTCAAGACAAATTCAAGGCGCTTGAATCACAATTCAAAGCTTTAAAATTTGACTCAAATAATCCGCAACAGTTTTTAAAAGACATTCAAGAGGCAGACCGAATTATCAAAGAAGCCGACCAACATATTAAAACCATTACAACTACGGCCAATGAACTCAATGGAGAGGTCAATGCTGTTGGCAAAGAGTTAGGTCAGGTAGACCAGTGGATTCAACAGGATATTGCCGATTTGCAAAACCGCCTCAATATTCCAAGTTTGAATGTCGGTGACCTCAGCAAATCGTTATTTTTAAACTTGATCAGCGAAAAAATTGCGCCTTACCAAAAGTATATTGTCTTAGCGAAAGAGTATATGCCGCCACCAAAAGATAAAAATGCAAAAGCGGCCGATGCACCCATGGTGACACCTCGCCAGCGAGGGCAAGGGCGAACCTATCGGTTCCCTGTAACTGCGACAAGTTATCCATTGTTCTGGCTACAAAAAGGCACCATTAGCTCAAAGTCGAATGAGGGCGGCTTTAGCGGCGACATTAGCGGCACCATCGCTAATTTTACTACGAACCCTCGGCGAGTTGGCAAACCCGCTACTTTAGAAATTTCAGGTGATTTCCCTCATCAACAGGTCATGGGCCTAAAAGCGAACGTGGTTATTGATAACCGTCAACAACCTACGAAATCAACACTTTCTGGATCGGTCGCCAGCTTTCCCATGGAGCCGCTTGTACTGTCTGACTCAAAAGATTTGAAATTTAAAGTTACAAATCTAGTAGGAAGATCTTCATTTGCAGGGCAAATGGTTGATGATCGAATGGCCGTTAATATTAAAAATATTTACGACCAAGTTAAATATGACATTCAATCCAACAATAAGGACGTAGAACAAATTTTTGTTGCTGCCGCTAATGGAGTGCCTCGAATCACTCTAGATGCCGGGGTAAAGGGTAAGTTTTCGTCACTGGCTTGGTCAGTGGACTCTAATTTGGGCAGAGAGCTTGGCAGTGGATTAAAAAAACAAGTCCAAGAAAAAATCGATCAAGCTAAAAAACAACTTGAGGCCTATGTTTATGGGCGAGTTGGTAAAGAAAAGCAGGCGTTGCAAGCGCAATATAATCAACTCCAATCGCAAATAAACAACCAGGTGAACGGTAAAAAACAACAATTAGAAAACGAAAAAAAGCAGCTCATGGCTCAACTTGATCAAAAAAAGAAATCTGGTGAAAATCAGCAAAAACAAAAGGTTGAGGAAAAGAGTAAAAAACTTATGAATGACTTAAAGAAGAAGTTGAAATTTTAAGGAGTAGAAAGAACCTACTCCTCACTGCCCCTAAATAGTTTTTAATACTGAATCCAAGTAATTTAAATTTTTAGATAAATCATAATGATGGTTGCCAATAAACAATCCATTCTGATCAATGTAGTCTGCGTTCTTTAGCGATTCGTGTACACTGTATTCACAATATCGAATGACCGGATTTTTAACAAAATTACCGGCAACAATTGGACGACAATCAACATTGTTTTTTTGTAAATGCGCAACGAATTGATCACGTGTTAATGGAGAGGACTTGCTAAGAACCATAGAAAAACCAAACCAACTGCTCTCACCCACTTCTCGTTGTGTTTCAATATATTCATATTTGGAAATGAGATCTAAAAAGATTTTAGAGTTTTTTCTTCGCCAATCAACAAATCCAGGCAATTTTTTAAGCTGCACTGATCCAATCGACCCAAACATTTCAATGGGGCGCACATTATACCCGGGAAGTACAAACTTAAATGATTCGTCAAATTCGTTATCGCTCTTAACTCCAGTTACCTTGTTGTTTTTTGGCAAATTTCTGGTCCAACCATGAGCTCGCAACGACAGCATGACGTGGTATAGCTCTTCATCATCGGTCACAATCATACCACCTTCCATAGTCGATATATGGTGACTAAAAAAACTACTATAAGTTCCCATTATTCCAAATGTTCCGGCCTGTTTTCCTGAAAACTTGGCTCCCATTGACTCACAGTTATCCTCAACCAACAAAATGTCTTTTCCAGAAATTATGGATTTGATTGCTTCAAATTCATTGGGATTTCCAAGCAGGTTCACGGCAAATATAAGTTTTGTTTTTTCTGTTACTGCAGATTGAAGTGCCGAGATATCAAAATTCAAAGTTTCCCGATCAATATCTATAAACTTTAACTTCAAACCGTATTGCATCAACGGGTAATACGTTGTCGACCAACTCACCGCCGGCACAATAACTTCATCGCCAGGTTTTAAATAGGGATTTTTAGTGTAAAACAAACTCGCAATGGCTATTAAGTTTGCCGACGACCCAGAATTGACCATTAGACAATACTTACTTCCCATAAACTCTGCGAATTCCTTTTCAAAGGTTTCAACAAATGGGCCCATGCTATACCTGTCCGTAGCGATCACCTTTTGAATGGCTTCTATTTCTTCATTATTCCAGCTGCTTTCTGCAAGTGGGTATCCTGTCACTTCCATCTAACTCACCTCGTTTTTGAAATATTCATAGGTATTGGCAATTCCCTCTTCCAATGTCGTTTGGTGATTTATACCTAATGAGTGCATTTTATCGACATTTACTAGCTTTCTCTTCATGCCTGTTGGCTTTGATAAATCATGCGTAAATTCACCCTTAAAACCAATCACCTCTGAGGCAATTTGGTAATATTCATTGATCGTATAGTCATGGCCCAAGCCAACGTTCATAATATCAGGAATTTCATAGATTTGATCAATACAGCTTAAAATTATTTTGGCGAGGTCTCCGGCATACATAAATTCGCGTCGCGACTCTCCATCCCCCCAAATCTCACCAGAGGGATCGCCCGCCAACTTTGCGTCGTGGACTTTTTTAATAATAGCTGGCACCAAATGAGAATGCTTAGGATCGAATTTGTCATATCTCCCATAAATATTGCAAGGAATGAGAGTTTTAAAACAAAAGCTATTATCTTCACGGCGGATATACTCACAAAGCCTTTGAGTCGCAATTTTCGCTAAAGCATATCCTTCATTTGTGGGCTCCAATTCACCTTTCAACACTTGATCCTCAGTAATACTTTCAGAAAAGTGTTTTGGATACATACAAGAGCTTCCCAGGTTTATGAGCTTCTTTATGCCGGCATGTCGAGCTGCCAAAACTACATTTCTTCCCATATCTAAATTTTGAACAAGAAAATCCACAGGATGTGCAATATTCGCATGGATACCCCCCACCCGCCCAGCACAATGTATAATTAAATCCGGCTTTATCGACTCAATATATTCATAAACTGTCTCACTTTTCGTCAAATCCAGATCTCGGCTTGTTGGCGTGAAAAGCTCAAAGTTTTTTCCTCTGAATTCATCTACAATGTTCTTGCCGACCAAACCACTGGCGCCCGTGATAAAAACCTTCATGAGTTCTCTCTAATTAAAAAGCTCTTTGAAGAATCTTTTGATGAATCGTATTCCCGTTGGAATACTTGGGGCCCCGGTATCTCCGGCAATTCTTTGGCCTTCTATGGTGGGGAACTCTTTAATTTTGAGCTTGTGTTTCATTGCACGAATAGTCATCTGATATTCAATAGTGTAATCATGGGCGTTCAGCTGTAGCGTTTCTGCGGCCTTTCTAGTTATAGCTCTATATCCATTGATAGAATCAGTTACAAATTGACCAGACCGATTAAAAAACACATTTACAGCCCAGTTAAATGCATTATTAGCCCATTTGCGAAACTTAAAAAACTGGTGATCCTCTTCATTCACAGACTCCGGCATCATTCTAGAGGCTATCACCAAATCGGCACCTTCATTAATATACTTCTTAAACTTAGACAGGTCCTTGAGATCTTCATTGCCGTCAGGCGAAAAAAATATATACGCATCTGAGTCTTTCAACTCTCTAAAGGTTTGCAAGAATGCTTCCCCACGGCCACGCTTACTTTGGCCAATGACTTTGACACCTTTTTCTTTATAGAACTCTAATGTGCCATCCGTCGATCCGCCATCCACAGCAACAATTTCATCGTAACCAGAATCCGGCCCGGGAGCAGGAATCTGCGGAAAAACAGCTTCGAGACACTCTCTTTCATTGAGGGTTAAAAGAATTAACGATGTTTTCATTTAAACCTCTCTGACAGGCTGGAAATGTTCTAAACTTAAGCCTTCTAGCTTTAAGTCCTCATGCAACATTATTCGAATTAAATCATCAAAACTGGTTTTAGGTTCCCAACCCAGCTTTTCTTTGGCCTTCGCAGGGTCGCCTATTAATAGATCTACCTCTGCAGGCCTATAGTAGCGAGGATCAATTTCAATAAAATCCTCCCAACTTCGTCCAACCAAACTAAAAGCTTTTTCCAAAAACTCCTTGATAGACCAAGTCTTCCCCGTCGCAATTACGTAATCATCGGGTTGATCCTGCTGTAGCATCAACCACATGGCTTCAACATAATCCTTCGCGTATCCCCAATCTCTCTTGGCATCGAGGTTTCCCAAATATATTTTATCTGCCTTTTTTGCTAAAATTTTAGCTATTCCTCGTGTGATTTTGCGAGTTACAAAAGTTTCACCACGACGTGGGCTTTCATGGTTGAACAAAATTCCACAAGACCCATGCATGTCATAACTTTCTCGATAGTTGACCGTTTGCCAATGAGCATAAACCTTTGCACAAGCATAGGGGCTTCGAGGGTGAAAAGGTGTAGTTTCCGTTTGAGGAACTTCTCGTACCTGACCAAACATCTCAGAACTGGAGGCCTGGTAATAGCGAATATTATTAATAGCACCCGTATTACGAATAGCCTCAAGGAGCCGAGTGGCACCCAGTCCTACACTGTCTGCTGTGTTTATTGGAATATCAAAAGAAACTCTGACGTGACTTTGAGCTCCCAAATTATACACTTCGTCGGGTTCAATTTTATGAATTAATTTTTCAAGATTGCTGGCGTCACTAAGATCACCATAGTGCAAATTAAGTTGTCGATCATCGTCATGAATTTCATCGAATATATGCATAATACGCCCGGTATTAAACGATGACGAGCGGCGAATAATTCCATGTACTTCATACCCCTTTTCCAATAGGAGCTCTGCTAAATAGGAGCCGTCTTGCCCTGTAATCCCTGTAATCAGCGCTTTCTTCATAGACCCTGCCTTTGCGAAAAAGCGCCATTATATGGGCTTGTTACTAAAAATGGAAACTATTAAATAACTATGATTGGTGCGACGAATTAGTCAGCGCACTGCATAAATAAATCGTGGCTAAGTTCCTTTCCCACTCATAGGCTGACCGGCAAATCAGCTCAATATCGTCATATTTAGGCGACCAATCCAGTTTTTCAAGGATTCTAGAATTGTTTGAAATAAGTTGAGCTGAATCTCCATCCTGTCGGCCGGAAACAGAAACTGCAAAATCAACACCTGTCACTCGCTTCATCGTTTCAATCACTTCATTTACAGAGTACCCATGACCATACCCGCAATTTAAAATTTCGCTCTTCCTCCGGTCTGTAAGTATTTTAATGCTTTATGGTGTGCCATGGCCAAGTCATCAACATGTATGTAGTCCCGGATACACGTTCCATCGGGGGTGTCGTAATTGTCACCAAAAACGGACATGCCAGATCTTTTTCCAACGGCAGCTTCACTGGCTATTTTAATTAAATGCGTGGAGTTTGGAGTTGCTTGGCCAATGTGCTTTGTCATTGAGGCCCCGGCGACGTTAAAGTATCTTAAGATTACATATTTTATGACTTGTGCTTGGGCTATAGATTGCAGTACCTGCTCCACCAAAAGCTTAGAGTGCCCATAGGGGTTAATGGGTCGCAACGGGCTATCTTCACTAACACTGTTGGTTTCAGGTTCGCCATAAACAGCCGCAGTAGAGGAAAATACTATTTTGTCGACCCCGGCCCTCGCACAACTATGAATTAAACTGATCGCATTCGCCGTATTATTGTAAAAATATTTCGACGGCTCTTTTACCGACTCCCCCACTTCGATAAATGCTGCAAAGTGAATAACTGAATCAATGCCATTTTCTGAAAATATTTTTTTGCAATAGCTCAACATCTCCCGTTGAGCCCTTATAAAACCGAGCCTCTCTAGGGATTGCCCACTCATTTCCAGTACTTAAATCGTCTAAAATAACCACCTCATGGCCCTGATCCAACAAAAGGTGGCTCGTATGCGATCCAATATAGCCAGCTCCCCCGGTAACCAAAACTTTTCCCATCAAATTCTTTCCTTTTAAACACTACCAATGGCTCCATCGCTCAAAACTTATAGCCCGTTTGCTCTTTCATAAAATCGAACAAGCGAGATGAGTACTCATTTGTAAATTCCGGCACAGTCGGAATTGGTAATTCAAACAATACCACATCAGATTCTAAAAGAGTTTCTTTTGCTTCTGATATGTCTTTATCATGCATAAACAAATAGGCCGTCGTACCATGTTCGATTTCTTTTCCCTGCGTTTTTTTAAGTTCGGCAATTGCAGTTAAAACTTCACCATTAAATTGCTCCGAATCAGTTGCTATAGTAATAGAGAACTTATCGAGCCCAACTTGTTCATAAACTTTTTCAATCAGAGCAAAGTTCTCCGTATCGACACGATTTAAAGTTTGACTAGTAACACCCAATGTAAAAACAAGCCCTACCCCATCCAAGCGATATTATTTTTTAAACTAAACTTCATAGGTGATTTCATACGTTCCATAAAGAGCAAACCCAATAGAGGAAACCCCCAAATGGCCGGCGTAAAGAATCTGATATTTGGGTTTTTACTAGTAGAAGAAATCCATAGGTAGCCACATAAAGCCGCGAGAACAAACAAATCGTCCCATCCGACTTTTCGCTTATAAAAAGAATATAATATTCCAGGTACAAAAAATAAGCTCAGCCAAGTTGTGGGTCAAGTATCTAAAATATTCCATGAGAACATCCCATGGCCTAACACCTGGAGAGGAATAATATTTTGCGAGATTACCAAAACTAAACTCAAAAGCATGACTAAAGAACTTATCCCAAGAGATGAGCCAAATAATGAGGGTGGGAATTAAAAATACTGCCGAAAATGGCAATGACTTTAAAAATTTATTTAA
The DNA here is from genome assembly GCA_041391465.1 of Bdellovibrionales bacterium. Taxonomy (GTDB): domain Bacteria; phylum Bdellovibrionota; class Bdellovibrionia; order Bdellovibrionales; family UBA1609; genus UBA1609. The sequence goes on from JAWKNX010000021.1 coordinate 48,180, forward strand.
TAAAGGCCGTTCCTTCCAAAAAATAAGCAAGAGATGCAAACCAGCGAATAAAAGAAAATACAAAAAGGTGATTTTACTCAACAAACCACACGCCACAATAAACCCAAACACGAGGCCATGCTGACCTATCTCCTTTTTATCTTTGGGAGAGCAATATTTAAAATAAATCGGGTAAATTAAAACTAAAATGGCGTTGAGCCCGAAAACGAATCTACCATCAGCTGTCCAGCTACCTTCATCAAATATTGATTTGCTGCTATTGCCACAGCAAAAATTAGCAGGCCAATGGGGTGAGTTTTTATGCACAAAAGCATATAAATCAGCATAGCAGAGCAAAGAAGTGCCAACATCAATACCCCAAGCCGTAAATGGGTCACCATCTGATTCACAGAGTCGACAGGCCCCAAAGGCAAACTCACAATGGGCATGATGGGAGACTTATGAATTGCGCCAATAGCGTCATAAACTCTGCTAAATTCCCCCCCCCAAGCCCCATTTACGATGGAAATGGATCTATGTACAAAAAAAGTATCGTCCCATGCCAGCGCATAAGGCGAGTTCGGCACAAAAGGCACAATAAACAAACAAAGTGTCACGCAAATAGCAGCAAATTTTAACATGAAGGCCGAACCTCCTAACTGACCTCTACTATTTAGCATTAATGATTGCCCTCAAGCGTTGTTTCGCTTTAAAAAAACATATGCAAAAAATTACTACAGAATTATCCCAATATTTTCAAAGGCTGTATCTCTTATATCCCTGGCTGCATGGCAGCATTGCGGAAATATCAACTCCAAATAGCCAACTTCGATTTCTTTTTTGGTTTATAACCCACCCCGAGTTCGCTAATGCCGAACCATCGGCGGACGCTATCAGAGATTTGGAAATGTTAAATGAGCCGCTTGCAAACCCTGAAGATACGTCTCTCATAATTGATAATCTCGCCTATGCCGCATATCTTTCTCGAGAAGATGTTCAAGAGGCCTATGATTTAAGTGAACTTCAAGGACGAAGGGATTTCACCTATTGGTATCTTGCCAATATTCTACCTCAGGCTTTAAATCGAGAAAATCTTTTCACAGTTTACAATGTCAAGTTCACGCAATTACCTCATGATGAACTCGCATACGTGTGGTCACTCCTGAAGTGTGACTTTTCAGCTGAAATGTTAAAACGATTTCCTGAATGCTACTGGAAAACTCTTAGTCGTCCCTTGAGAGATTTTCCAGATTCACCTGTATACTTGTTGGGTGCTGCGATGTGGTTGTTTCCAGATGAGAATAATTTGAGCATTGTGGAGAAGTTTGAAAAACCAGAACAACTTCGTCGACTGTTTGACGACTGGCTATACAAGCAACCTTATGACAAATACGAATACATTTGCAGGCGCTTAAATCTCAATTCAACTCTTAGGCAAAAACCTACTGAAACTGAAAAACCTGCTCAAACCACTAAATCTGCAACTGCAAAGGTTAATGTTGTCGGCTTTGCTCGCACTGAATTTGGATTGGGCGAAGACTGTAAGCTCACATCTTTGAGTCTTCTGAAGAATAATACATCAATTTCAGTCTATGATGTTGAATATCTTTCTTCACGATCTAATAAAAAGCACGAGGTTTTAGAGCCTTATATTCAGAGAAATTTGCCCGCTAAAATTAACATTTTTAATATGCCAGGAACCGAACAGTATAAATTACGATATACTCAGTCTTTAAACTTATTCTCGAGCAAATATAACATTGGTTATTGGCCATGGGAATTGCCACGATGGAAAACCGAATTTGACTTTTGTTTTGAATGTGTAGATGAAATTTGGGCATCATCAAAGTTTATCCAGGAGTGCTTTGAAAACTCCACTGGTAAACCCGTACTGCACATGCCCTTGCCAGTGGATATTTCCAGAAATGAAAAATTTAATAGAAATCACTTTGGCTTAAACGATGGTAAATTCTACTTTCTATTTATTTTTGACTCTAATTCTTTTACTAGCAGAAAAAACCCATATGCTTGTATAGAAGCGTTTTACAAAGCATTTCCTCGTGACCTAAATGAAGTCGGGCTCGTAATTAAAACAATGAATCCCAATCCCGATGATTCTCTCTGGA
>JAWKNX010000022.1:0-49070 GCA_041391465.1 Bdellovibrionales bacterium
TCAAAGAAAAAAACGTCTCCATAACTCACATTGGTTATAAAAAGCCTAAGGACCCACAAAATGTTGATCAATATTTTGTTTGCGATATAGATTCGCCCGAAAAGATTCAAAACCTAAATATTCAACGGGAATATGATTATATTCTTGTTGCAGAAAGCATCGAAAAAATAAAAAACGCCGAAGAAGTTCTCGAGCAGGTGCAAACCTATTTAAAGCCCAGTGGTAAGATGATTTTAGCAGTTTCAAATATTGCGCTGTGGTTTTATCGACTCTCTCTGCTCATTGGTCGATTCAATTATGGTCAGCGAGGTCCACTGCAAAAAGACCATGTTCATTTATATACAAAAGATACAGCTCGGCAACTGGTACGCCGGTCTGGAATGGAAATCATCAAAGAAAAAAATGTCACATTCCCGTTTGAGGTTCTTTTTGAGTCCATTGGTAAAAGTCGAGTGGTAAAGTTTGTTGAGGGTTTTTACTTTATATTGGCAACGGTTTGGCCCCAAATGTTTTCCTATCAATTCATAATGGAAGCTAAAATTACCCAATTAAATTATTCTCGCGGCGAAGGGAAAGTTTCAAAGGCTTAAAAACTGCTTTATTCCCTGATCCAATTTTATTTTTGGTCTCCACCCCGGGACTAATTCATATTTCCGCCAGGTTTGCATGACTTCTCGAGGCCGATATTCTCTGCCGCCAAAATGTATATTTAGGTCTTGGCCGGTTACACATTCAAATACTTTTACAATTTCCTTAAGAGTCTTTGGTTCACCGGATGACAGACCATAGGACGTGTTCTTGATCGAATCTGGGGCAGCGCTATTCATCAACTCAATAACCGCCGACAAACCCGACACCACATCATCAATATGTAAAATATCAATTTCCTGCTCACCAGGGGACATCTCCAGCACTTCAGAACTTTTTAATTGATCTCTAAGCAGATTAAATAACTTTCTGCGGGTATCACCAGGGCCATAGGTGTCCGATAGTTTCACGGTGCAAAAATTGATACTTGAAGTCTCTAAATAGTATTGAGCGATATCAATAAAGGCCTGCTTACTGGCCGCGTACAAGTTCACCGGGCTATATTCACTTTGCTCATAATGCTGCCAAAAAGTGCCAACATTTAAAAACCACCGAACATTTCGACACGATTCAATCAGTTGTGTGGGGAACTCCACATTGGAACGAATAATTTCAGGTATTTGATCCGGCCTGTGCGAAGCGAGAAAACAACTAGCCAAATGCACAACACCATCAACCTCAAGGGATGTCACTTTCTCCATCCAACGGCCATTGGGATCAATTTTAATATTCGGAATTTCACTGTGATTCAAATCTGAACGAGAAAGAGTCACCAAATCCACCGCGGACTTGTTTTTCAATGAATTAATTAAATTTTGACCAATAAACCCGGAAGCACCAGTTACCAATATCTTCATTGTAATTCCTAGAATGGACTTTCAAATTGAGCCAAAGCCAAGTGACTCAGGTCCCGGTCTGAAAGTTTAGGGTTCTCCACTTGCCAATTATAACCGAAACTATCCCAAGAAACCCCCCGATCGCATTCAGGATTGTGCTCATGGGTGACGTAGTAATTTATAATAGCAGAGTCCGAACGAGAGACAAACCCATGGGCAAACCCACTCGGGATCAACAAACCCGTAGGCCGATCCGCATTGAGCTCAAAATCTTCATACTCCCCATAGGTAGGAGAGTTTTTTCGCAAGTCCAAAATCACATCGGTGACATGGCCAGATGACACATAAATTAATTTATGGTGATTGGCCGGAGGCACTTGAAAGTGCATTCCACGCACTACATTTTTTTTCGACATGGAATGAAAACACTCTCTGATGACAAACTCATCGCCAAACAGTTCTTGCAAATGTTGGGAGTGAAAGGTCTTAGTAAACCAACCGCGATCGTCACTAAAATGAGGAAACTCAATAATTTTTAACCCACTGAGTTTTTCAGTATTCCTAGCTTTCATATTGATTCGTAAACTCCTTGAGTTTGTCTATCATATAATCCAATTTATCTTCAGACATTCCAGGGTACACACCCAACCAAAATGTATTGTGCATAATTTCGTTTGTTTTAACTAAATCCCCTACGACTCGATACCCTTTACCTGTTTTTCGCATTTGATCAAAGCAAGGATGCATAAGTAGGTTCCCGGCAAAAAGCATACGTGTTTGAATGAGGTTTTTTTCTAAAAACCGGACCACATCAACTTTTTTAAATGGAGCGCCTTCTTTGACCGTTAACAAAAACCCAAACCAACTGGGTTCGGAGTTGGTCTCCGGCTCAGGTAGTACGAAATACTTTTCAAGCGACGACAAACCCTGTTTCAAATACGAATGGTTAGCTCTTCGCGACTCAATGATTTGTGGCAGCTTTTTTAACTGGGCGCATCCCACCGCGGCCTGCATTTCCGTTACTTTTAAATTATATCCAAAATGACTGTAGACATATTTGTGATCATAGCCTTTGGGAAGGGCTTCAAAATCCCAGTCAAATCTTTTTTCACATGTGTTGTCTTTGCCACCTGGGCACCAGCAGTCACGACCCCAATCGCGAATCGACTGTACCACTTTTTTCAAGTAGGGATTGTTGACAAAAACAGCGCCACCCTCACCCGTTGTCATATGGTGAGCGGGGTAAAAAGAGCAGGTTGCAAGATCACCAAAAGTGCCGGTGTATTTACCGTTGTACTTCGTGCCCAAAGCATCACAATTGTCTTCGATGAGCCATAGGTTATTTTCTTTACAAAAACGAGTGACTTCTTCGAGATTAAAAGGGTTCCCTAAAGTATGAGCAATCATAACAACTTTGGTTTTTTCAGAGAGAGCCTGTTTCATTTGATCGATGTTAATATTGTAACTGGGAATGTCTACATCGACAAATACGGGTATAGCACCGTACTGAACAGCGGGTGAGACTGTCGTAGGAAACCCCGCAGCTACAGTAATCATTTCATCACCGGGCAAAACTTTTCTGTCGCCGAGCGTGTCAGAGGTCAGTGCCATAAATGCTAGTAAATTGGCAGAGGACCCGCTAGTAGTCAGTAAACAGGCCTTTGTTTTTAAAAACTTTCTCAACGAGTCTTCGAATTGGTCACAGTATCGCCCGGCGGTCAGCCAAAAATCTAAGGAGGAGTCTACAAGATACTGTAACTCTTCATGGTCAAAAAATCGTCCACCATAGTTAACATAAGATTGGCCAGGAATAAATTCGGGCTGCTGAAAAGCCACCTCGTAATATTTTTTTGTGAGTTTTAAAATTTCATCGCGCAATCTTTGTTTTTCTTCCATTTGTAATCCACCTAGTTTTGTTGAAACCTTTTTGTATATTCGTCAATCTGTTCTAATGAAATATTTTTTGCCGCACTAAAACCTTCATTAAAAAAGCTTTTGTACCAGCGTGCCGTCCACCCGATAGTTTCTTGAAGATTCAATGCTGGTTTCCAACCCAATTGAGTCTCCGCTTTTTCAATATTGAGATGAAGTTTAACCGCCTCATGCAGATGTTTTTCTTCAGAAACATCCTCCCAAATTCCTTCGCCGTAATAATCAAACAGTGTTTGTATCAATGTGCTCACAGGCACATGGCTGTCTTCCTTTGGCCCAAAATTCCATCCTTGCCCTGATAAATCTCGAAGCTTTTCCGTTCCTAAAACCAAATAACCGCTGAGTGGCTCCAACACATGTTGCCAGGGTCGAATGGCATGCGGCGACCTCACTTTTAATGAATTTTTATCTCTGATGGACGAAAACGCATCCGTCATTATACGATCTTTGCACCAATCACCGCCTCCGATGACATTGCCGGCTCTACCACTAGAGGCGATCATGTTTTTTTCTTTTAGAAATGATTCATAAAAGGAATGAAACACCAATTCTGAACAACCCTTGCTGGCACTATAAGGATCTCTTCCGCCCATGGGGTCTGTTTCTACAAATGCTCGGCCCAACTCTTTATTTTCATAACATTTATCAGAAGTTACATTTACAAAGCTTTGAACGCTGTCCAACTCAGAGACCAATTTCATAATATGACAGGTCCCCATTACATTTGTCCCAAAGGTTTCAATGGGTTGAGAATAGGACAGTCGAACCAAGGGCTGTGCGGCCAAGTGAAACACCACATCGGGTTGAAAATCAGTTAAACTTGCTTTAAGAGCCTTTAAATCTCGAACATCGGCAAATTGCGACTCCATTTCATTTTGCAAACCACATACGTAAAAATGATCATTTGGTGTATACGGCTCCAAAGCGTAGCCCTTGACAGTCGCACCCAGCTGCATCAACCAAAGGCTTAACCATGAACCTTTGAAGCCCGTATGACCGGTAACAAAAACTTTTTTGCCGTTATAAAATTCCAATGACATAAACTTACCATGTCATCCAAGGGGCTTTACGCGATTCCCAAAGATCACTAAGCTGCTTTTTATCGCGAAGCGTATCCATGGGCTTCCAAAACCCAGAATGTCTATGGGTCATCAACTGCCCTTCTTTGGCGAGGTCCTCTAAAGGGGCTCTTTCTAAAATGGTAGTATCGTCCTCGATGTAATCAAAAACTTCGGGCTGACACACAAAAAAACCAGCATTAATCCAGCCGCCGTCCCCTTTGGGTTTCTCCAGAAAATGGTTCACCTGCCCCGTGGACTCATTGATATCCAAAGCCCCAAATCGTCCTTCCGGTTGGGCGGACGTCATAGTCATTAATTTTCCGTGGGAGTTATGAAATGCAACCAACTCTTTTATGTTTAAATCACTGACGCCATCTCCATAGGTCAACATGAAAGGCTCTCTACCGACAAAGTCTTGTGCCCGCTTTACACGCCCTCCAGTCATTGTGTCGGTCCCTGTGTCTAACAAAGTCACCTTCCAGGGTTCGGCAGAATTTTTATGGATTTCGGTCGTGTTATTTTTCAAATCTATTGTGACGCTACTTTGGTGGAGAAAGTAATTCGCAAAATATTCTTTAATGACATAGCCTTTGTAACCAAGCAATACGACGAACTCATTAAACCCGTGTCGCGAGTACATTTTCATAATATGCCACAAAATCGGCTTCCCACCGATTTCCACCATGGGCTTTGGTTTAAGGTCTGTTTCTTCACTGAGTCTTGTGCCAAATCCGCCGGCAAGCAGTAGAACTTTCGTAACGGTTTCTCCTGTTAAAAATAAAAATTTATACTACCAATTTGGTTTAAGAAGTACCCTTTAACGCAGTACACCCTTCTAGTTGCGGGCGATTCGGTAAATTTTCAACCCCGATTCGTCATCTACGTAAACCTGCTCCATTTCAATCCCTTGATTTTCGGGACCAACAGGACTCCATTCAAAGAACAAGTCAATTTTGAACCTGTCCAAAGCCTCCTTCAAGCGATAGGACTCGCTTTCTTCCGGGACTTGTCCGTAGTTCCTGCACCTTCGAATAAGGCAAATAAAAGTGGTTCTACGCCAGTCCCTATTAGAACTGACTTTTTGATCCACCAGCACATCCTCCGGAATTCTGTGCGCTAACTGAAAGGTGGCAAAACCCATGTTCCAGTTTTTAACCAGTCGACCTACAGGGTTCCAATAAAAGCTCAATGCCAGCAGCAAACTCAAAAAATGTCCCTTGCTTGACGTCCAATTTCTCGCTTTTGCTTCAGTTGCTAAAAGACTTAAGCCCAACAAAAATAAAAAAACCTGAGTCACCATGACATATCGACTCACCACCAAAATTAGCATGTAGCCACTCACCAAGGTCATCGAAAATAAAATGGTCTGGAGACTTAGCATTTTTTGATCGATAGCGCCTTTTGCAAAAATTCTCCGAAACGCAAAGATCAAAATAACAATTGAAAACATAGAGTAAAATTGAATGTCATTAAAGAGCTTATAAAGATTAACCCCAATAACTTTAATTTGGTGAAAAAATAGTTTTTGGGATTCAAAAGGAGACCAGTTCTTTGAGTCGTAAACAATCGGATCTTCGAACCCACTGACCGCCTGTTCATGGGGGAGGCTGACAATACCTTTATGAAACATCGGGTGTTCACCAAATGACTCCGGTCGTATAACTTCTCGGCTGTAACTTGCCGAGTAGCCAAAGGTGAAAAAACCATATTTACTTTTCAAGGTCAGACCCCAAGGAAGAAGAAGTAAAAGTGTGCCTAGAGAAATAAATGCGAATCTCTTTAAAATTGAAACAATTGATTTTTTAAAAACAAGGGATCGAACTAGAAACTGCACAAAAACAGTAAATAGGCCCATGTACAGCCCGTAAGCTTTAACCATTGCCAAAGATGCAACAATCAGTGGGATCACCCACAAGTTTTTTCGAGGTATTTCTGCCTGCAAATCCCAAAGTTGTAACACCAGCAGCAAAAATAGCCCTAAAAATAATAAGTCTGGAGTATTTAGGGTTAACGCCGCAGATAGCGAAAAAATTAAAAGACCCGTTTCACCAAGCAAATATTGATCTTTGCTTAGGTTAAACTTTGGCAAAAGCCGAGAACACACTTTAAAATAAAACAATCCGGTTAAAAGTGTGATGAATTTGGTAAAAAATAGGGGGTTGAAGCCCACCCCTATCCCCAGAGCAATTAACCAAGAGTACGCAGGGCCCCAATAACCGTTGATGGCGGCATCGAAGTTTCCATTTGCATAGTGTTGGGCGATGGCAATATAGGAAGTGGCATCGGGACTAAGTCCGTACTTATACCAGGGATAGAGGCATACGCTTAAAAGTATATAAAGACCCGAGAACCAAATAACTCACCTACCCAGATATTAAATTTATCGATAGTTTAATATGCTCCTCTGTCGTTTGTGTAGTGTAAAGTCCCGGTGAAAAAATTAGTGGCGCCAAATAATAAATTAAACTTCAAACTGGCTTCACTGAAAAAAGATGCTAAGGATTTGGTGAACTGACCCGTGTAACCTGACTAACTTTGAACCGTTTATAAAATTTATTCAATACGGAGGGCGTGGATATATATTCCCGAAATAAAGTGGTAGTATTCGCCCCTGAGCGGAGGTCCCTTTTATGAAACACAAACTTAAGTTCACTGTTTTAATCGTTTTTTTTGGATTGACCACGTTTGCCGACCCCACTGAATTAAAATCCTCCCCAATCGAAGCCGCCCCGATCGTGACAAACATGAGTCAAGACGCTGTTATACTTTCGGTTTGCTCCACTGCCGAGCCCGCAGAAGATCTCAATTTTAAGACTGAGCTAGTAGATATTCAAAGAATCCCCCATTGCACCGAAGGGGCACAGGTTGTTCTAGGCTACATGTCTCGAGGAAAGTGGTTTTTCGAAAACCTACACCGCCCGAGCCATTATCTTTTTAGCTCACATGAAGCAGCAGCACGGCATATAGTTCAGGCTTATCGCTCCAAAGAGGTCAACGGCCTATTTGATCGGGCTGAAAGCGTAAGTTTGAGACAGGAACTCGATAGGTCTTCTGATTTTTTAGTACTCCCAGCTGTGGGTGGATACCTGGTGGGTTCAAGTCTCACAGGTGGATGTAATGATGGTGACTTGAGCTTTCTTGTGAAAGGGATCAGGTTGAAAATAAGGTGTCGGGCGGTATCGTCGCGACACTGAGTGTCCTTACTCTAGAAATCCCGGCCCTCATCATAGCCACATTAAACGTGCCATTCTCTCTTGGAAAGAAAGCCTTGGCTCAATTTGAAGAACGGCAAGAAACCAAAGTTTCAGAAGGTGTGGCGAGTACGATGAAATCCTACCAAACCGATAGGCAAGTCTACCGGATTTGGGACAGAAAATTTGACCGTCTCGTGGACGTCCTTTCTTACTAGGTTCTTTTTCAAGGTAATTAATCTTGGTTTGATACGTTGATTTCTTTTCCCTCAAGTTTTAATGCAAATATTCCGTTAAGATAGTAGCGGTACGTGATTTCTTTGTTTGGGTTATAGGGGACAAAGGGGCGCGTTATGCTTGAAGGTAAAACCTTTCATTCATTATTATTCTCATTATTTCAATAGGATCAATAGGTTGCCAGCAGGCCTTTCATGAGGAACTCTCATTAGAGAGTGTCAGTGCATCAACGGGCTGGGTTCCAGATGCCTCACTGAACGCTCAGGCCATGGACATCATCGCTTCAAACTGTTCTGGCTGCCATGGGGCTTCGGGACAAGGCGGAGTCAGCCAAATTAAAGATGTAGCTCACCTCATTCAATCAGGTCTCATTGTTCCGGGCGACTCTAGCCAAGGGCGTTTGATTGGATCCATAGAAGACGGATCTATGCCGCCCAGTGGAGGAGTTTCCTCGGCCGACCTGCAAACATTGAAAAATTGGGTCGATAGTTTTCAACTGGTTTCTGGGGCAGACCCTCTGCCTGAGCCGGAACCTGCTATTCCTCTTGAACCGACATTCAAAAGCATTCAGGCAAATATTTTGATCCCCAAGTGTGTTGGCTGCCATCGTGTGGGTGGTGAGCGCCCTAGAGAAAATTATGAATCCTACTCTCAAACGATTTCAACAGGTAAAGTCGTTCCCGGCAGTCCCGGCGAAAGTGAAATGTACAAAGAAATCATAAGCGGCGATATGCCACGGCAACCCTATTCACTTCTCACCAATGATGAAATCGATGTCCTGAGGCAGTGGATTGCCATGGGAGCCCTCGACAACTAAAAAAACCTAAGCATCAGCTTGATTTGACGTGAAATCAATAGCGCCTTTTGGTCGGGGACGGTTTTGAAAAACCTTGGCCGCTCTACTGTAAATATCCGTTTCAAATGCTTTTTCATATTTCACATCCAAAACATAGCTCTTTCCGACCAGTTTAAGAGCTGGTTTCCCTAAAACAAGTTCCTCTTTCACAATAATTGATATTGGTTTTTCAAGGTAAACATAGGGGCTTGTTGAAATAATATCCCGTAGAGCTTGTTTCACTAAATTTAGATTAACATTTAAGTCAAAATAAAATTCGACAACGACCATCATCTCCAAAGCTCCGGCGTTACCGGAGCTCACCGCTTCAGTAATAAACTTGCTGTTTGGTATTGTGATAAGGTTGTCATCCAAAGTGGCAAGGCGAACGGCCCTCAGGCCTATGCTTTTAATCTCTCCATAATAATCTTCAAACGTTACCCGATCTCCCACTTGAAAGGGCCTATCAAACAACAATATCAACCCTGCAATAATCGAGGCCACGAGATCTTTCATTGATAACCCCACAGCAACAGCAATACTTCCCCCAGCCGCTATCAATAGCTCCTTGGGTGGCTGAATAATTGAGAAAAACAAATAATTAATCCCAAAAATATATAGAAAAAAAGACGCTATGGTCTCAATTTGTGATATGAGCAACCGTCGCGCTGGAAAGAATGCCTCCAGCCGATCGCACAGCCAAGTCAGAGTTTTGACAACCCCAATGAGTAGAGCAATTCCAACAAAAAAAGCGAGTAATTTTTCAAAGTTAAACAATGAAACAAATTGTGCAACTTGATCTAATTGTACATCATCCATAAATCAAATTCCTACCTTTGAAGTTGTGATGCAATAACATATTGAGCCTTGGGGTGAACCCGCCACTGCTGACTGGATATTCTCTGCAAAATGTGTCCGTCTTCTCCCATTTTTATAGCTCTCTTCACATCTGCCTTTGGTAATGAAGTTACTTTTTAATATTTCCGTCAAGCTCAAGTTTTCATGCTTTACAATACTGGCAAACAATAACAGATCCATATCTTTAAATTCAGACAAGTCCTTGGCATTTGTAAAGTCTGGGACCGTAACTAACAGCTCTCCAGGCCGAGAAAGGCTGGTCGCCGTTAGCCACAACTCCTGAGCCGAAAGGGGTTTCCTCGCGACTGCCCCCACAGCATGCGAAAAAACTGTACCTCTAATCCAGCTGATCCTTCCAAAATATCGCCTTTATGGACCGCGCTTATTATCTTATCAAACTTCAAAGTGTAGTCGGATTGTCTATGCCTTTTTAAAATCAGGTCCTGAATTTCGGCATCTGTCCAAGATAGCAACTCAATTTTTTCTCCCAAAAAGTGATTCACCCCGAAAACGCCTATTAAGATGCACAAGTGCTCTTTCGTTGATAGAAAGACACCAAAATATATTTTCCAATTGAAGATTAGTTAAATTAATCAAAGTCCTATAAGCAGAAAGACCATCTACTGAATTCAAATACAGCATATGAATATCATCTAAAAACAAAACTGTTTTTGTAGACTCTTTTGTCAAATTTCTCAAAATCACTTTCTGAATTAATATCCCTTCCAATGTTTTTACTCATATAACTATATAGTTCCGCACTGTGCATGATTCGTTTAGTAAAGAAAAGCGAATTGTCTTGAAATTTTTCGATATCTTTTCCTCGACAGCTTTCATCAGTTCAGTATTGCCAATCCCAAAGTTTCCGTACATAAGCAATAAATCGTTGTTATTCGTGCCAGAACCCCATGAATCAATATTTTCTAAGCAACGCTTTAAAGGACTATTTTGTAACGTGATTCTTATGTCATCACTCTTTGGGTGAATAAAGCTTTCTACATAATCTGCAGGCAACATGCTTTTTGCGGAATCAATCTGCTCTGCAGCCTCTTCTAAGCGCTTCCTAAATATTTCAGAAAATACCCTTTTACCAATATCAAATTGGCTGAGCCATTCAGAGAAGCTCAAAACCAATAGATAAAAAACATTGAGAGCAAATAATGAGGGTGCGACTATAATGGCCATCCACCCCTTTGAGCCTTTTTCTAAAATGGGTGTCCATTTTGGGTTCGCCCAAGAGATTGTTAAGTTTTTTAATTCATCTTTCCACTTCAATACTTCTCGAAGCAGAAACAGGGCGTTGAATACCAAAATAAAATCAAAAATAAGGTTAAATATAAGCGCTTTTCTCACCGCATCTTGAGTGGCATGCAGGAGTGCCCATTGTGCGAAAAACAATACACTCAAAAACTTCGCCGTCTGCTCTACTTGCAGCTGTCGACTTCGGAGCGCGTCCAAATTTCTTGATATTAAAATTCGAGTAAGTATAGAGCCCAAAAGAATTCGAAATACACGATACCCGACATATATTTCAAAATATGGCAGCAGGAAGACGAGAGGCTCTAAAAAAGTTCCCGCCAAAATGCTTTCAACAAAACGCAAAGTTAGAAAGGCCAATATCCACGGTAAAAACGGGTTTAGCCTGCGTATCCAAAGTGCTAATTTAGTTCTGGAGCGATAGTCGAGTTTCGATTGTGTGAAAATACTTTTCCTAAAATGCTCTAGCCGATCTGAAATGCTTTTAAAAAGCCTAAATACAAAAACGGGAAGAAAAAAAATAAACGCCAAAACAATAACCTGCTTGGCAATACCAAACCAACCCACAATACCTGACTGGCTCAAAGCTTGAAATTCAAAATATTTTTGCGTGAATATGGCCAGCAATCTATAGGGTACTACTTGAAACTCTCTAAGGTAGTCTCCAAAATTATTTTGCGTTATAGCCCACGCAGAAAATTCGCCTCGACCTATGAGGTAATTCATCAGCTGGCTACGAACGCTTCCACAACTCAGCAATAATTCCGTTCGAAAACTTTTTTCGGAAAAATTAAGAGATACTAAAACGGCCTTCAAACTTTCCCGCTCTGCCAACACCTGCGTCAAAGCAGAGTCAATCTGTGCTCGAAGTTCAGGGTATTTATCTACGGCCATAGTCATGACCTCGGGCGTACGCGGAAAGTCTGGGAGCTCAATACCATTGACGCTAAAGAGATTTTTCAGCGTTTCATCTACGATTTCACGCCATATGGCAGAAACTTGCTCCAACTCCGCCGTAGTAATTTCTTCCGGATGCTTGCGCAGTTTAATTTCCAGTTCTCGAATTTGAGTTGATTTGCCTTTCAAGTTTCCTAAGCAAACTCTCCAAGTCTTTGACTCGCACCAATTTAATTTCTAATAGCTCCGCCTCATGCCCCTTTAATGAGACCAAGTAGTCAGCCAAAGCCTTTTCTAGAGCTGACTCCGTGGAATCCGCCGCCTTTTCCGCTTTTTCTGCAAGCTGTTCCGTTTCTTTGAGCTGAGTTTCAATCTGGGTTTTAACTTGTCCTAGCTGTTCCGTCGCCTGTTCTTGATGAATATCTTGTGACTGAAGTGCCAATGCCGGATCGGTCAACGACTGGGCACCAGAAACGCTAGTGAATAAGGTGACTACTAAAATCAGAAATTTTTTCATATGGAGCTAAATACTAATACACGCCCCTAATAAATTCTAATTTAAAATACTAAAAAGCGACAAATTTTAGATGGCATTCCATTTTTCAAAGTCTCTACCCCTGGTGACTCGATTTTGCTCAATTGAGTTTATTCGACTCACCTTTCTACCTGTGTATTTGGAGACAATGCTCGCACATTGGAATCCGCGCCAGATTCGATGGCTGTCTCTGCGTCATAGCCTTCATCCTCTCCCCAGCGAAAAATTCGTGGCAGTGAGTAATAAATCAATTTGTGATAAAGCCTTCTTGGCAATAGCTTTCTGACTAACCCAAAAATAAGTGCATCTATGGTAACTGGAACACGCAAAGGGGGGTTTTCGCTCAAAATAACCCCGTGAATTTTCTTAGCTATTTTTTCCGGCGTGGATGGGGAAAAACGCATCATTTTAGCAATAAAAGGAGCCATTGAATTATAATGGTAATAATAGGGATTGTTTTTATCCTGAATTGATTTTCTACTCTCCCGCGTTAACTCAACATTTTTAAAGGAATCCGAGTTAATAAACCCGGGCTGGATAAGGCTCACCTTGATGTTCCAAGGTCGGACTTCATACCAAAGCGCCTCGGTAGCTCCCTCCAGTGCAAATTTAGAAGCACTGTAAATGGACATGGTGGGCATAGCCATCATTCCGCTAACTGAAGAAATATTAATTATGTGCCCACCTCTCCTTTTCCTCATATAAGGTAGTACACACCTCACAAGTGCCATTGGTGCTCTAAAATTGGTATCGATTTGCTTTAGGCGCTCTGTTTCGTTCACTTGCTCGACGACACCACGCAAACAGTACCCAGCATTGTTTACGAGCACGTCGACACCGCCTAATTTTTCACTCACTTCCTTGATGATATTGTCTCTTTCAGATTTTTTTAAGACATTGAGAGGGCGAATCCACAGGTTTTCGTTTTCAAAAATTCCGATCTTTTCGAATCGAGACAAAGATGATTTTCTCGCCGTGGCAATGACAATATATTTTTTTGACTGAACAAGTTCCCTGACGAGGGCTAGCCCCAGCCCCGTACTAGCCCCCGTAATTAAAACAACTCTTTTTCGTTCCGGCTTTTTGGTAAATAAATCTTTAATCCATTTCAGCATAAAACTCCCCTAGTATGAAAATTTATGTTTTCAAAATGAAGAGCTATGAAACAACAATTTCCTATGAAGCAAACTGCTCCTTAAAAAACTTCTTTTTATGAATTCTATCATTTTTTCGCTTTAAAGACCGAATACGCCGAAGTGCCGTTTTCTTGACCTTTTTGAAAACGCTTAAAATATTTCTCCCTCGTTTTTTAACAACGATTGGGTCACGAAAACCAAAAACGCTCAAAGTCACATTGATATTTTTTCTACCCTTTGGTTCTGGCTCTACGGATATATGCACATCGGCCTCTGTTGAAACTTCGGCCTGAATTTCTTTGACAGTATGATTTGCAGCCTGTTTTATAACTTGGTTTTCACTGATATCTTTGACATAAAGTTCGTACATCATTGAATCAATTTTAGTGTTCATTGTACCTCCCAAAAAACTGTAGATCGCCAAAGTATGTCCACCAACTAATGCGCTGACTAGAATAGTTTCCATACAGAATGCAGTTTAATTCTGAGTATTTGATTTAATGAATTGCTGGGATCAAATATACTACGAACAAAGATTTGGTGGGATTCCCGTCGATCTCACTTTGCACCTCCTTTAAAAATACCAGGGCACACTTGATTTAAAGAAGCTACAAATCATTGATTTGAGCCCTGTAACTCCAATATTTTGTGGATGATAAAATAATTGTCAAGTGAGTGACCTTAAAATTCTGGACCTTCTAATAAATTCTAAAAATTTTTAATGATTTAGATTTAAAAATTTTATGAGAACATAACTTGCAAAATGAACGCTGTTTCAAATTGCGTCAGACCATTAATCCTATTGCCCCTCTTTGAGTACCTGCCAAAACTTAGATTGCGATGAAAGTATTAATCGACTTTCCGCCGGTAGTGCTTTTTCGTAGGCCTCTAGAGTCCTAATAAACCTAAAAAAACTGGGGTCTCTTCCCAATGCTTCAGCATAAACCTTAAAGGCCTCTGCCTCCGCTGATCCTTTTATATTTTGTACTTTACGATAGGCCTGGGACTGAATCGATTGGAGATTTTTTTTGGTCTTCCCCTCAATTTTTGCCTGTTCACCTTTACCGTAAGACCTAATTTTTTCAGCCACTCTTTGACGCTCAGAAATCATTCGATCATAAACCTTTTTTTCAACACTGGCTTCGTAGGAGATTCGCTTAAGCTGCACATCAATAAGGTCTACACCCAGTGGCTCCAACTCTGTTCTGGCCTTTTCTACAATAAGACGACTGAGTTCCTCTCTGCCAATTCCCACTCGCTCAATTTCTCCTGAAATTTCATCCGGCTCCTCAATAGACAATCTGTTACGAACCCTGGCCTCCTCATCACTTTCTCCCGTGTCCTTTCGTATTTTATTTGCAGCTTCCGTGGCCGCCTTCTTTTTGCTCTCGATCACCGCAAAAATATCATTACTGTTTCTTACGGCCTCCACCAGGTTACTTCCCGAAATCACGTCCCGAGTGATTCCATCTAAAATTGCATCGAGTCGGGACCGAGCGCCTCCCTCATCTTGCACGGTTTGAATGAACTTCAGGGGGTCGGTGATTTTCCACCGAGCCGTTGTATCGACTTCAATATATTTTTTATCTTTTGTTGGGATTTGATTGGGGAACCCATCCCAACTCAGAATTCGTAAATCTATCTTTCGAACATCTTGGATAAAAGGAACTTTAAAGTGTAGGCCGGGGTCTTTCACTACTCTCAATGGTTTACCAAACTGTGTGATGACGGCCTGTCGTCCTTCATGGATCATAAATGCTGAACTCAAAATACTTAATCCACCAAGAATGCCAACGAATACGATAATCACAAATTTATTTGCTTTCACTTTTCATCCCCCCAAATACTGGTAAAACCCCTTTTACTTCAGGATCTATGACAGTAATGTTGTCTATTTTTTTAAGAACCTTTTCCAGTGACTCGATATACAATCTATCGCGTGTGATCTGCGGCGCCCGCTTATAGGCTTTTAAAAGTGATTCAAATCGCTCTGCATCTCCCTTCGCTTCATTCAATACTTTCTCAGCAAAACCTTCCGCCTCAGCAATCCTTTGCTCAGCTTTACCCTTTGCCTCTGGGATCACTTGGTTATAATACTTTTCCGCCTGATTGATGGCTTGTTCTTGTTCCTGTTTAGCTTCGTTGACCTCGTTAAACGAGGGCTTAACTGGCTCCGGAGGGTTAACATCTTGGAGTTTTATCGATACAACTTTCACGCCAATATCATATTTATCCAGAATTTCTTGAGTTAGTTTTTTCGCCTCAGCTGCAATCTCGGTTCTTCCAACAGTTAATACATCATTAACCAGACGGTCTCCGACAACACGCCTCATAATTGCCTCAGATATGTCCCTAATATTCTGAATGGGGTCTCGAACATGAAACAAAAACTTTTTGGGTTCAGCTATTTGAAACTGAGTTATCCATTCCACATCAGCAACATTTAAATCCCCTGTTAACATCAATGACTCTTCATCAAAGCCTTTTTGGCTATAGGTGGTTCGTTTGCCACTTGTGCTTCTCGTACGAAACCCGAATTCCTCTTGCAGTATCAATTGAGTTTTCACTTTTATTGCCTGATCAATTCCCAGTGGAAGTTTAAAATGCAGTCCTGGTTTTGTAGTAGCCGTATATTTACCAAATCTGAGAACAACGGCTTCTTCATCAGGTTGAACAGTATAAAAAGAAGAATAAACTAGTACTGCAGCGAAGATTGTCATTAGCACGAACTTAAATACTTTGGCATCGACTTGCAGGTCTCGCAAAAACCTCTCCACTTCTCGAAAAGGATCATTTATAGGGCCATTTTGGTATGCCATGACGACTGCCTCCAATAGGATATATAGTAAAGTTGTTATACGTTAATCAGAGTCTTCTTGCTTAGCAAGAAAGAACAGAGCGTTGACATTCAGGTCGATACAAAGCAATCTCACAAGATGGCATTAATTTTAAGATTTCTAATATTTTTTGTCCTTGGCCTTATAGTTCTTAGGGCATTTCGAAGTTTTATTTACCTTCAACCCAAGTCGAAAAAACCGAACACGAATGTAGGTCATTCTGAAAAAAAGGACCCTTATCAAATACTCGAAATTCACTCTAAAGCAAACGGCACTGAAATAAAACGGGCTTATCTCAGGCAGATGGCAAAATATCACCCAGATAAAGTGGAGCACCTTGGTGAAGAGTTGCAAGTTTTGGCCCAACAAAAGACTCGAGAAATTGGTTGGGCATACGACACTCTAACCAAGTCCCATTAAATCTACACGTTGCAAATAGTACCCTTTTTTTATGATTTATCCATTATGGCCCACTAAAAATCTTAAGACGTTTAAATTCGGCTTCACTCAATCTATCACGCTCACTTAGATATTTTCTAACTTAATTGCATCTTTAAATCAAATTTTCAACTCTCTTGATTTTGTATATGTTGAAAACAAATCAAGGAGGAATGAATGAAATTTTTTATTAATGCAATAACCGTTTTAATTGGAGTCTTATTAGTTAACTTTCAAGTTTTTGGCGCATTGACAAAGGTAGTACCCATCAAAGATGTAGAGTTATCGGAAAGGTACAGCGAGCCTGAAACACCCGTCGTATCTGCAACAGTAGTCTATAGGTCGGGCTGTTACGAGGCTCAACTACAAAAAGACAAGTTAGGTGAAGAGGGGCAAACCATCACACTGAAACATGTCGCAGAAATCACGCAAGAATATTGTACAATGGCCATTGAGCAACACCGAGTATTTTTTGATCTCAACGGCTATGAACCTGGTCTATACCAACTCGTCGACGGGTTTGATCAGAAACCGTTAGCAAATGTTCGGATCGATGAAAATGGTCAACATGAAGTTATTCACCATTAATTGTTAAATTAAATTCTAAATACTTTTATCGCTTGCGAATAAAGAAATCTTTAATAACCTGTCTGATGACCTTTTCCTTGGGGGAATATTTCGGTACCACCGCATATAACATTGATGTGGCATCTGGAATTTCCCCTAATTTTATCAATTCACCACTTTTTAATGCCTCCTTCGCCGCATTATAAGGGATCACAGTAAAACACTTTGTGCTTTGAGCAATGACTCTTATTAAGGTGATGTCATCTACTTCTCCAATCAACTCTGGGTGAATGTTTTCTGAATCAAAAAAGAAATTAATTTCCTGTTGCAATCGTCCGGCATTGGAAAATCCCACATAGGGCTGGTCATTTAAACAGTCTGGGAATCGACCACTTTTCTCAAACTTCGGATGCGACACTGCAAGCAATTTATCTCCTCCAAGCGTCGTTACCTTATACCTCTTGCTCCCAGCTGGAGGCGCATCCGTTAGTAAAATGTCTATTTTGCCAAGATCTAGTTGTTTAAAGAGCTCGTCCTGCCTGCCCTGGCTAATCGATATTTTTATCATTTCGTTTTTCCATAAATTCATAGAAAAATTAAAGATAAAAGAGTTCGACATCGACTGCACAGCACCAATATTTATACTCATTCTCTCTGGCCTGCCGAGACCTTGTAACGAGTTTTGAATTTCGTCAGCCATCGCAAATAATTTTTCACATCTCTTAAAAAGTTGCCTTCCCTTGACATTTAACTCAATCTTTCGATGACTTCTTTTAAAAACTGTCACGCCCATTTCTTCTTCCAACTGTTTAATTTGCCCACTAATTGTTGGTTGAGTTAAATGAAGCTTCTCACTTGCCTTTTTTATCGAACCTTCAGTGGCCACAACGAAAAAATAATATAATTTATTAAGGTTTATCCTCTGCACTGCACTCTCTTTGGTTAGATATTATCTATTCAAAAACGTAGATTTAATCAATTTTACCACAGAAACCTTTTTTGAGAAAATAGAATAGTAAAGAAAGGAACGTATATGGCAACAACCACTATTAAGACAAATGAAAAGCATGTGAATGTCGTCAGACCAAAAAGATTGGCTAACACCCATTCACTTGACGAAGAGAGCCTGTTAAAAATTGAAAAATGAACAGCATACTTGCTGATGAATACACGTTATTCACCAAAACACTCAACTATCATTGGAATGTAACGGGGCCACGATTTTATAGTATCCACGAATTTTTGGAAAATCACTATCGATCACTTCTTGAGGTCATCGATGATGTGGCAGAAAGAATACGAGAAGTTGAAGGAGTACCAATTGGTACTTTAAAAGATTTCAAGAAAAAGTCTTCTATCGTTGAATCTGCTAATAAAATGCCAGATGCTTCAGGGATGATTTCAGACCTCATGTCCGATCATCAACTTCTTCAAACAGAAATAACATCGCTACTAGAGTATATTAAAAAATGCAAAAAACCCGATCCAGGTTCAGAAGACTTTTTTGGTCGGCTCGTAAAAATGCATGAAGAAATGAGTTGGAAGCTGAAATCTCATTTAAATTGAATTTAACAAATACAAAGGGGGTAAGGATGCTGCTTTTCAATTACTTCTGGCAATATCCGCCAGCATGGCTCGTCAAAGAGATTGCACTCGAGGGCCTACCGCCCCCTAGCGGGGTGTGCACAACAACAAATGAAAGGAGAAAAAAAATGAATGAGCGAATTACAATTGAAGTACCTAGCCAAACCGACTTACAAGTGGTTAGAAAGCAAATTAACGAGTTAAAAGAAGATGTAAAAACAGCTAGTACGGAAGATCAGCCATTTTTCAAGATGCACGTTTCGATGCTCGAAGAAAAAGTAAGATCGCTTCGACAGCTGATTCGAAATATCAAAGTCAACTATCGGTTAAGAAGGAATTTGAACACACAAAAAAAAGTAAATGCTGCTTGGCTAGACCTTAAACGTTCACTTGCCGAAACAGTTGAAATTATCAACTAAACTATTGCTTCAAAAAAAGGGGTGCCAAATGTATCAAACCATTAGAAAGATTAAACTCCCTCGAAAACGGGGGAAACTAGACGATGAAATTAACAAGACTGCAAATCAGCCTCAAAATCAATGGGGAGTGGTTGTGCCTATTGAGTCCGCGCATGTGAGCGTAATACTGCTAGGAAACACTGACCATTTGGCGGGGTTTTTTGAAAGTTTAGAAAAAAATAAAATTATTGTAAAAAGAGCCTATAGTGTTGAGCAAGTTCGACAAATAATAAATGGTGGGGAAGCTGCCGTTATTATGACCGAGGATACGGAAAAATCATCACCGTTCAACATAGCCAAAAAGTTGCAAAAAATTACAAGTGAATACAATGTTCCGCTTGTTTCTGTGCAAAAAAACTTTAACCAACTCAAGAAGTTTCAGAAGCTCTACCTATCAGGTGTACAGTTTATATTGAAGTGGCCTGACGAAAAATCTAAGGTCAAAAATTTATTTCAAAATTATCTAACATTGGGCCACTAGAAGATACTACTTCCGACAATGTCGATGTATCGCTGTCTGCTGCCATTAGAAATCGACTTATAATTGATTCGAAAGTTGACACAAAGTCGGTGATCACTTCGGTATACAATGGGGTAGCTATGCATCACGGATACATTTTATCTTATTGGAAAAAGCGACAGCTGAAGAATATGACGAAAAAGATGCCAGGCGTGAAAGGTGTTTCAACGGCTTCACTGCATGTCAAACCTGTGGTCGTAAAGTCAGATGAAAACCTTCGATTAGAAATTTTCAATATCATGGAATCAATTGATCAAGACCTAAAGAAAACTTTGGAAGTCAAAGTTGTCAACGGCATCGTCAGCCTTAATGGAACTGCACCAACAAAGGGAGTTGTAGATTTACTTGAGAACAGAATTGGGAAGCTACAATCTGTAAAACAATTAAGAATTAACTCCTACGTTGGAATCGAACAACACAGAATTGATGTGAATTTGTCGGAATACATAGAAACTCAGCTTAGAAATCACCAAAAGTATGTAAAAGACCTGAAAATATCTGTACGGGGAAGAATTGCTGTTATTAAAGGCGTGGTTCGATCAAAATTAAAAGCCCTTCAAATTGAAAATTACGTACTTAATTTACCTGAGGTATCTGGAGTGGAAAACAAATTAAAAATTAACCCCATCACCTAGTTTCTGTCGTTTTACTCAGCTTGCGCATGAATGGATTGATTTAACTTCATCTAAACAATGTGCTTCGCACAAGAGTATCTAATTTGATCTGATTATTTTTGAAAATCCATTTAAAGCTCCAATCAATTCTTGGGATTTGGCTTTGGAATCGTAGGCAACATTCTGTTTGCAGGATCGGACGGCAAGGTATTCCTATTATCAATATAAAACGCACAAGAATAGACTCTAATGGTGCCCAATGCTAGGCCTAAGAATCAATTTGAAATGGAAGTTCTATGGATATGGTTTGTTAGCAAACAGTTTGAGGCAACTCCAGCATAAAGGCTAAGCTTAATCGTGTTCCATTTGAGGACCAGAATTTCGCAAAAACCGTAGAACTTTTCGACAGTGTTGATTTCCTTAACACAAAATTAACGAGGGAAGCATTTTAAAGGCTGATCGCTTAGCCCTAAATTGCTCTGAAAAATCCTGAAAAATAAGCCGGCAAACTTTAAGGGTAAAATCATCCTAAAATTGTTTAGCGTACTAATTTGATTCACTTTAGTTTTGAGTTTAACTCACTAAAGATACAGACGGCTTTAAAACACTATTTATAAAAAAATGGGGGGAATATGCAAATGATATTAAAATTTTTCGCAATGGGTGTATTGGCCTTTGGGTTGAGTGAATCCGCTTTGGCTCAAGGTTGTCCTACAGACTATCCACAAGAGTACTGTGACTATTGGAATATGTCGGATCCTAATTCAGCCTACTTTTTTAGTTGGTACCTAGATAAGCCAGCCGAGGTAGATACCAGCTATTTAGCATCCACTGTTTTCTTTATGGAAGAAAGATTAGAGCCGGTCCCCTTTGGAGCAATTGTCTTTTCAAATGGTCTACCGTATACATTGGAGGAGTTTAATCTGTGGGTTGATGATATCGATCAAATGATTGAAGATGCATCAAATCAAGAAGAAATGAACGTTGTTTGGGGTATGCTCGAATTTGCAGCTACAGAAGTAGACAGGTTGGAGCACCTTGCTTGGGTTATAGTTCTAGCTCGCCAGGCGGATCATCCAGGAGTTGCCAACCTCACGATTAGCGAAATAATTGGGGGTGAGCATTTGCAGGCTTTCTAGACCTCTTATCAATGGGGAGTCGATTCAGGAACGCGTTGATTTTAGAAATTGGCCTGTTCTTTAAATTCGGACTCTTGTCCCACTCAAATTACTTCACCAAAGACACAGTTTTATGACATAAGTAATGAATATGCCGTTACCTATGCTGACGTGGCTGTATTTTTTGAAAGGAAATAGAAACCTGAGTAATCCTATTATTACAAACCAAGAGCCTTTTGATATCGCTTATGATGTGGGCATTCCTTATACAGAAAGAGAGATGGATAGCTTGATCGTCACAGCGGGGGCACTGCTTGTTAATGGACTAACTCCAGCTGCGAAATTGGAAGTTGAAGATGCGTTATTCCAAGCAGCCTGGAATGCGGATAGAGTTTCGCATTTCGCGAGAATTCTCGATTTAGCCCTTGATTATGGGATGATAGTGCTACCAAGTACATTGAGTGCACAAGAAAAGTTCATTGCCAAGAGCTTTCTATTTGATGGGCTAATCCATTCAAGTATTAGTGACTGGGCCATTGAGCTTGCCGCGACCTTCAATGTTGACGTGTACAATGCAAATACTGTTTCGCTCGAAGATGTCGACTAATTGCTTGAACTGAATTAAGGAGGGGGCTCCCCTCCTTTTTTATTCTCTCCTAACGGCGATTTTTTATTACTCTTTTGGAGTCAATGCACCTCATTCATTAATTTCAATGACATGAAGTGAATTCTGATGATTCAATTTGAGAAGCTGTCACAAAGACATTGTTAGTTGACGTGGTGCTAGATCTACATGTCAATACTCAACTAGTGGGTGGCTGCATATATCAAAATATTTATACCTAATTTGTATGCGTAATTTGAGTACTTTGAAGGGAACTTCTTAAAAAAAGTATGCTCCCAGCCGTCCCCTAAATCTGAATTATAAGAGAGTAGCAGCATAATTCTTCCGTCATCATCATATACGCCATAAAGCGCCGGTGGATACCGAGGGTCGTCTAGAATGAAACTCTCACCGTTCTGCCAGGTGACTCCACCTCCCGGAACCTGCAAAACCTCGTCTATATCGTAAAACATATGAAATATCTCTGGTGAGGGTGAGGCCAGTGGATCAAGTTTCACAAGCTCCCGGTCCGGAAATATTTTAATATATTCATTTAAAAAAGATCTAAAGTGATTTTCGCTCCAAAGATCATCCATTAAAATCAAACCACCACGCAGCGCAAACTCTCTTAAAGTTAGTGCTTCTTCCTCTGTAAACTCAGGGCCATTCCATTGCGCTTCTAATGGCAGGGATTTAAAGTTAAAGTATAAGAAGCTGTATTCAAATAATTTTTCATCCATTAGCTCAAGCGAAATATGATTACTGGGTCTGGCGTCAATATTTGTATACCGTCCAACGCCTCTAAGAAAGTTTTGGTCGGCCGCTGGATAATCTGTATCCCACCAACTTTCCTCCCATGAATACGTTCCTGTTTCGTATTTGATTCGCAGCCAGGTAAAGTCAGAAGGAATAAGTGTGCTGACGTCTTCGTAGTCAGGTCGAGACAACTCAACAGAAACAAAATCCTCGAATGGGTTTTGTTGTTGCGATGGGCCAATTTTTATCATCTCTAGAGAGCTTAAAGGCTGCCCCATCGAAAAGTTTGAAAACCCAGCTAAAAATAAAACGGCAAAATAAAGGCATTTCATGCGACTCATTAAGCAGTAAACATGCCACCCCGTCAAAAACTCTATAGCACTAGGGGGCTCATCAAAGGTGTCGGTCGATAAGAATAAAAATGTTTTTTGAAAAAAGCCGACGCGCTAGGGGAATATTTTCAATAATCTGTGGTGGCAATAATTTGCGAAAATGATTTTTGAGTCGCGATAAAGCAACGAGGTTTTAATACCATCCATAATAAATTCTAATTGGCACTAAAACCTCTATAAATTCCTAATTTTGATGAATGGAGTTCAACTTGTTAAAGTTAAACTTATTGGACAAGAAATAAACGCAAAATCCAATGACTATTCCAGGCGCAATTTCGTAGATGTATCGACCCAGTCCGAAATCTCTCCAAACCAATGTTGTGGTCACCCCCGAGACAACCATTAGTATAAGAGTTTGCTCATTATTTTCTTGCCAAGCGAAAACAAAACTAATATTGGTGCAAACGCTGCTGAAAGTACCGACCAAGCAATTAAAACTAGGTTAAAAACATTTTGACTCCCAAATAAGGCAATTAACATGGCTCCAACTGCAATGAGAATTGTAGCTGCTTTGGTGACCCAGTACTTATCTGTCTCTCTAGGTAAAATATCCCTTGTAAAGGCCGCTGAACAACTCAAAATTTGAGAGTCGGCCGTGGACATGGTGGCTGCAAAAATTCCAGCCAACATCACACCTACTAAAAATTCAGGTAACAAATTTTGCGAAAGAGTTGGCAGCGAAAGTTCTGGGTCAAAGTTAGCAGTTTCTGGTAGTAAAATGCGAGCGGAAAACCCAACGCCAATAGCAAACAGGTAAAACAAGGTGTACCAAGTATAATAATAGGTGCGAAACCGATTCATGTTTTTTGCGGAGTCCATGGTCATTAGTCGAATCATAATGTGAGGCTGCCCAACAATTCCAAAACCCGCAAACAGCCATCCAAGCACAAATAAAAAGGGCCCTGAAATGGAGCCTAATAATAAATTGTCTGGAAACCAAGTCATGTAGGTATCTGAAACACCAGATGCTTTGGCGAAATACTCTGAAATGCCACCCGCTTCATTCACTGCAAATACAAGCAGGGTTGTCATAGCAAAAATCATTACAATGGATTGTGCAGCGTCGGTCCAAATGCTGGCCCGTATTCCTCCAGCAAGGCAATAGGCGACTACCATTATTGCGCCGATAATTACGCCGGTCGAAGTGTCCCATCCAAACAACACATTAAGCGCCTTGCCTCCAGCTTTAAACTGCGCGGCCGCATAGGCTCCAAGAAAAACGACCGTAATAATTCCGACTAATAGGCGAAACTTTCGATAGTCAGTTCCCCACCACCGTGACAACAGACCTCCGAAACTCAAAATATCTCGCTGTTCCGAGACCTCTCTCAATCGCTTATGCACAAACAGCGACATTAAAAAATCACCGGTAATCCAACCAATCATAAGCCAAATAGATGAAAGCCCTTGCATATAGGTAAATCCAATTTGACCGATAAACATGTAACCGCTGTTGTTGGTTGAAACTGCGGAAAGGGCCACCATCCAGGGTTTTATGCCTCGTCCTGCAACCAAATAGTCTTTATTCGTACCTTTACTCAACTTCACTGATGCCAGACCGACAATAATAAAAATTGCCAGAAACACCGAAAAACTCAGGACAACCAACATTTCCCCATTTCACAGAATTGAAAGATCGGACCCTAACATCGAGAGTTTCGATTGCAATCGATGTGCGTCATAGATGTGAAATGTTTGCCATAAATACTCAATCTCAACGGCGTCGCTAAATAATAAAAACTCGTTAGATTGTTTTGGGTTATGGTCAGTATATACTTTTAGGAATTAAACCCTCTTCTGAATTCGTTTTTTAATGTCTAAGGCTTCAAGTTGATGGTAGTTTAAAATCATGATTTTAAAAGCTCGATTACCCGTCGTTGTAAACTCAATCATAATAATTAATATCCCAATTTTTTTATTGTGGATGTTCTCTCCACAAATCATGGAAGATCATTTTGCTGTGAGTTGGACAGGACTGCAGCAAGGACGTTTTTGGACACTCTTGACTTCTGTTTTTTCCCATTTTCTCTTTATTCACCTATTCGTTAATATGTTCGTACTTCGCAGCTTCGGAAGCCTTCTCGAAAGACTGATGGGACATTTGCTGTTTTTAAAATTTTATCTAATAGCAGGCCTCATTTCTTCATTTACTCATTGTTTTGTAAGTAATTATTTTGTTGGAAAACCTGACTTACCGGCAGTAGGAGCCTCTGGTGCAATTGCAGGGCTGATCCTTTTATTTGCGATGCTTTTCCCAAAGGAAAAAATATTACTCTTTGGCATTATTCCCATTCCGGCATTTTGGGGAGCCATGGGCTTTATTGGTCTAGATCTCTGGGGCCTGATTGAGCAAACCCAAGGAGGAGGTCTACCTATTGGACACGGCGCTCACTTAGGTGGGGCTTTTACGGGGATCATCTACTATTTCTTCTTTCGTCGTCGGGCTCGACAATATCGCGGAATTTAGTTGATATTCTGCGCCCAATTGTTGAAGACGAAGAAGTTTTTTAAAAAATTCTCTATTTTCTTACCAATCGACCACAGTCATCATAATTAAACTGTAACCAACACCTCTGGCGTTGGCAGACATGTCGGCAATATCCATAGGGTCGTCAGTGGTTTCCTTTATTGCTCCAATAGCCAATGTTAAGGCTGCTGCCGCTAAAGCTGCATCCCACTTCTTCATTTTATTTGATCTAAACGTAATATACAAAGCCGCGTTAATGGATGCGCTTGCTGCTTCATGTGTGGTTTTGTCATCCCCGGCGGCCCATGCCGGGGTTACTAATCCGACACCTAGTGTGGATGCAATCAAAAACACAATCCCCTTTTTAAAAAACCATGACTCCATAGCTCTATGATACTTTTAGCATTGTAGTATCGTCCACTGACGAAAGGCTCAATTAGGCCTAGTCTTTGTCCGTTTCTAGCCGATTCATTAAATTGAATGTAAAATATTAATATGCTTAAAGCGCTTCCCGTATATTCATTATTAATTTTAATTCTACTTTCGTGGACTGCAGAAGCTCGTCAAAAGTCTAAGGTTTACTCGATCACAACCAGACATACGACCTACCAAGACTTTACCACTAGCAGCGATGTAGAAGAGCAAGAAATTGAACCATCGTTGGACGTTGAGATTGGCTTACGCATGCACAGCTTGTTTCAATTCATTATGGTGGTTGGGCAATCCGTTGACAGCACCATTAACCAGATGGGAATTGGTTTTCGTGTCGACACGCCGGGGTTTTTCTGGGTAGGTAAATTCAAGCCCCAGCAGTATCGAAGACCGGGTCGACAGAATTGGGTCAATTCTTCGATTTTTGGATACATTTCTCAAAACACGGTAACAGACAGTCTTAATGTTACTGATACCTCCAATGGTACAAATATGGGGATCACTATCGATGTTTTCCCGTGGAACAAATATGGGTTTATTACGGTGCAGGCATCATTGATTAATATTTCAAACAATTTTTTTATGGCCTATTCTGCCGGCATTGGAGCCGAATTCTAAGATGCCCAATTTCCTAAATTCTACTTGGAAGTGAAAAATTCAAGCTTTCTGCGCATTAAAAAGTGTGTTGGTGGCCATTGATAAACAGGCAACTTTTACCGATAAATGTTTTTTGATCACCATTGATCACCAGTCCCCCGCCATCTTCGCAGGCTACGATGGGACGGTTGATTTCCTAGAATATTTTTTTAATGCCCCATTCAATCTCGGGTAGTTCACATAATGAGGAAAAAACTCAAGTTTACTAAATTTAAAGAGTTCAACTGAGTTAAGCCCACTTCATTGACGCGTCGCAATCAAAAAGAGGAACCTTCGCCAAATCAATACTGGGAGTGAGCAAAATACCGCCCGCGCTCAGGCCTGCGACAATTCCCCCTGCTTGAGCGTATTTTCGCAATAGAGGGAGAAACCCACTTTTCTTTAAATGCTTTAGAAAATAAATGTGTTTCCACCGGCAAGGTAAAATGACATCGCTATTGATTGCTTTTTAATATCTTCTTCCGGAATCTCATTTTGATCCACTCTCAAGCAATGAAAATCCATCGTAAACCCAAAGGGGCGATACCTTCTAACAGCTCTTTGGAAGTACCATTGGGAGTTCCTCACTCATATAAGGAATATAGGTGAAGCTTTTCCGCGGTTTATCCCCTACAAGGTCGCTGAGGGCCTGGTGCAACCTGTGATTGGCTTTCAGTTGGCCACCCGAATAGAAAATAACTGCTTTTATTTTTGACCTTGCCAAAACCCTACCCTCGAAATTCTTTTAAATTTTGCCTGAATACCCGGTTTATATGCAGAAATCGTACCTAGAGATATCGAGTCCTAAGGTGCCTAATAAACGAATCTGGGGCCAAAGAGCTGCCCGTTGCCGACTTCATAAGTTCGTCAACTGTGTAAAAACTGCCTTTTGACCAAACTTTATTCTCCAACCATTTATTGATTCGGCCCGTATCACCTTGGGATAAATCGTTTAATATTTTTTGGCTCCTCATTCAAGGCGCTTTCAAATAGTTGGGCAGCGGTCGCACCGAGAGCGTATAACTGGGAAAGTATCCAAAAATTCCTACTGGCCAATGCACATCTTGCATGCACCCATCTTTATAATTCCCCTGCGTGTTAACACCCAAGTATTCCATCATTTTACAGTTCCATGCCTCGGGCAAATCAGAAGCCTCCAATTGGCCTTGAACGAGGTCTCTTTCCAATTCAAAGCGAAGAATGATGTGCATGGGGTAAGTAACCTCGTCGGCATCAACTCGGTTTAAACCCTCTTTCAACTTTGTTAATAACTGGTATTAAGCCTTCGGGTGACCAATCAAAATCTGGATCCACAGAGGAAAATGCCTCTTTGATAAATGGCGATAAAAAACCTACATTCGGGCTATGTCCGATAAGGTTCTCAAACAAAGGCTCTGCCCTTCATGCACTCCATTCCTCGAGCTTCACCGACCGGTTGACCCAACCATTTTCAGGAAGGTTTTGCTCATACCTAGCGTGACCGGTTTTCGTGTATCACGCCCATCAAACTCTCTAAGAAACTTGCTTGAGAGTATCAGTGGTCACTCTTACACGTCCCTTGGAACACCTCCACAAAAGGGATGGTGACTTGTATCCAAGCGCCCATGATTGAAATCAAAACCGAGACACTTCATAACCAGTTCGGCTAAATTCTTTTGCTCCACTTTTGAAAAGGGGCCACGAGGAGAGGATTTCACATTCCCCAGTTTTTCCTCTGCAGCAAAAATAATCTCTGGAAGTTGCCGCTTTAACTTTGCAAATATTTTCTCAATAGATTCTTGGTTTTGCCCTGGCTCATAGATGTTTATCAACGCATCGTAGTTACATTTCCAACCCCTCTGCCAGGGCTCGTGCAGGTTCTCGTGCCCGCACTTTACGACAGGCTCAAAAAGAGGTAAAAATTCACTCCAATTATTTTCTCCACGTAATTTTCTCCAGGCGCAATACGCATTTAGAGCTTACAGAGAATACTGTTCAACTTCAGCTGAAGACGGCACACAAATTTTTTGCCGCCAAACGCGAAGTCATTTCTCTGAGGTTCGCCCTCTGCCAATCAGTAGACTTTCACCGTTCGCCGCATTTATCCACTCACCGACCACAGGGTCTACTAGTAGTTCATGTGACAGCACTCAGCTTGCGCCATGGCCTCAGCTCTTTGACTCGGCTCCACCGTCGAGGGCATCATTGTAGCTCTCATCCCAATGAGCAATACTCTGATAAATGTCCAAGTGAATCAATTTTTTTAAACCTTTGGTGTAGCTTTTGGTAACTCAATTCTTGAACCTGCTCCTCGCAAAAAAAATTAAAGACGTATCAAAGTAGTACAAACACCTTACTTTAGTAAAGACTTTTGCGATACGAGCTTTATGGCGAACTTTTCAACCGTTACGAAGTTATACCGAGAGCCACTCGGTTGTGCGTCCAGAGGACAACAGGTTTGCTGTTCAAGCCTCGGCGAAATTGGCACCTACTCATTCGACTGAAATTTTGAATGTATCCTCTACAGGAGTTGCATTTATAACGGAACGAGATATCGCGCCATCAATTGGCGAAATTATTAAGATGGAATTTTCGATCCCAGGGGACAAAAATATTGCTTGGTTTGGTCGCGTGGTTCGAATTGAGGAATTCCATGCCAAAGCCTTCTGGATGCATTCTTCATTTGGGCATCCCTCACTGGATCAAATAATTGTCGGAGTGCACTTTGAGCAAATGCCTGATCTACAACAAAAATATGTTAGAGAGGAACATCGGAAAACGTCTCAACGAAATTCAATCGATGACTCGCCGGAGACACCAGGCACAAATACTTCAGTTTTAAAGAAAGCATACCATTCAAGCCTTTGCCTATATCGCAGCTACTGTTGTTAGTTTTTTAATTCTTTGGTCAATTTCACGTCCGACAGACACGTATGACTCTGAAAGGGCTCCCCTTGGGGAAAACGGTTTGAAAAAGGCCTCAATTTTCAAGAGATTTTAGACAATACCAATAAAAAACCTAAACCTAATCCAAATTCAAAATGAGGTGTTTTTTTTGAGTCGCTTCTAATAGGCTTAAAAATTGATCTCGTGGAATTTCCTCTCCGCCAAAACTTTTTGAAATTGGTGTCACCATCTGAATGTCCAGCCACTCGGCTCCCTGGTTTTTCAACTTTTCAACCAAATATACAAAGCAAGCTTTTGAAGCATCACTTTTTTTAAAAACATGCTTTCACCACTAAATGCACCACCCACAGAAACACCATATATGCCGCCAATTAACTCATTGCCATCCCAACACTCGACGCTATGGGCGTACCCCAGTTGGTGGAATTCAATATATGCATCGATTAACTGTCGAGTAATCCAAGTGCCTGCTTCGTGTTTTCTTGGTATTTTTGCGCACTCTTCAATAACGTTTTGAAAGGCCGTGTTAACGGTTACCCTCCAATTCACTTGGGCCAGTTTCCTTTGCAATCTTTTCGGCACATGAAAGTGTTCAAAAAATAAAACGCCTCTTTGATCTGGTGAAAACCACAATACTTCATCTTCTTTTTGCGGCCATGGAAACATGCCAAACGAGTAGGCCTCAAACAACATTTCTGGCGTACATATATGACTGAGTGCAATGACTCCTTCAACCAAACAGTCCGTCTTGGGATCAGGAAAAATTTTTCTTTGGTCTGCTAAATATCCAAACATTGCCACTATTATAGATATTCAACAAATGACTGGGCTAAGAGGAAATCTCAATTCTCCACACCAAAATACTGATAAATAAACTGTTTTCTCGAGAGGTCGTCTTCAAGGCGAGTGTAGTTCACTAAAGTGAGAAGTTTCTCGTTTTGTCGTTTGAGTCGTTTTTCAAAAACATTTTGATCTAAATATTCGGTAGGTGGTGGCTCGACTACTTGTATTTCTTGGGGCTTATGCTTCGGTCGAGTGATACAGTCCCATCTTTCGAGTAAATTGAGTGCTGTTTCCACGCGAAAATCACGTCGATTATAAAAATTCATTTTCTCTCGCAGAAAATCCAAACCTTCATGCCAAACTCGCTCTTGGTAATCTTCGAGTAAATGATAAATATGGCGAATAAACCCAGGGTCGGGATTGGCCCACTTAATAAAATCCATTTGGATGGTTACATCATCACCGTCGTAGAGCAAAGTGCAAATCGCTGGTTTTCCATCTCGACCAGCTCGTCCCACTTCCTGATAATAGGCTTCCACACTACCAGGGATCTCTGCATGAATGACTTGTCTGATATTCGGTTTGTCCACACCTAATCCGAATGCTGGAGTCGCTAAAATAACCGCATTAGGATTTGCAATAAATTGCTCCTGATTCATTTTTCGAATTCGGTCAGGAAGTTGGCCATGATATTCGAGATGCTCAATTCCCAGCCGGCTCAACCCTTGAGAAAATTTCCTCAAAGTATCTATCAGAGAAAAATAAATGATGGCCGATCCCCGATTTTGATTTAGCAACATGACAGAGGCTTGAATTTTTTGGTCTAAGCCATAAACCTCGATTTGATCCAGGAGCAAATTTTCACGCTCAAAGCCAAAAACATATTGGTCGACTTCACTGGCTTCTAGGTGCAATTGCGATAAAATATCCTTCTGTACCTCTGGTGTGGCCGTCGCCGTCACTGCCAAAGTCACAGGATTTCCCAATAGTTCTCTAAACTCTCCGACTCGAGTGTAATCCGGTCGAAAATCGTGCCCCCATTCACTGATACAGTGGGCCTCGTCAACAGCCAACAAACTCACATCGTTTAACAATAAAGCCTGTCTAAATTCTTCCAGCCTGAACCGTTCAGGAGTTACATAGAGAAGTTTAATCTGGCCGTTTGCTAATTTCTTATATGCGCTCCGTTTTTCCGCAGCAGAAAGTGATGAGTTAATAAATGCCGCATTGAGGCCTTTTTTTCGTGCCGCATCGACCTGGTCTTTCATTAGAGCAATGAGAGGTGAAATCACCAAAGTGAGGCCCGGCAAAATCGTACTTGGCAGTTGGTATGTGAGACTTTTTCCCATTCCGGTGGGCATGATGACCAATCCACTTCGGCCTTCAAGAATGCCTTGAATAATGGGCTCCTGCGGGCCCCTAAAATTGTTCAGTCCAAATTGATTTTTCAGAATCGACTGAATATCTGGTCGTACCATGACTTCCTCTACTTGGCTGATCGCCTTAGTATCCCTAATTATTTGTTATTACAAAGTAATTCTTGTTGAGCCCATTATTGTTGCAAGCTTTTCCACGCCCCCCAATACCATGGCTAAGGTTCCCACTTATGGCACTTGAATTTACACCCCGAATCATGATACATAAATGGCTTCATAAATTGGAAGAATATGCACTATAACCCCTTGTTATATCTCAAAAATTAAAGTGCAAATCAATCTAAGAGAGGAAGCTGAAAAATGGCAAAAACTTGGGACCTCGATAATGTCCGTAATATCGGTATCTCGGCTCACATTGACTCGGGAAAGACAACGTTAACTGAGAGAATTCTATTCTATACCGGTCGAATTCACGCCATCCATGATGTCCGTGGAAAAGACGGTGTGGGAGCAAAGATGGATTCCATGGAGCTTGAAAGAGAGCGTGGCATTACGATTCAATCGGCCGCGACCAATGTTCAATGGAAAAACACAACGATTAATATCATCGACACCCCCGGACACGTGGACTTTACAATTGAAGTGGAAAGAGCACTCCGTGTTCTTGATGGTGCCGTTTTAGTTCTTTGTGGTGTTGCTGGCGTTCAATCTCAATCCATCACTGTTGACCGACAAATGAAACGCTATAACGTTCCTCGAATTGCCTTCGTAAACAAATTAGATCGTCAGGTGCCAACCCTTTGCGTGGCTAAAATGCTTGAAGAAAAACTGCACCACAACACTGTGATGATGCAGGTGCCAATTGGCATTGAAGACAACCTCCAAGGTGCCGTTGACCTCATCACGATGAAAGCTTGGTATTATTCTGGCGAAAACGGTGAGCAAATCGACATTAAAGACTGCCCAGATGACATGAAAGAAGAGTGTTTGAAGTGGCGCTCAGAATTGATCGCTAAGGCCGCCGATTTTGACGACGTCGTTGGTGAAAAATTCTTAATGGAAGAAGAACCCACTGAAGACGAGCTAAGAGCGGCGATCCGTAAAGGATGCCTCAGCATGAACCTAACTCCTGTATTTTGTGGGTCTGCCTATAAGAACAAAGGCGTTCAAGCACTACTTGATGCAGTTCAAACTTATCTTCCTAACCCTAAAGAAGTTCGAAACGAAGGTTTAGACCTTAAAAAGAACGAAGAAAAAGTTATCATGAGAACTGATGACGATCTTCCTCTTGTGGCCCTTGCCTTCAAACTGGAAGAGGGGCGTTACGGACAGCTCACTTATTTCCGAATCTATCAAGGTAAAATGAAAAAGGGTGAATTTATTCACAATATGACGGACAAGAAAAAGGTCAAAATTCCACGTCTCGTATACATGCACTCTGATGATATGGAAGACATTGAAGAGGCACATGCCGGCGATATCGTAGCACTATTTGGTGTAGACTGCGCTTCAGGTGATACTTTTACTGATGGCTCCGTAGAGATTGCCATGACTTCTATGTTCGTACCTGATGCGGTAATCTCCTTGGCGGTCGAGCCCAAAGAAAAAGCCAAAGCCGCTAACTTTTCAAAAGCTCCTCAAAAGTTTAGAAAAGAAGATCCGACGTTCCGTGTGCACCGTGACGAAGAATCCAACGAAACGATCATCTCAGGAATGGGTGAACTTCACCTTGAAGTTTATATTGAGCGAATGGCCCGTGAATTTGGCGTTGAAGTTAAATCCGGTGCACCTCAAGTGGCCTACCGTGAAACTATAGGTGCTACGGCTCCTTATGATTACACACACAAAAAGCAAACTGGTGGTTCTGGTCAGTTCGCAAAGACTGTGGGTAAGATGATTCCATGGTCGCCAGGTGAAGGTGATGACGAAAGTGCCGTTTATAAGTTTCAGAATAATGTCGTAGGTGGGCGTATCCCTAAGGAATACATCCCTGCCGTGGACAAAGGTTTCCAAGAGGCCATGGCAAAAGGAACTTTGATTGGAGCACCGATCGTTGGAGTGCAAATGGACTTGGACGATGGAGCTTATCACGATGTCGACTCGAGCGAGATGGCGTTTCGAATTTGTGCTATTGCTGCCTTTCGACAAGCTTATGAAAAAGCGCAACCTACTGCACTTGAACCGCTTATGAAGCTAGAAGTGTCTGCTCCTGAAGAGTTCCAAGGTAATGTTATGGGTCAAATCAACCAACGCCGAGGTATCATCTCTGGTACGCAAACCCAAGAAGGATTTGTTACTGTGACTGCAGAAGTGCCTTTGTCAGAAATGTTTGGGTACTCAGGAGATCTTCGATCTGCGACTCAAGGGAAAGGTGAATTCTCAATGGAATTCTCTCGATACAACCCTTGTCCTCGAAACATTCAAGATGAATTGGTTAAGGAATACCAGAAGAAGAGGGCTGAAGAAGCAAAGTAATATCTAATTGTTCAAATGGCGGAGCCTGCAGAGAACACTTTCTTTGCAGGCTTTTTTTATGCTCGATTCATTGCCAAAATCGGGTGCCTGGGCAAATCTTAAAATGGATTTAAAGTTGAGCGAGTTGCAATTCAAGGTGTGTTTCTAGTTGATCTAATAGAGAGTTTTTGACCGTGAGCTGGCGATAACTGATTCCACTCAAATTAAATATTTTTTTGGCAATTTTGTTGGTTTCCCGACTACAGTGTTTATCCGATAGAAATATCACTTCTTTGATCTTCACACTTGCCAATAATTTAGCACATTCTTCACAGGGAAATAGCGTGACATAAACTCTAGCCCCCTTCAACGCTCTCGGTGAGTGGAGTATTGCATTAGCTTCCGCATGCACCACGTAGGCATATTTTTGATGCTCATAAGGAGCATTAGGGTCATCCTTCCCCCATGGGAGCTGAGACTCATCGACTCCTGCCACAAATCCGTTGTATCCCATTGTAATTTGATGATTAAATTCGTCGACAAAGACCGCTCCGACTTTGGTACTGGGGTCCTTTGATTTAAAGCTCGCCAACATTGCCTGAAGCATAAAATACTCATCCCAGCTGACCGTTGAGTTCGGGACGATGTAGTTTTGCTGGCCTAATTCATTTGATTTTTCAGTATTCACACTTCCCCCAATTGCTCCTCAAAGGTCACAGGGCTCATATACCAGAATTGTCCCACTTGGCACAAGCTGAGTCTTTTTGGCATCAATACCCAGACTGGATCCAAAAAGCCATTTATATAAAGCCCTGTAATCACTAGCTTTTTCCAGGTCACCCCGATTAGATTTTCAATACTACAAAAATTACGAATTTTTCTTTTGAACCCCCCTTTAAAGCGGTAAAATAAAAGGCTCAGTCACTGAAGGAAAGGTGCTTTCTTTAAAAATGGACGACCCCAGTAGGATCAAAAAAAATCCAACTTTCGATCTTTACAGATCAAAAATACTTCAGATTATTAAAACATTAACGAAGGGATGTTAACCCACGTATGGGATTGCTTGTCTTTTATTTTATTTTAACGATTATAATTTCATTTACTTGCTCACTTCTTGAATCAATTATTCTATCAATTACGCCAACATATATTGAAATAAAGCGGAAACAAAAGAAGCGTAGTGCGAG
Organism: Bdellovibrionales bacterium; assembly: GCA_041391465.1. Taxonomy (GTDB): domain Bacteria; phylum Bdellovibrionota; class Bdellovibrionia; order Bdellovibrionales; family UBA1609; genus UBA1609. The sequence continues at coordinate 35,473 of JAWKNX010000022.1, forward strand.
GCTTCTGGCGCGATATACTGAGCAAATTGATCAACCTCTTACTGCGATTCTCACCGTAAATACAACCGCAAATATGATCGGCGCTGCGGGTGTGGGCGCCCAAACTTTTAGTTTGTTTGGCAGCACGTGGATGGCTGCTGCGAGTATAATTCTAACTATTGCGGTACTGGCGTTTGGAGAAATTCTGCCGAAAACTCTTGGTGCCACACAGTGGAAATCAATGGCCCCATTTGCCAGTTATGTGATCCAGTTTCTGATATTTATGACTTACCCTGTAGTGAGACTTACAGAGTTTGTGAACCGTCGACTTGGTATTCAGCGCAGTCATATCGTTACACGCGAGGAAATGATTGCCTCAGCCGAAATGGGTGAGTCGCATGGACTCTCCGCCCAAAAGAAAGTGCTGTAATTAAAAATGTTTTGAAACTGGAAGAGATTTTGGTGAAAGAAATTATGACTCCTCGTTCTGTGGTCATGGCTTTGGATTCGACAACAAGTGTTCAATCTGTATTAAAAAAATAAATCAATTCACTTCTCGCGTATCCCTGTATATGAGCAAAACTTTGATAATGTCATTGGACTGATATATAAATATAAATTGATGGAAGCAGCATCGCAGGATTTAGATGACCTTCCTATTGGTAAATTTATGGTGCCGATCCATAAAGTACCTGAAGAAATCTCCGTAGCGGCCGTTTTGGATCAATTCATTAAACGAAAGAGCATTTGTTTCTCGTCGTGGATTCGTATGGAGTCCCTGTTGGTATCGTTACTCTAGAAGATGCCATTGAAACGTTACTTGGAGTTGAAATTGTCGACGAATCTGATAACGTAGTTGATATGAGAGAACATGCTCTTGAACAGTGGAAAATAAAAAACAACACCACGTGATGAATGAGACATTAAAGTAAAATGGTCCCAATTCAAGGTTCAGATTTTAGTCACATTACCATTTTCACGACTTGGCCCAGCGAAGAAACCGCAAAAGCTGCTGCTCGATCCCTCATTGAAAGAAAATTGTCTGCTTGCGCCAACATATTTTCCTCCGGAACATCAATATATTCGTGGAAAAATGAAATCCATGAGGACACCGAAGTATTTATGTTTCTAAAAACCACGAGGAAACTTTTTGAAGCCAACCGAGCCGAAATAGCTAAGCTCCATCCATATGATTGCCCCTGCATTGTCGGCTTTCCAATTGCAAATGGTGAGAAAAGCTATCTCGATTGGATCAAAACTCAAACCACTAAAGTTAAAAAATAATCCCTTTTTAGGTGTCACGATCCACTATGTTCTTCGACTGTATTTTTGGCCAAAACCAAAATTTAGACGTGTAATCGAATGACGACGGCAGCCGCAGCCAGCATTAGAAATGTAAGCGTAAATAAAATGGCATAAACTTTTTTAGTATTCACTCCCCCCTCTGTCCTTGGCAGAGGCCAATCAATGTTTAACGCCACTAATTGAGCAAAATTCTTGCCAAATCATATCTGTTACTTGTGTAATGTCTCTGCAACAGCAGTCAATATTGACTGGTTTCAAAATGATTGGTTTTATATGCGAATTATTTTTCGGTGGAGACAAAATGGATCGAAATGAACTTTGCAAAGAAATATTTAAAAAATCACACCTTACTGGTGAGTTTTTACTTAGAAGTGGTCAAACTTCCAACGAGTACTTTGATAAATACAGATTCGAAGCCGATCCAAAGCTATTAAAAGCCATTGCGGCGCAAATGTCCTCAATGATACCCGAAGGAACTCAGATTCTTGCCGGCCTGGAAATCGGTGGAATTCCAATTGCAACTGCAATGTCGCTTTACACAGGGATTCCTGCAGCTTTTGTGCGAAAAGAAGCCAAATCATATGGCACTTGCCGTTTGGCTGAGGGAGCTGATGTAAAAGGTAAAAATGTTTGCATTATTGAAGACGTCATTACTACCGGGGGCCAGGTTATAGAAAGCACTTACCAACTGCGAGAGTGCGGTGCAAAAGTTGACCACGTACTGTGCGCCATTTATAGAGGATACGGAATGCCGAAAAAAATTAATGAAATAAATTTGAAGATGCGTTCGTTGTTTACTATGGATGAACTCAAGTCTGTAAACTAGGAGCATAGCTTGAATTTAATTCTTGTTGAAGAGAATCAAATTACAACTCCGGGTCATGCCACTATTCGGTGCCCTGAAACAATAAAGCACGTGCAAAATGTTTTAAATAAAACGTCCGGCCAAACGATAAACGTAGGAATGAAAAATGGAAACCTTGGCACAGCTAAAGTCGATTTATTAAACGATGACGAGTTGCTCATTTCTAATTTTGAATTCACAATGACTCCGCCAAAAGCCCTCCCTATGAAACTGATTGTTGCGTTGCAAAGGCCGAAGATGATGCGTCGAATTCTGAGAACTGCTGCAATGATAGGAATTAAAGACATTCACATCCTTCACAGTTTTAAAGTGGAAAAAAGTTATTGGATGTCAGATTTTATTGAAAAGGTTCAATGGGAACGATCTTTTTTCGAGGGACTTTCACAAAGCAGAGACACAATTTTCCCTAGAGTTGAATTACACACTCGTTTTAAACCATTTGTGCAAGATTGCCTCCCTCAATTTTTAGAGCATGGCCCCATTGTCGTGGCGCACCCATATACTGAAAACAATTTGCCTTCAAAGTTACTTGGGCCTTTAACAGTCGCAATTGGGCCAGAAGGTGGGTGGATCGATTACGAAATAAATCTTTTTGAATCTATCGGAGCGAAACCTATGTGTCTAAGCCGAAGGATTCTTAGATCCGAAGACGTACTAAGTGCAATTGGCTCTCGGCATGTCGATTTTTAAATTTTTTTTGTCAGAAAACATTAGTCCTCTGATTCTAGTTCTCTAGATGTATTTTGATCTGTTTCGTCAATGGAGTTTTTTGACCAAAGTTCTACATCAGCGGCATCGCCATCCCCCCCTGGGGACTGATCTGATCCCAATGACTTCAAGAGGAACGAGTGGGCCGGATGACCCATTGGTTGATAAATTAAATCCTCGCCATAAGCGTCTTTTAAATTATCTTTAATATTTGCATGAGGACGCCAATCTGGACATTCACTTGAACCCTCTGCCAAAACAATTAAGCCTTCTTCAAGCGAGGGATAGAAGCCACAAGTTTTATGGTAACCCTCCAGCAAACGTGTGACATTACTCATCAATCGAGTATTAAATTTCACGCTGATTTCACGATATCCTGCTTTATCTAAATAATAGGTTCCGCAATGAGTGAGCGGTCCAAATATGACCGATAATGTGACAAATAGAACGAAAATCGCTGGGTAGAGCGAACGCTAAGCGAGTATGATTGATATGGCCAACAGGACCAAGGTCGTGTTTGTCGCTGATTCTTGGCAAACACCGTTTTCAATTGTTCCACAAAAATAAAGTGGAAATCGCGTAAAACGCCCCAATCAAAATAACCGAAAGGGACAAGCGCTTTAAATTTTTTAATAATCTAGGATCCATAGCCTTGATTATCAGCCAATTATTGTCCTAGGAAAAGGAATTATTTTAAACCCACGATATAAGCGACCCAAGACTCGCACTCTTCTCCTTTATCGACTCGCGAAAACTCTCCGTCTCCCTCACCGTCCTCGTCAGTTCCCTCCCAGTAGACTGCTGTATCTTTAAATCCAGCCTCCAACATGACTTCTCTGACCTCAGGAATGCTCCACATTCGCCAATCATAACTAAACACCTGCTCGCGTTTTTTCACCTTTTCTTTTAAAGTGAATATAAAATTGAGCTTCATTTGTAACCGGGTCGAAACTTTCTTGATCCCAAAATAGGAAAATCCTTTGTGTTCGGTTTCTTCTTCATTGGGTTCCATGCACTGTGAACCTCCGAAACAATCGACCACAAAGATCCCATCTTTATTTAAAGTTTTCTGACTGTTTTTAAAGTATTCACGCAATTGCTCACGTTTTTTAAAAATAAAATAGGAAAAGTTTTGAGCCTGAATAATGTCTGCCTTAGGAAGTTTGGGATCCAAAACGTTTGCTTGCAATATTTCAACACGTTCTTGCTGGCTTTCTTTGAGTTGCGAAAAGTAATGTTCGCGACCATATGAGATGGGTTCCGCATCTAAATCAACACCTATTGCTTTGTGTTCTTTTTTAAGTTTTACCCACTCACAACTAAGTGCAAAAGTACCACAAAAATCTTCACGCATCGAAATAGGTTTTTTACCGCGCAACTCTTTATAAACTCTTCTTAAAAACTTCACATCCGTTTCCGGCGATTGAACGGATCGAATATATAAATCATATTTGTCAAAATCGTCTTTTTTACTTTTTTTGATTTTATTCACTTTTGTTGTTTCCTGAGTTTGATTTTGCAGCACTATGGTATCTCCGTAATAAGTTCTTTTAATTCTTTTTCAATTCTTGGCGCCTGTGGAACAGTATTGTCTTCGAGGTGGGGGTGAAGCCCGATTCCGGGCACATTTTTACCCGCCACGACTCGAGGCCTAGCGAGGAGCTCATAAAATAGTTCTTGAGTGGTTCTGTAGGCAAGATGCTCACCAAAATTAGTGACTTCCGTGTCTTCGTTTACAAACATTACTCGGCCCGTCTTACGAATTGAAGATCGAATCATTTGCCAATCGTAAGGGTAAATTGACCGCATATCGATGACTTCAATATCTATACCCTCGCTCTTCAATTTGTCGGCAACTTGGTTACAAACGGTGAGAGTTCGCCCATAAGACACGACGGTGGCACGATCTCCCTCTCTAGTTATTTTGCCTTTTCCAATAGGAACACGGTAATCTTCAAGTTTTGGCCATTCTGGCTTCCATTGGCTTCTGTCGCCAATCGGCGCGTCAATCATTGCCTTCAACTTCTTTTCATCTGCGGGTTCCCCAGGAATCAGTTCATTTCCGCGGACACGCATCAATGCTTTAGGGTTCAAATACATAACCGGATTAGGATCAGCTATGGCAGACAACATAAGGCCATAGGCGTCTAGTGGGTTCGACGGCATAACTATTTTCCACCCCGGCATGCGAGAAGCGTGAGCATCAAAACTATGTGAATGATAGAGACTACCACGAATTCCCGCACCATTGGGAGTCATTACCACAAGTGGCATTGGTTGTTTTCCGTTGGTGGCCCAATAAGTGTTTCCAGCCATTTTCAGCAAATCAATAGTGTTAAAAATGTAATCCGCAAACTGAATTTCAGCGACACAACGGTCTCCAGCCATGGCGATTCCCATTGCACACCCTATTATACCCCTTTCATCAAGGGGCGAGTTCCATGCGCATTTTATGCCCTGAGTGGCGGTGAAAACCCCACCCAAAGGAGCGCCCACATCTTCTCCAAACACGTCTTTCAATTCCAAATTTTCTTCAGCAAAGTGAAGGGCCATTCGAATAGCCTGTGCCATGTTCGCCATTAGAATTTCCTCCAGTCACCGTTTTCGTTATCAGAGTAAATATTATCCCAAATACTCTCCGGTTCCGGGTCCGGTTCATTTCGAGCGGCTTCCATTTCAGAGCGTGCCTCTGCCTCGTAAGATTTTTTGAGTTCGTCGCATTCTTTACGTGTAATTAATCCCCAATCAATTAATCGCCTTTCAAACAACTCTATACAACAGGGCTCATCCCTACGACTGGCACCATCTGCTGAACTATGACCATATAATCGAGATAATTGAGCCTCCAATACAACTGGCTTTTGCTCTTTTCGGATATAATCCATGACTTCGCCCAACTTCAAATAGCACTCCACTGGATCATTACCATCTATTACTTCAGTTCTTATATTGAATGCTTTCCCTCTATCTGAAGTATGTCTTTCTCCGTGTTGAGAATCATAATTAGTGGATATTCCCCATTTATTATTTTGGACTGTGATTAACAAAGGAAGTTCATTTCCCGGCCGACTAGCCCAGATAAGACTTGAAGCAAAATCACCTTCAGCGGTTCCCGCATCACCGCCAGTTACCACAGTAATGCCTTTAGCATTATTTCGTCTTTGGGCCCAAGCCGTCCCTATGGCAATTGAATATTGGACTTCTATGGGTGAGGTCACTGGAGCAACATTCCACTCCGGGTAACTATAGTGATTGGCAAAATTTCTTCCACCCGTACTGACATCAGTTGCTTTGTTCATAATGAGCCGAATGGAGTCACCAATAGGCATACCCATAGCAACCAGAGTTGGCGTGCATCGATAATGCAAATGCAACCAATCGTGATCATGCCCTTTACCTTTGTTCACCAAGAGGCCGAGAGCTACACCAAACGCTTCCTCTCCGGGCCCGCCAATCCAAAAAAATGCATCGCCGGCTTTATAGATTTTGATAAGACGCTCTTCTAAAGCCCTCGCCTTAACCATTAAATTATGCAACTGCAATAATTTCTCTTTTGGAAGCGGCAATTGTGGTCTTCCTTTATTTTGACCTTTAGGGGCGCTCTTATTCTCCACATTGGGCATTGTATCCACCACTGTGAACCATCCTTAATTTAAGTTTACATGAGTTATTAGAGGTACTTGGTCCAGCGAAATAAGTCAAAAACACATGAACCAAATGGTGGTTTTAAAAACATCTTAGTGTGTGAATGACATGGAAATAATGCGGCGAGCCAGCGATGCCCGATTACTGACCTAATCGGGCTTCTTTAGGTGACTTATCCGTATTTGCTAGAGGAGCCATCGTATTAATCTCCACCATATCCGCTACCACATTTAGTGATTCTTGAACATCCGGACGCTCTAGATATTTTTTAGTTTTTTCTTCTTTGGATAGCGTTGCTGTTTCTTCGTCTTCTTTCCCTTTTTTCTTATCTTCTTCTTTAGAGTTTTCATCTTCAAATAGCTCAGCAACCTTAATCTTTTTACCTCTGGCCTCGGCTTTTTTAATATCCTTTTCTATTTCTTTGAATTCTTCATTATTCGCAACGCGTTTTTTTGAACGGTTTGCTAACTCTTTAATTAATGAGGGATTAACGACAGACCACGCCTCTGGTCCTGTTTGAACATATGCATCTTTTGATAGAAATCTTTTTACTTTTTTAGGCGGCAAAGAATAATCCAAATTCTTTTCACCAATTTCATCAGTAGAAAGAGCACTCGGTAAAACTATGTCCGCGTCAACACCTCGATGTTGAGTCGACGCTCCCCCTGGTGTGAAAAACATTCCAACCGTGGTTTTCAACGCGCCTAAATTACGAGGTAGATTTGAAACCGACTGTACGCTTCCCTTTCCGAATGTGTGGTCGCCTCCAACAATAACTGCTCGTTTATAATCCTTTAAAGTTCCTGCAACAATTTCCGAAGCACTTGCACTGATTCGACTGGTGAGAATCACCAACGGTCCCGAGTAATCCACTGCTGGGTCCAAATCCGCCAATACAATTGGAGCACCCGTCGGATTCTTTTGTGATTGTTTTACCACGTTTCCTTTTTTAAAAAACAAACCCGCAATTTTAACAGCATCATCCAACGACCCACCACCGTTTGTGGAAAAGTCGACGACAACTCCATCAACCTTTTTCTCGTTGGCTTCTTTTAGAAGGCGCTTCATATCTTTTGCCGCACTTCTTCCATTTTCTTCGCGGCTATCAGCATAAAAGGAGGGAAGATTTATCAATCCAAAAGTCTTTTTCTGACCTTTAATAGTGCGGTCGATGTAGTAAATTTGTGCCGCTTCATCCTCAAGTTTAATTTTGTCACGTACAAGGACCACATCGAATTTTTTATTCTCTTTACCCTCTTTGCGTAAAATCGAAAGTCTTACTTTAGTGCCCTTTTTACCACGAATTTTACGAACTACATCTCGCAACTCCATGTCGATCACATTATCTGGATTTTTAAACTCACCGTCTTCCTCTTGTGCCACAGCTACAATTTTATCTTTTGGCGCCAACTTACCTGACTGTGCAGCCGCACCGCCAGCAATGAGTTGCTCAATCGTTGTGAATCCATCTTTCGAGCTGAGCGTAGCACCAATTCCCTCAAGTGAAAGACTCATTTGAATTTGGAAGTCCTCAACAGCATCCCAAGAAAAAAATGAAGAATGGGGATCTAGTGCCCTAGCAAAAGAATCCAAAAATGTGGCATAAATATCTTCAGAGCTTTGATCGTTAATTCTTTTCGCTATTCTTTCGTAGTTTTTAATGATTTTTTGTTTAGCCTCATCTGGCTTTAGATCTGAGGTAATATAGTTCGCCAATTGAAAATGAAGATATTTTTTGTGAAACCTGTTTTGTTCATCTAGAGTTCTCGGAAATTCCCTCTCGTCGGGATCAGTGCTCACCTCAATTGATTTATCTAATTTAAATTTATCATCGAGGGTTTTTTTAACAAACGCCACTCTTTCATTGACTCGTTTTTTAAATACCTCATGAGCGTTTTCAATAGGCTCACATTTTCGAGCTTTAGTTTTTCTATAAATTCCCCGCATAGCAGCTGTAATTTCTTGAATGTCAGACTTTCTCAAATACATTTTTCCCCGATCCAGAGCTTTAACATATTGGTCAATAAGTCGGGTTTCTAGATTTCTATCGAACTTCGAATAAGTGATGTGGTTTTCCAAATACTGTGACTGTATAAAGTTGAGATGCTCGCAGCTCAATTTTAGTCGGTTAGCTCGAAATGCATCGGAATTTGGAACAAATGAGAAATGTATTAAACCTACAACTAAGCTTAATAGTGCGAAGTGGGTTGACTTGAGTTTCATGCAATCGCCTTTCTGACAATCAATGTTGTGCGGTCCTTATCGGCAGGATTTCGCCCACAATTTCAATTATTTGTGACTTTTCTCTGAATGTCTATGGACGAAGCAGAAACCAGTCTCAGCTGTTACAAATTGATACAAAGTCGTCGGTATCCAGACCTAGGTGGGACATCAAATCCAACTAAAGCAATGAGAGTTGCTCTGCCCTTTCTGATAGACAAACGTCGACGGTGTGGTCCGTAAAAATTTCAGTCTTCACTAAAGCTCCGCCGTGAGTCGAAATCACGAAAAAGCTATTTTCGGGCAACTCTTGTTTCAGGCGCGCCATTTCTTCAATGATCATTTTAATGTTGTCGGGGTCATCATCGCTCATACCGAATCGATGATAGGGGTTTTCACCATACTGCTGTATAGCCTGCTCAACCGATTTGCGAATGGCCATTTGCTTCAACTTTGAAATATTGGCACCTTCGTTAAATTGCCCCGTCAAATCTAACTGGGTCGATTCGCAGTTGACTGGAAAAATACTGAGATAGTTGGGTTCATTCGGTAGAAAACCTTTTTTAACAAATTGGCTAATACCTTTTACAATCGTTTCGGGCTTGTGTCCTCGAGCCGTTATCAAAGACAGTGGTCGTCGATTATAAACAGCATGATAAAATGTATTCCAAGATGGTCCTTTCCAGTCAAAATCTGGATAGGATAATACATCCTTCACGTCTAAGACAAAGTCCTGCTTTTCGCCCAACATTCGGTTGTAGAACCTGAGGTTTTTATCCCGAAAACTCTTAAAACTTCCCTGGGGGCCGTAATTAAATTCATAATCGGCGTATTTTCCATACCGTCCAACCGCGTTTTTAAAATGGGCGTACTCACCACTGCTTAATTTAATTGGGTTGCCGGTCTTTTTATGAAATATCCAAATTGGCGTGGTCAAATAAGCGATGTTGTCGTCAAAATCAAAAAAATAAAAGCTTCTTCCACCGTGATAGTGGTTTCGATCCGGCTCTCTCTTCCGTTGCACATCCAACTCCAATTGAGTGGATAGTCCTTTTCGCTTTTTAAAGAGTAATTTCATGCTCCAGCCCGTTAAAAAACCTTAGCAAGGCTAACAGCTGCACAGAAAAAGAGCAAGATGCCTTGCTCTTTTCCAGAAATTGAGGAGTTATCCTTCAGCCTGATAGATTGACGGTAAAATTTACTTCGCAGACCTTCTAATTACGTTACTTTTTTTCTCTGTTTTTTTTGCTGGGGTAGCAGCTGTTTTTTTAGCTTTTTTCTTCGCAGACTTTGCCTTTTTAGTTACCGATTCCGAATTTTTTTTGGCTGATTTTTTTACTGTTTTCTTTTTGGCAGTTTTTTTCTTTTCAGAACTCTTTTTGGTCTTCTTTTTACCTTTCGCCGCCATTTTTTGCTCAAGCAACTCTAAAACCTGCTCTTTTGTAGCCTCTTCGGGTTTTATTTTTTCGGGAAGTGACACATTAACTCGACCGCACTTCACGTAGGGTCCATATTTTCCAGACAAAACTTGTATTTCGTCACCCGTCTCAGGATGAGGGCCCAGCTCTTTTATCGGCGCCGCTCGTCCACGACCCTTTTTTGGCTGATTCAATAAAGCCATCGCCTTTTCAAAATCTATGTCAAAAACACTATCTGATTTCGGTATAGATCTAAAGTCCCCATCGTGTACCACGTAGGGACCGAAGCGACCTATTCCCACTCGAACCGGTTTTCCCGAATCCGGATGGTCGCCCAAGTGTTTTGGTAAACTCAATAGAAATACCGCCTTTTTTTCGTCTACTTCCTCTGGCGTCAAATTTGGGGGCAAAGCCATTCTTTTTGGCTTTTCTCCTTCTTCCGCAGCATCTCCCAATTGGACATAGGGTCCATATCGGCCTGTTAAAACATAAATGGGTTTGCCCGTCTCTGGATCATTCGTAAGAGCATCATGCCCTGAAATTTTTCGATCAATGATTTTATCCGCAACATCTGCTGTCATCTCTCCCGGCGCATTATCGTCAGGTATTGAAGCGCAAATCTCTTCGCCCGTTTCCTTATCCACCCGGCATACATAGGCGCCGTAGCGTCCAACTCTAAAGCCAAACTGTTCTAAGGCCCTCTAATCTGATTTCCTGACTCACTATTCGAATATTTTCCTCTTGTTCTTGAACATGAGATCTTAAGCCCTTTGTCTCCAAATAAAATGCTTTTTAAATATTTAATCTGATCAAGGTCCCCAACAATATCATCCAGCTTTTGTTCCATTTCAGAAGTAAACTTAAGATCCACATAGATCAGTCAGGTAATTACTTAATAGTTTTGAAACTACGAGGGCCGTGAATGTGGGGAGACTAATGTGTTTCCCATTTTTTTTAACATAGCCCTTGTCTTGGATAGTTCCAATAATCGTCGCATACGTAGAAGGGCGTGCCCAATACCTTCCTTTTTCCATTTTTTGTACCAACCCAGCTCAGTATATCGAGAAGGTGGTTTAGTTTCAGATCCGTCGCGTGTAATGCCTTACATTGTATAGAGTCACCTTTTTCATCTTCGGCAGGCGGACTTCTTTAGCCGTCTAGTGCTGAATTTCAAATATCTTTCCTCTACATAGGCCTTCAAAAAACCAGGAAACTCAATCGTCATTCCACTTGAGGAGAATATCGCGTCACCTACCGAAAACTTTAAGCTCACTTTGTTTTTGTTGTGAATTCACCATTTGGCTGGCTACTGTGCGCTTCCAAATCAAATCATAAATTGCAAGCTGGACGCCTTTTAACCCTGTTTCCGCTGGGCGCACAAACTCTGTGCCTGCAGGACGAATTGCCTTGTGGGCCCTTGTGCACCTTTTGACTTTTCTTTGAATAATCTCTCGGAGTATCAGGGAGGTATTCCTTCCCATAGAGGTCTTTAATACGTTACGAGCCGGTGATTGCTTGCTCGGATAGGTTTTGTAGAATCAGTTCTCATATATGTGATAAAACCACGCTCATATAGTTTTTGTGCTACTGACATGGTTTCTCCTGATGACAAGCCTAATTTTCGGTTGGTATCCTGCTGTGAAAGTGTAGAGGTAATAAATGGCGCGGCCGGTTTACGAGATACTGGCTTCTTCAACTTCGTCTACCGTCCAATCCCTGGCCGGTTATTTTAGAAATAACCTTTTTAGCTTCTTTTTCATATCAAGGTGAATAAAAAGATTTCGATTTGTCGATTTTAACTGACCCGTCAACTCGTCAAAATCTTTACCGAGAAGGGATCTTTTTCCCATCGACTTTGTATGTCTTGGCTTCGAAGGATTTATCCTTGGTAAAATCTGCACCTACACCCCAGTATTCAGATTTTACGAACTTTATTCTGTCATGTTCACGTTCAGCAATAAGTCGAACCGCCACTGACTGCACCCGACCGGCAGACAACCCGCAGGCAACCTTTTTCCAGATCAAAGGGGAAATAGTATAGCCAACTAGCCGATCCAAAACTCGGACGCGCCTCTTGGGCTTTTACCAAATCAATGTCTACTTCTCTTTGTGTGTTTTAAGGCATCTTGAATAGCCGCTTTTGTGATTTCATGAAAAACCATTCGTTTTACCGAACTTTCAGTTTTAAAAAGTCTGGTAATGCCATAACTGATACTCTCCCTTCACGGTCTTCGTCCGTCGCGAGAATGAGTGCGTCTGCATCTTTTAGTTTGTCCTTCAATTCTTTTACAATTTTAGTCTTATTCTTTGGAATACAATAGATAGGCTCAAAATTACTCTCCACATTCACACCTAAATTGGCCCATTCAAATTTTTTAAATTTTTCAGGTATATCTTTTGCCGATTGCGGAAGATCTCGGACGTGTCCCATACAGGATTCAACAACATAATCCTTACCCAAAAACTTTTTGATAGTCCGCGCTTTCGTCGGTGACTCCACTACAACAAGTGTTTTTGCAGCCATTCCATTCTCCGCTCTAGTAAATTGTGGCACAAATTATCTATATATATTGTGCAGATTTTAGGGATCATTCAGAACATATATGATATACAAGGTGCAAGGAGATTTCAGATTAATCAACTGACGACATCAATGTTGCGCGTCAAATCTAGGCTAATGTTCTAAATTTGTTCTACGCAATGATTAAAAATTTAGCGACGAATTCGAAAAGGATTAAACATTGAAACCTTTAGCTGAGTTTAAAAACGTAAATGTTCAAACTGTTTTTTGCGACATTGATGACACTATCACAACGGACGGAAAACTCACAGCAAGCGCCTATGCTTCTCTATGGAGGCTTAAAAGCGCAAATATTAATGTTGTTCCAGTAACGGGAAGGCCTGCCGGTTGGTGTGAAATGATTGCCCGACTGTGGCCAGTTCATGGAGTCATTGGAGAGAACGGCGGCTTCTACTTTCGCTATAGAAATAAAAATATGTATAGATTTTTTGTTCAAACCGAAAAGCAACGTCTAGAAAATAGAGAAAGACTTAAGGTTTTAGAAGGCAAAATTCTTAAAGAAGTCCCAGGGTCGGCGATTGCTTCAGATCAGTTTTGTCGACTTCTTGACCTAGCTATCGACTTCTGTGAGGACGTTTCCCCATTGGGAGACGCGGAGGTCGAAAGAATCGTTCAGATATTTAAAGACGCAGGAGCAAATGCAAAGGTCAGCTCAATTCATGTCAACGGCTGGTTTGGAGATTTTGATAAACTCAGTATGGTTCAACATTATTGTAAAGCTGAACTTCAAATTCCATGGGAGGAAGCCCAAAACACTTGCGTGTTCATTGGTGATTCACCAAATGACGAGCCTATGTTTCAAGGTTTCAATTCGAGCTTTGCCGTGGCCAATATTAATAAGTTTATAGACAGTATAAAGTATAAACCCACTTATGTT
>JAWKNX010000023.1:0-47368 GCA_041391465.1 Bdellovibrionales bacterium
CTCCGTCAACATTTACCATTATGACTCTATCAACACTTCCTGCTATAAAGGCTATTTCTTTGTCTTTAGGAAAAAAACCAGTAAAAACTTCATACGCATGCGGGTATAAAATATCATCGTAGTCTAAAAATCCTAGGTATTCTCCCGACGCGCTCTCAATTCCCATTAACAGCAATTTCGACCGAATATCAGCATTGCCTTCCGACTCGGAATGAAGATACTTAACAACCCTTTTAGACTTGGCTTGAGATTCTGACTGTAGTCTATCGACAACATTTTCTACGCTCTTGAGGTCTTCACTTTCAATATTTTGCATACAAAGAACAATTTCGATATTAGTGTGACTTTGTGAATACAAACTTGTCAGAGCCTCTTTTAAATATTCTAAATTACCGCCTTTATGAAAGCGCATAACGGTAGAAATTAAAGGAGTTTTGTTCACGACTGAGCCTCTTTTAATTGCTGCTTCAGTTGTTCTATTTCTTGCTTCAAATTAAATATTTTAAGCTCTTTGCTATAAACGATGTCTGCAACATGTTCTTTATATACTTCGATATGATTCTGAGCGATTCTTTTGCACAACTCAGGCCGAATTTTGTTACTTTCTGTCACCATTGAAACTTCTTTAACCCGGTACTTTAAGTGGCCATGCTGTAGCACATGGACCTTCCATTTGTTTTTTGTAACTCCAACCCAAAAATTCCAATCCTCATATCCTTGCTTCATGTTTTCGTCGTAGCCATTAGCTTGAACCCAACAAAGTCTACGATACATGCTGCTTGCTAAGCAGGCGTTGTCGGCCAAGAAGTTTCGGACGTCACCACCGCCCGGATCTCCCAATGCTCTGCTCACTCCAAAGTCTTGTTGAAATGAGGTTACAACGCCTATTTCAGGCTGATTATCTAAAACCTCCACAGCCTCTTTTAAAAAATTTTTGTCAAACATGTCATCTGCATCCAATGTACAGATGTACTCTGAGTCGGTACGAGCTATTCCGTAGTTTCGCGCAGAAGAAAGGTGACCGTTTTTCTTATGCAATATTGTGGTTTTAGGCTTGTTAAATTTCTCGAGTATCTCAATCGTTTGAGGACTTGTTGATCCATCATTAATGACATAGATTTTAAAGTCTTGAAAGGTTTGCTCCAAGAGGCTACCCACCGACTCTTCAAGGTATTCACCATGGTTGTAGCATGGCACAATCACAGTTACTTTTGGAGTCTTCTCGTTCATAAATAATTCCTTTTTTAAGCATATTTATGGTATCAATCCAATAAATTGAGTCGGTCAGAATAGATCATTTACCGATCCTTATGCAAGTTCATTAGGGCCGGATTTTTCACCTCACCGACTAGAAATGGATTTTATGTCAGCCCGTTCTTTTTTTCAGTTTAAGTACGATTCTTTGGAAGATGTCACCTCTCCGCTATTGAGCGGAAAACAGTTTCATTTGTTCAGCCCGAACATTTACGAGCATGACGCAGTTTCCCGCCACCTACTGGAAACCGCGGCTTTTTTAGAAAGAAGTGGCGCCAACGTGACGTTGTATTGCGATGGATGCATTGATGACGATAGAAACTGGATTCAGTCCACGCAAAAACTCATTGAAAGGCAATACACCAAGAATGATGCGCTGCTTTACTTCTTCTCCATTGGGCACGCTATTTTTGACTCTGTTAAACAACTCGACTGTAAAAAAATTCTCTATTTTCATGGGGTCACTCCTCCTGAGTTGATTGAAAAAGACTTTCCATTGGCGGCACAGTACTGCCAGCTAGGTTATCAACAGCTCGAAGACATATATCATTTTGACGCCTTCGCCGCGAACTCTCTGTATACGAAAAATAGCATCGTCAATAAATCTAAAGACCGGCCGGTCAGCTACCTTCCGCCATTTATTGATATGGAGTGGTGGAACGACTTGGTCGAATGTAAACCAAAAACTGCGAATGCACTTGAAAGCTCCAATATAAAATTATTGTATGTTGGTCGCATATTCCCGCACAAAAATATAATTGAGATGTTAACAGTAGTGAACAGTCTGAAAGAACTGGAGCCTTCTGTATGTTTGTTCATTGTGGGTTTTGGACATTCTGAGGACTATCTCAACAAAGTAAAAACTTTTATTGATGACCAAGAATTAAACTCAAATGTAATATTTTTTGAAGATGTGTCAGATGCCGAACTGAAGTGGTTTTATGCCAATTCGAATGCATTAATAAACTTCAGCGCCCATGAAGGCTTCGGTGTCCCATTTGTTGAGGCCATGAAATTCAAGCTTCCGATTGATACCTACGAAGTAGCGGCAATTCCTTTTACGGTTGTAAGTTACGGGGCTATTTGTGGATCCAAAGAGCCCCGTTGAAGCGGCTGGTAAAATAATGGCCTCGCTCGGAGATCCTCAGAATTTAAAAACAAATGAGGAAAAACTGTATTCACATTTTGTAAATGAATATTCCAGAGGGACAACCGTTAAGAAATATCAAAACTTCTTAGAATCGACCTGTAACACGATATTTTAATTGTCCGTATCGAAGAAAAGAAAAAGGCAGTCGCTAGTCAATGCTGCCTTTTTCTACTCGTAGATCTTTATCAAGCTCAACATCTTCGCTGAACCGGTAGTAGATACACTTCCCGCAAAAATCATCTGCGTCACCATTAAGCAGATCTTCACGAAACTGCCAATAGGCTTCAGAGTTATAAATGTCCATGGCGCTTTTTTCTTTTGGATCTCCAAAATCATATCTCGCCTTTAATTTATCTCGCATGTCCTTCTCTTGGACCATAAGACAGCACGGGATAATATAGGTGTCATAGGCAAAAGGGCCCGTCTTCCAAGGGTACAAACAATTGCAATATTTCCCTTTGGGAGCATCTTTTTCTTTTAAAATTTCCAAGTCCGTATGGTTGAAGCGTACATTTTTTTCTTCAGCGGTTTTTTTTGCAGTAGCAAAAATTTGATCGATTTCTTCGTGAGGCATTTCATGAATATTTTGACCTCCCAGTTTCTCTAATAGGTTTTTATTAGTGATCACAGCGGGTCCCACCCATACTGAAGGCACCTTTAATTCTGCTGCAAGTTCTATCAGCTCATTCACTTCACGCACATTAATCTGACTGACTGTCATCGCAAGTTCAATAGATGTTTCTTTACAAACTTCCACCAAGTCACTGATATTTTTAATTACTTTTTCAAACTTAGCTGGAGTTCTAATATACTCGAATGTTTCCTTAGTGGCTCCATCAATCGAAATATTCATGATGTCGACCATTTGATAACACTTCTTATTTTTTTCATTTATTGGAGTAAAAGTGGCATTCGTCGCAATCCAAATTAATTTACCAGGAGCTTTTTCTTTAACATTCGACATAATTTCATAAATTTTCCTATTCATGAAAATTTCGCCGCCAGAGGTTAAATTTACCACATCATATTTATTGGCATCCTCAGTTAAGTTAACATCCAGAAACCTATTAAAATCCTCTAAACTCAAATGACCTTCCGAAAAGGTTTCATCTTCACGGTACCAACACCATACACAATTTAGATTACATTTGTTTGTAATATTGATTTGTAATACAGGAAACGATAACCGAAGTTCGCCCCTCTTCCCTTTTTCGATGAGGTCTTTCATCTTTTTAACACCGGGTGGGAGTTCTTTGGTTTTTGATGGCGTAGGGTCAATGTTTAAAGTTTCCATTTTACTCCTCAAACTTCACGATTAAGATTTATGCGGCGATCCGCCCCTGGAACCAAAAATCGTAAATTCTATATCCTGCATTTTTTAATATATTTGAGTTAACAACCTACACTGTGGAGGGTTTAATGTGAAACCATTGGGTCATGCCGCATCATGCTATGCGGCTTTATTTTAGAGTTATATGAAAAATCAATAAATCGAATGTTTAAATCAGCCTATTTTGTGCCTGGTGCCTGCCCGCCTCCAGGGCAGCCATAAAACCCACCTTGCATACATCGCAGTCGGTAACGGCGTGAAATCATCTGAAAAATATCATCTGTGGACTTGCCCACGTTGCTGGGCTGGCGGTTCGGACTGTCGGGAGTTTTTCCCTTTGTGAGTTTGCTGGGAAGGTATTTTTTTAAATCAAATCCTGAGTTCTTATGGGCGTTTATAATGCTCATATTTTTTAGAGTTTCAGTACCAGCAGTATAACTGTACCCGCCACCGGAGTTAAAACCCATAGCTGAGGAGGTGTAACCTGAGCCTCCCCTTTCGCCTCCGAGAATATCCGTGATCATCGGTGGGTTGGAGTTATGGGGCTTAGCGAGTGGAGGCAACTTCGTATCTGCATTATTTGCTGTACTCGCCGCACTTCTGCTCGCACCGGCTCCCATGGTGGGATCGTTTCTTTGCTGGGCTTCTATCAACATGGGGTCGGCGTAGGCTGGATTTTCATAGGGGTTATCTAATGTGGGCAAATCACCGGGGCCAATCGATACACCGGGCCCCAAAGCAGCTTGCAAATCGGGGTTGTTATTAAAGTTGTCGGCAGTATTGTTAAGTGGGTTTGGTTTAAAGTTGGCGTTCGGGTCAGTGATCATATTTTCACAACCAGCAGCCGACGGATCAGCGTTACATTTTACACAGATGGGGTTATTGGCATTGGCTGCCGTTCGGCAGTCGCCGCTAAAAGAACTTTGTGAATCCATATCGAGGCCCGCAAAATTGCTGTTGCCTTTAGAGACTTCATCTTCGCATTTTTTTAAAAATGCCGACATAGTGGTTTGTTGAACGGAGTTCATCGCCATATTTGCCGCGTGATCTGAAGCGTTTTGGCAAGCCGCCACTTTACTCGCTATCTCTCGAGTTTTCGAATCCAGGTTGTTGCGACGAGTGCAAATGTTTCCGGAAAGCGATTGTAGGGTTGGGTACCTAGATTCACAAATATGATCCAATGTCTCTTTTGCTTGGACGAATGCGGCTTTCGCGTCGCCACAGGTGTTGTTACACGAGTTCACCTTTTCGGTACAAAGGGCTGCCAGGCTTTGATTGGCAGCGGCTGACCCTAATGACAACTGCTTGGCCATTCGACAGCTCTCGCCCACACCCATCACTCCGGCTCCGCCATTAGCACCAATCATTGTACCTAAAGTAACAACGGTATTCAGAGCCCCTGCGGCCACAGAGTTTCTCACCACACAGGCGAGCGGGTCACCACAACAGCGCGTGGCCTGCTCATTGGTTTTGCGGCAGTTATCGAGCTCACCAAAATCTGCATTGGCTTGCGAGGCAAGGCTCACGATGCGGAACACATCTTGATTTAATTCTGGTTTAAAGTGTGCCCATTGTTTATTGGCATCGGAAAACCCGGTTTCTTTATATATAAATTGAATACATGTGGAGTTTTGCTCGCAGTGAAGTTGAGCAAAACTGTGCGCGCAATCAAGGCTCGGGTTTTGTCGACAGGCGAGAAACTCGGGCAAAAACTCACGCTCACAGCGCGACGAACCCTCAACATAACTTGTCGTACCGTCAGCATACTGTTGCGGTTGTCGATTCACTGCTTGGTAGCCAAAACTGTCTTTGCACATTTGTGATAATCGAAAGCTCCCCGGCTGATGAGGGTGGCCTTCATACTCGGGGCTCACTTGAGCCGTTTGTGTGGGTTGAGGGATTTGCGACTCACGGTTTGTTGGCATTGGGTTTTGTCGCGAAGCTGTGGGGTTATTGGATGCTTCATCTTGGGCACCCAGCTCATTGGGGTCATTATCTCGTGCTGATTGGGAGGAGCTGGGTGGTTCATCGCCGAAGTCAAATCCACTTTGTCCGATTCCCTGAGGTGCAACTTCATTCTGTTTTAAACTTCGACTTTTAACAGCAAGTCCGTCAATCGAAATAATATCGGTTTCAAAGAGTGCAACCGTCTGATTGCCCAAGTCCACTTGGTACAAATTCCCAGAGGCTGAATACTGAATCGAAAGTAAACACCCTTTGCGCTGTCGATCCATCAGCGCGTGAGAACGATCTTTAAACACCACAGGTTTACACCCGGCCCGGTCAGTGATTGTAGATTGAAAGCAAACAATTTTGGTCCCTTCACTGCTCGAGGGGTTCTCTTTACATTGAGATCCATACAGAGCGGAGTAGTAGACGGATCCCCCGTTTTTAGCACACTGGGTTTCACCAAAATCCTCAATGGCCTCAATGCATTGCTCGCGCAGGGCTCTTTGATTGGCCGTAGTTTGAGAGTATACCGATTGGCACTCTTCTGTGGTGCTCGGGCATTGAGAAAGGGCTGGGAGTGACCAAATAAAGGTGGCCAAAACAAAAATATTTCGAAATGCCTGCATACCAAATATTATCGGCGAGAACGGGCGTATTAAAAAGAGATCCTTAGAAATATCTCAACTTGAGACACTAAAGCTCCTGGCTTTGAACGACCTTCATAATATCTTCATATGTTTGAGACCATATTGGGTCCGCTACTGACGCGTTCAAATCAGGAGAGTACGGCTTCCCGTCCCGAGGGTCATTCGTATCAAATATTCCACCATCTATTAGTGCCAAGACTGTTAATTCACCACCTACCAATGAACTTATACTCGCTCCTGAATTTTTTGGCCTGGCACTGCAATTACAAAGAAACGCTTCGGCCTCAGTATCGTAATCTAAAATGTTCGCCGTCTGCGTTTTTTAAAGTAAGACTGCTGATTGATCTCGTAGGTGATTTCAGCATCTTCATAGAGGTGAGCTGGGATTTCTGTCGAAAATGCCGAAGTCACCACATCGCCAAATTTATTCGGGTCATTGGGATCTAAGGCAATCTTTTCACCGTCCGCCACTTGCTGTACTTTCACTCCAGGGTAATCCACCGGGTTTTTAAGGGCGAGTACACAGTAGTCTTTTTCAACATTGCAAATGGACTTCGACCAGTTCACATAAAATTGGCCGTGCTGACCGCGAACAGTAGGGCGCCACTGCACATAGGCCTCATCGGTTTGGCCAATGCGCTCAAAGGTATGATATTTGGTGAGAACCACGTCGGGCCTCACAACTAATGTCCCAGTCCCAACAAACTTACTGCCTTGACTAATGCGCACCGTAGAGTCCAACGACCACAACTCTTCAGCCGTCACTTCCACAATTTCGGGTGCATAGGGGTTCGAGGGGTCGTGCTTTCTCACCGTACCCTGGATCTCATAACCCAAAGCTTGATAGGCAAAAACAGATACTAGAATTGAAATTAAAACCCTCATCAATTCGACTCTAGGCTTTGAACAACGGTCATAACGTCTTTATAAACTTCCGATGTGATAGCGTCCAACCCAGTATTATTATATATTGAATCATACGGTTTGCCATCTCTTGGATCATTCCCATCATAAGAGATGAAATCTACAAGAGCCATTACGGTTAAGTCGCCCGCAATTAGAGTGCTCACACTCGCACCGGAGTTCTTTGGCCTTGTACTGCAATCACAAAGAAATGCCTCAGCCTCGGTATCGTAATCTAAAATGTTCGCCGTCTGCGTTTTTTTAAAGTAAGACTGCTGATTGATCTCATATGGCATGTCTGCCTCTTTGAAAAGGTGATAAGGAATTTCCACGGAATAAGCCGAAGTCACCACATCGCCAAATTTATTCGGGTCATTGGGATCTAAGGCAATCTTTTCACCGTCCGCCACCTGTTGTACTTTCACGCCCGGGTAATCCACCGGGTTTTTAAGAGCGAGTACACAGTAGTCTTTTTCAACATTACAAATTGACTTGGACCAGTTCACATAAAAACTGCCATGCTGACCGCGAACAGTAGGGCGCCACTGCACATAGGCTTCATCGGTTTGGCCGATGCGCTCAAAGTATGATATTTGGTGAGAACCACGTCGGGCCTCACAA
Source organism: Bdellovibrionales bacterium (assembly GCA_041391465.1). Classification (GTDB taxonomy): domain Bacteria; phylum Bdellovibrionota; class Bdellovibrionia; order Bdellovibrionales; family UBA1609; genus UBA1609. The sequence continues at coordinate 7,856 of JAWKNX010000023.1, forward strand.
CTAATGTCCCAGTCCCAACAAACTTACTGCCTTGACTAATGCGCACCGTAGAGTCCAACGACCACAACTCTTCAGCCGTCACTTCCACAATTTCGGGTGCATAGGGGTTCGACGGGTCGTGCTTTCTTACCGTACCCTGGATCTCATAACCCATGGCCTGACAGGCAAAAACAAATATTAAAATTGAAATTAAAGTCTTCATCGTCGTTTTATCCCCATATAGGAGGTCTCAATTGCAAACACGAGGCTGCTTCAGATCCAAATTATCGAGGTTCTAGCATCAAAAAACTGTATATTTACCAAATGAGGGACAATTCTTGTAATTGCCCCCAGGGGGTTCAAAAGGTGCGGACCGACTTTTAGGACCCACTGCATCCGAAAAAGGTAGGAGGCACCGTTAGGGGCGTTTGACGAGCTTTTTTCGACTTTCAAAAGGGCCATCGATATCGTTGTTCTGAGTGGCTTGCTCAACGCTTGTTTTATCACTATTGAGGTTTTCTAGCTTCGAAAGCCTCGCCCATCGAGGGTTCCACAGGCGAACAGCATAGGACTCACAAGACCCATCTTCGTATTCAAACTCAATTATTTTGGCTCGGCTCGCCTGTGACCCTGCTTTGAAAACATAATCTTTTGAACTCACATACATATTTGTGAATGCATTCGATCGATCCTGGCGCTCCTGTAGTTCATAGTCGGCGAAAACAATCCAAGCAAAATCTTGCTTATTCCCTTTAACCCATTTTTCGTAGGATTTATCAGTAAAGTTGATACTAACTAAACCCGCTGTTTGATTCTCAAAGTCCATATTAAAGGCAACGCCAGTTCCTCGTGAACCTTGATTGGATTCCAAGGCCAATTGTTCCTCTTCGCTGATCCAATAGCCTTGCAGCTGTTCGAGAGTTTCTCTATAGGCCTGGCTCGACGGGTCTTCCAATTCAAATTGAATATTACATCCGCCAACAAAGCTGCTTTGAGCAAAAGCGTAGGAAAATAAATTCATCGCAACTAAGAAAAGAAGTGTTCTCATAGAATAATTCCTTTTTAAATATCCCTCGGATCTTCCAAGAGATAAGAAGTGGTTTTAATGAGTCACACTCTTATTATGCGGCGCAGCTTTCGTCAATAGCCAGCCACCTATCGAGAAATAATACCCTGGATATATCTGTGCTTTTTACAATGAATGAATAGCCCCAAAAGACCACTAACGGTCGGGGCTAACCAATGATTTTCTAAAAGTAAACTTGTTTAGAACTCGAGGGCCCATTGCATGGATACCGTAGTCTTAGAGTCCCCGGTTCCGCCCACAGACGTCTCGTAGTCGTTTCCAGAAAGCAATTCGAGCGCGACAGTCGATTCACTGGATGCTCCTCGAGACACCCCTAGCATTGTCCGGCTCCTATCGGCTCCTAACAATTCGTCACTCATTTGGTATCCCAAAGATAGCGAATACTCTCCCATTTCATAATTTACTTCGAACATCGCAGCCATCGGCGTTGCTCCTGAGCCATCAAACGGCAAATCCGCCACATCAAATTCTGAAGATTGAATGAGTTCCAGTCCGAATTTTAATTTTTCCATGACATAGCCTAGACTGACGAAAACTCCACTAGGAATCTTTACCATTGGACCTATAATCGCGTCAGAAAAAGAATCCGATGCCGCCAAATTGGAAATGTACCCAAATGAATACTCCAAACCACTTAAACTTCCGCTGACTGTAACTCCAAAAACATCGATATTTTCGTCCGACCCCGCTTTAATTGTTTTTCCATTCAATGCATACACTTGAATCTCAATATCTGATATTTTTTTGCCAAACAATACGGCAGAATCATTAGTCTCGGCAAAATCCAAAGTGAGAGGGTCCGATATAAATGCCGTATCAAACTTCCCAAACGGCACGTAAAACTGACCTGCTTTAATAAAGTAAGAACTGGATTCCAAGTTGCCTTTTGTTAAATAGGCTTCGTCGACATTGATACTTGTACTTACCCCATCCTCTTCGAGATGGATTTTAAAAAATTTAATTACATGTTTGATTTGCTCCTCATCAAAATAAATTAGAACATTCCGACAAACCACAAAATCAAACTTCTTGCCCGGAGCAATTAATATTTTCCTCAAATCATGACTTTGAAATTTCACTCGTTTTCTAATTTCGGGGTCTAACGTCATCAGTGATTCTGTCTTGCCTGAACCGACCAAAACTGAATCCCTATACCTTTCAGGGATACTTTTCAAATCCTTCACTGGATATATCGCTCTTTGAGCATGATTGACGCTCACACTATCTATATCATTTGCAATAACTTCGTATTCAAAATGTGGATTATTTTTTCTATATTTCTCCAATACCAATGCAAAAGAATAAGGCTCTTCTCCTGTAGAGCAAGCAGCGCACAATAGCCTAAAGGGCCTTAGCATCTTCTTTTTTTCAACCATATATTTCTCAAAAGAATCAAAATGTGGCATTTCTCGAAACCAAGACGTGGTGTGAATGGTAAGAGAGGACATTAGATGGTCCATTTCGGTGGAAGAAGTAACTGCAAAATTCAAGTATTTCGCCAAGTCTGCTATACCAGTTTCCAACATGCGCTTCTCAACATTACTTACAATAACTGATCTGCGCTTTGGGCCCGATTGACAAGTATTAGTTAAGACTTCAGCTAAGCTATAAATTAATTCTTCGTCCGACTTATTCATCTTTTTTGGCTCTTTGGGCTACTTACCTGCAAATTTAGAATGTCTATAGGATTCTATTTCCTCGTCACTCAATAACTCTCTTAATTTTATTAAATTTATGAGGCGATCTTTTTGTTTAGCAATTCCATAAAAGTATTGAGAGGGGACCTTACTACCAACAATCTTTCCGGGTTCGATGTCTTTTTCAGATAAGTCTTCTACAGACAATACTTTATCTACGGACGCTCCGATTTGACCCGCCTCCGTGTCAAAGACAATAAAGGATCGCAAACTTTTATCCTGATTCGGCTGCACATTAAATAAAATATTTAAATCAACTATACCAACGATTTGACCACGCAAATTGGTTACGCCTAAGAAGTGAGATTTTACATTTGGTATTGGCTTAATATTTTGAGCCTCTACAACCTCTCTCACCTCAAGTAGGGGGGTACCATATAGCTCACGGCCTATATAAAAAATCAGGTATTTTTCTGTTTCAATTACTTTTTCCTCATCACTCATTGTCATACCCTTTTATTTTATGATGCTTCACTATTTCTTTGTAAATTCACACTTTCAGCGATTGCTTTTAAATTTATGATAAGTCCAGGCTCCCCGTTCCCCAAAATCGTTCCCCCGCCAATTCCCTTCATCTGTGAAACTTTGCTTGAAAAATTCCTAACAACAACAGGCTGTTGAGTTACAATTTTGTCCACTTCAAAAGCGATTTTTTTATTTTGTTGTTCAACAATCAACGCCAAGCTGCCGGGTGGTGTCGAGTAACGACCCTCGTCTTCATTTATTGTTACAGATCCATTGGTCGCCAAATATTTAGCTAAATTTTCAATGGGCACAACTTGATTTCTAAAATTGAACATTTTAGCCGACTCTGTCGAAGTCTCTATTTTAAAATCATCAAGATTTACGACTTCTTTAAGATCTGTCACAGGAATTGCATACTCTGTTGCACCAACTCGAACAATGAGTGAATCAATGATGTTCAATGAGGTCGGGAGTGTCGTTGAAAACGTCGTGCCGTTGCCTAATTTAGAGCTAATATTGACTTCTCCACCCAAATCAATAACTGCCCTTTTAACCACATCCATACCAACGCCGCGTCCGGACACATCTGTTAACTTTTCCGCAGTGGAAAATCCAGGTTGTAGAATTAATTCCTGAATCTGTCCTTCAGTTAAATTGGCACCTTCTTTTACGATTCCCTTTTCAATGGCTTTTGATAGTATTTTTTTGTGTCAAGGCCCTTTCCATCATCAGAGATTTTAATGGTCACCCCAGATACACTTTGCTCGGCTTCAATTCTTACTATTGCTGTTTTAGGCTTGCTCGTCTGTGCCCGCTCTTCAGGTGTTTCTATTCCATGGTCAACAGCATTTCTTACCATATGAATTAACGGATCAATCACCTTTTCTACAACCGATTTATCAAGTTCGACATGCTCACCAATTACTTCAGTTTTAATGTTCTTCCCCAGTTGTCGGCCAAGATCTGCAATCGTTCTCTCCAAACGCTGAAATAGAACTTTCACGGGCTGCATTCTAAGGTTTAAGCTTTGAGTCTGAATTTCTTTGGATATTTTGGTCGCAAGCTCAATTGAGTTTTGATACAGACCTTTATCAAGAAGACCTAACTGCTTGCCATGATTAACAACCGTCTGATGAATTACTAGTTCTCCCACCAATTGAATCAAAGCATCTAGCTTCTCGTCAGAAACACGAATAAAAGAAGCTTGTTTTTTTTGTTTTGAAAGCGCTGATTTTACTTCCTCTTCAGTTGTCGCTCCCCTATCAACAAGTATTTCACCGAGCTTGCGATTTTGTTCCCGTTTTGCATCCAAAACTTGGTCGACAGTAACTTTTTCTTCTTCAATTAATATAGTTCCAATATCCTTGTGGTCATCCGCTTCGGCCTCTTCTGCATTATCTGATGTATTACTATCTTCACCCTTTAGATTTATAAATTTATTGCTAAGGACAGAGGTTATTTTAGTGAGACTCGGCTGAAGGTCAGGAATATAGCTAAAATCGTCTCGGAGTTTATCTAGCCACGAAGTGAGCACCGAGTGAATGTCAAATAGCACCTCTGCAACATCGGGAAATAGAGGCCCCCCTTTAGCGCGAACGAGATTAATTAAATCCTCTGCTGTATGGACATAACTGCCATATTCTTCAAGCCCCGCAGCCATTGCCCCACCTTTGAGGTTATGGGCAGCACGAAATAATGCATCATAAAGCTCTTCAGAGGCATTTCTTTCTAATTCAATGCAAGCCCGCTCCCACTTCTCGAGATTTTCACTGGACTCATCGAAAAATATTGCTATTAACTCATCATCTAATTCCATGTCTTCAACCTGATTTCCGCGAGTTAGATCTTCTAATACTTCACTTCGGCGATTCCATTGAGGCACTAAAAAGTCGACTGACAACTTCAAATAAACTGGATTAAAGGCCGGTGCCTATTTAAAAAATCGCGTTGTTTTTTGTCCCAAGAAGAAGGGGCAATCTAAATATGACCGATTTTGATCGATGTTCTATATAGCCAAAGGTTTAGGGGGGTTGCCACAAAATACGGGGCTACTTCGACTTCCTGGATTCACATATTTTTTTGCACCTGTGGCTCAATTGATTGAGATATTCTGATTTTAACAACACCGCAGTCTTTCGAAGAAGCCAAATAGCATAAGCGCAGGCTTTGTCTGACGCATCCTCTTCAGTGTAACCAGATAGCCTCTCAGTACCCCATTTATTAGACATTTTGTTTCGTACCATATCAATATGGTGAGTGTGTAGTAGTAAGTAATCTGCAAAAGCATCTGTATTCATCTCGGCTGGATTTTCTTTTATAATTTGGTCGTGTATGGCCCGACCAATTGCTTTTCGATTCATTACTTCTCCTTAAAAAAACCACTAAACGTTGCAGTCGCAGGAATGCTAAACTTAAGCCCTTTAAGTAGAGAAGATCATCCCAATCGCCCTACTAATTATAAAGCTTATCGGTTTATTTATCGGAAGAATCTGTTAGATTTTTGTAAATAAATTATAAATTATCATTTAAAGCAGATGTTTACCTTATCTACCTAACTTCATTGAGAACTAGACTTTCTCGATAATTGACATCACGTCTTTAATATATTTTTTCTATTTCAGCCAATTGTTCAATTAAATATTCTGCATCCATACCATAAAGCCCTGCCAATTTAGGTAAAGCCGAAAGGAAGAGGCGAATACCCTCTTTCTATGTTGGAGATCATCTGAGAATTTGTGAACCCAAAAGCATGGGCTACATCAATTTGAGACAGACCCACTTCGATACGACTATTTCTGAAGTTTTCCAATTTTTTTGTCCCGTTCAATTTTCAATTCTCGATTATACTCATATGACATATTAGTTCCTTTTCCAATGATCTCTATTAAAAAAGCTCTGAGCCGGTATATTACTTTCTATAAGATGTACGTTTCTCTCGAATAAATAGTTGAAAAAACAGAACCAACAAAAAATGATTAAATCGAAGTGAAAAACATCGTAGACTTTCGGTGGCTCTGCACTGCTCAAAAGTGCTGGAAATATGAAGAATACAGTCCAAGAAAGGTTGAAAATTAAAACTGCCATGGCTGGTGTTATCAGATCATGTCTAAAAGCGGGTTGAAGATAGCTTTGGCTACTCATATTGATTTTAGTTTTAGAATTCATATTTCTAAAAGAACCCATTTGAGGCACTCCTGGTACGTATGAAGAGTATAAAAAAGTGCGGGGCAGAAATGGGGTATGTGAAAGTATATTCATAACCATTTACAGAAAATTAGGGAAAATTCTAAAATTTAAACGCCTAGGTTAAGAGATTCTTCAACGCCCGCTCCAGAAAGTTTAAAAATATTTCAGGGACCGAGTACGGAATGCCTCCTCATCTCCACCCCGTAAATATTTCCTGTCCTCGTAAAAATTAAGGCCGCAATTCCAATTGATGTTAATATTGCAAACCAAAAAAAAGAGGAAATTGTTCGTGGCAGAACCCGTAGATTACCAGTTAGCACTTAAGGACTCCCGTGTGGGAGCCTGGGTCTGGTATTTAAAAGAAGACCGGGTCGTTATAGATGAGGAAATGGCTAAGATTTTGGGTTTTTCTAGCCAAAAAAGAGAGTTTTCATCTAATGAGTGGCAAGCGTATACACACCCAGATGACATTAAAGAACACTTTCGTCGCCTGCCCGATTTTCATAATGGCCGTATTCATTCAATAGAAACGATACGAAGATTTCTCCATAGTAATGGCCAATGGATCCATATGCTCATTCGAGGCAGACCTTTTGAATATGATGAGTCGGGCAATCCCATCGCGTTTACGGGCACTCAAACTGATGTCACCGAACATATCTTGATAAAAGAAGAGCTCAAATTGGTTATTGATCAACTCAATATTGGGTGCTGGAAGTGGGACCTTCTTACGGGTCGATTGCTTTGGGACGAACAAAGTGTACGTATTTTTGACTATGAACCTGGTGAGTTAACTCGTACGACAAACGACTTTGAAAATAGACTGAAACCAAATCAAAAAGAAGGAGTCATCCAAAGAATCACAGAAGTCCTAGAAAAGGAAGATAGTTACTCGGAGGTATACGAAATCATTAATCGTCGTGGAGAAACCCGTTACATTCGTGACTTGGGGAATGTCCTTAGAGACGTAGAAGGACGCGTTGTTTGTATGTATGGTGTCGTTTATGATGTTACCGACGAGTTAAGTGCTCATAAAAGACTCGAGGATCAAAAAACTTTTTGAAAAATACCGTAGAAACTCTACCTGCAGTATTCTACGCCAAAGACGTTAATGGCCGATACATTATGGTGAATAACTTTTTTAAACAGCTAATGGGGTGGGACGAGAGCTACATTGTTGGCAAGTCTGACACAGATCTTTTACTGAAGCCGATGCCGAGCGGTTTGAACTCAGTGATTTTGAAGTAGTGCAAAAAAGACGTACACTTAAATATGAAGAAACCCTTAGAAATAGTAAAAATGAAGAGCGCATTTTTAGGTCTTTGAAATTTCCGTTCGAGACTTCAGATGGGGATCTCATCGGAATCGGAGGCCTCTCCTTCGACATCACAGAAGAGCGTTTACTCGAAGCACAATCTTATCATAACGCAAAACTCGCAAGCATTGGAGAGTTGGCAGCCGGGGTTGGACATGAAATTAATAATCCATTGGCTTTGATTAAGGGGCATCTCGATATCATTCGTAAAAAAATGCAAAGAGACGGCGCTTTCGACCTGAAAGATGCCTTAGAAACTTTTGAAAAAATTGATTCTGCAGTAGGAAGAGTCACTCGCATTGTCAATGGATTGAAAAACTTTTCACGAGCCGACAGTCGAGAGACCACGAACTTTAATTTGTGTGAAGCTTTGGAGGAAGCCATTGATATGGTCGAAAGCATTCATGCCTATGATGATCTAATGATTGATTTAGACAACCAACACTGCAAAAACAATAAATGCTTTATACTTGGCAACCGAGGTCGACTACAACAGGTCTTTATCAACCTTATTAACAATGCTCGAGATGCCACTCTCAATCAAAAAAACAGAACTCTAAGTATTTTAGTTCTGCCCAGCGAAAATGAAGTTAGTATTGTTTTTAGGGATAACGGTATTGGTATCTCCGAAGACAAGATTCACCGGGTATTCGATCCATTTTTTACGACTAAAGAGCTGGGGAAAGGAACTGGACTCGGCCTCTCAATTTCTCATAGTATTATGCATGACCACAATGGTGACATAGAGGTGCAAAGCAAGCCAGGCCAAGGGGCAACATTTAAACTAATTCTCCCCTTAAAATGTACCCTTAATTTTAATTTACCTGAAGTTGACACGGACCTCGAATCCTTGCCTCATTGATACTAATATCTATTGGGCAAAACTTTTGAAAAAATGAATTGCTTCTGGCGTCGCCCAATCCTCACTTCCAGACACTTTTCGAATAAGTTTAAAATCTCTCCCAATAATAAACGATTCCGGAAGTGCTACTAAATGGTAAAGATTCGAAATTTCTTTATCTTCATCCCAAACAGCCACAAAATTTTTATTTTTTATATTAAAAATATTTAAAAATTTACGGAGCTCTTTCATCTCATAGTCGGCTGAAACAGTGACAAGCACCATATCATCCCCATTTCCTCTAGTAACTTCAACATGGACGGAAACTCTTCTACACATGGATCACACCAGGATGCCCAGAAATTGAGTAAAATGACCTTGCCTTTCAAGTCCGATAACTTAAAAGGTTTCCCATCGATAGTTTCCTTTTCGAAATCAATGGCACCAGTTACTTCCATTTGGTCCAATACCTTTGCAGAATCAGGAATTTGAGTTCCCTTGTTCAATGGCTCACTGAACTTTAACCACCCATAAAAACCAATTGCCCCCAATATCCAAACAACAACTAGCCCCTTTACAATATGTTTCATGAGTCCTCCCGTAATGGAGTATAAGACTAATCAATTTCCACAAAAAATCATTATTAACTGGCAAAGAATACTGCACCTGAGATATTTAGAACATACAAACAATATTTATAATTCTTGAAATGGCCTGAAATGCCAGCTAAAACTCCCTCAGAATCAAATTCTGGGGCAATCATGACAAAATACTTATTATCTTTGGGTTTATTATTTTCAGTAAATTCTTATGCCAGTGGAACACCATTTGATAGCTTCATTGGAACCTACAACGTGGTTAACGCTCAATGTACTGACTTGATTGAAAATGTGGATGTTCAGCCGAAAATAAATAAAATTCAAATTTTCAGCAATGGCAATCCGGGAGAAATCTGGATCTTAAGAACGGGCGAAGGTTATCAACATGAATTTAATTACACTAGCTCTCCGGAATTTTTCAATAGTCGATTTTCAGGAAATGGTGTTTCAAAAGCTTCTTGGTCTCAAGATGTTGAGGACCTGAACTACAAGTATGAAGTTTCTATTTCCAAAGCTACAGGAAAATATTTATTTACTTGGCTTTATAAATTCTTAGGTGCAAGCCCCACGGCTCACGTCCACACTTACTGTGAATATGAGTTGGAAAAGCATTAATCGTCGACGAATCAAAAGTGTTTAAATAACCTATTTATTCCATTTAAACCTGTAATAGGGAGTAAGATGGGAAAAAGTGGTTTTAGTGCAGAGTCTATTATATTCAAATTAGGACAAGACCGAGAAACCACCGAAGTTTTCCACAACCGTGTGGATAAGTTTATGGTCGATAAAAATTTCAACAAATATTTCTCGTTGGCGCAAAAAATCATTTTCAGCACTCAACAAATTTTCTGTTGACCCTTAGCTTTAGACATCAAGTGGATGGTTAAGATTTATGCAGAAGTTTAATCGGTTCGATACAAAAAAACCCCTGTCTTAACAACAGGGGTTTCAATAAAATTCATTATAGAAATAGAGCTATTTTCTGTTAATTTTGCGAGATTTCGCTTGAATCAATCGAACTCGTTTCTTTTTAGCACGCCGAATTTTTGCTGTTTTCTTAGCTGAGCTAAGCCAGCATCTTCTCGCTCTTGAGCGCTCACATCTGGAGCTTGATAGTCTACGAACTCAATATATGCCATTTCAGCCATATCTCCAGCTCTAGGCCCAAGCTTTGTGATTCGAGTGTAACCACCTGGACGATCTTTAAATCGCTTTCCTAGGTCAGTTACAAGGGTGCGGACAGTATTTTTATTTGGGTATTTAGAAACAAGCACCCGTCTAGCGTGCAAAGAATCATTTTTCCCAATAGTTACCGCTTTTTCTACATGCCTTCTCAACTCTTTCGCCTTTGGCAGAGTTGTCTTAATTCGGCCGTGCTCGACCAGAGCGTCTACCAAACCCCGAATAAGAGCTTTTCTCGCATCGGGCTTTCTGCAAAGTGATGTTTTACTACTTTATGTCTCATAAATTACTCCACAATCAAAACACTGTTTATTGAGGTGTTCCCTCACCACCGGGACCAACTGGTGCTCCCTGTGTACTCGGACGGCTCACTGGAGCTGCATTTGGGTCCCATCCTTGCGGAGGCCAACCATCAATCTTCATTCCCAAAGATAACCCCATTTTACCTAAGATATCTTTGATTTCATTGAGTGATTTACGTCCAAAATTCTTTGTTTTAAGCATTTCCGCTTCAGACCGTGTGACAAGCTCGCCAATGAAACGAATATTTGCATTTTTCAAGCAATTCGCAGATCGGACTGATAACTCCAGATCATCAACTGAACGAAATAAGTTTTCATTCAACTGCGGTGTTCTATTATCGCTTTCTTCTTCTTCAGGCTCTAACGCTTCGTTGAATGTAAGGAATATCTGCAATTGCTCTTTTAAGATCTTAGAACCCAAGGCAACAGCTTCTTCAGGCTTAATAGAGCCATCCGTCCAAACCTCTAAATTCAAAGCATCATAATCAGTTCTTTGCCCAACACGAGCATTATTCACCAAATAGTTGACTCGTCTCACGGGACTAAAAAGTGAGTCTACAGCAATAAAACCCACAGGCAGGTCTTGGCCGTGTCCGTCAGCCTCTTCGTATCCGCGACCAAAGGAAACGATAATTTCCGCCTCAAAATTACCATCTTTTCCAAGCGTGGCAATATGTTGGTCTGGGTTCAAAACCTCAATAGAGTCGGTCAATTGAATATCACCCGCAGTGATAACTCCAGCTTCATTCTTAACGATTCGAAGAGTCTTAGGCTCTGAATCATACTGGCGAAATCGCACCTCTTTTAAGTTCAATACGATATCAGCCACATCTTCCAATACATCTGGAATTGTGCTGAACTCATGAAGAACACCCTCAAATCTTACTGCAGTTACTGCGGATCCCATCATTGAGCTTAACAGCACACGACGTAGAGAGTTCCCCAATGTAACACCATATCCACGCTCTAGTGGACGAACAATAAACTTACCATACTGTCCAGTCAGAGAATCCTTATCGACTTCAAAACCTTTTGGTTTGATAAGGTCACGCCAAAATTTGTAGTAATGTGGTTGAATATTTAATTCTGACAAGTTCAACTCCTCTTAAAATAAAAATAAAGTAACAATAAATACTAAATACGACGACGCTTTGGAGGACGACAGCCGTTGTGTGGAATCGGAGTAATATCTTTCAAGGAAGATACTCTCAACCCAGCAGCAGCTACTGCTCGAACCGCAGGTTCACGTCCAGCGCCAGGACCCTTTAATAATAGGTCCACACTCTTCATGCCATTTTCGAGTGCCTTTTTCGCTGCATCTTCCGCCGCCATTTGCGCTGCAAATGGAGTTCCTTTTCGACTTCCCTTAAAGCCCAAAAATCCTGCAGAGGACCAACAAACAGTTCCACCTGAAGGGTCCGTCATTGTTACAATTGTGTTTGCAAAACCCGCCTGTATGTAACAACGTCCATGGGGAACATTCTTTTTAACTTTTTTCTTAGTTGTTTTTTTGCCTGCCATTATTTACCTCAAAAAATTAATACTTATACGGCTTTCTTTTTACCAGCGACTGTCTTTTTAGGACCTTTTCTAGTTCGAGCATTCTGACGAGTACTTTGTCCACGTACAGGCAACCCTTTTCTGTGACGAATTCCTCTATAACATCCTAAATCCATCAAACGTTTAATAGCTAAACCTACATCTCTACGTAGATCACCTTCCACCTTATAGCTGGAATCAATGACATTTCGAAGTTGAGCGACTTGCTCATCAGTTAATTGATCAGATCTTAAATCGTCCGGAAACTTGGCTTGTTTACATATTTCTGCAGCACGGTTTTTACCGATGCCATATATATACGTTAAGGCCACTTTCATTCGCTTATTTCTTGGTAAATCAACACCAGCAATACGAGCCATTTATCTCTTCCTTTAACCTTGTTTTTGTTTGTGCTTAGGGTTTTCACAAATCACACGAATCGTGCCTTTGCGCTTAATAACCTTACACTTGTTGCAAATTTTCTTTACTGAAGGTCTTACTTTCATGTCTACCTCTCAAGTTGCGTAAGTCCTCGAACTTACAGCAAAAAACCTAATCTCATCGCCTTAAAACCGGCATTGGCACAACGCTCAAAGCGCGAAAACTAACACCGCAACATCGCCAAGTCCAGCAGAAATAAAGAGTTTTTATCCTAATACTGCTTGAACCCTAGAAAATACCTCATCAGCACTTCCCAATCCGTCAATTTCAATAAAACAGCCCTTTTCTTGGTAAAATTCTTTCACTGGTCGAGTGCTGTTTTCATAATTTTCAAGTCGAACCCGAATGACATCTTCCATGTCATCTTTCCTTTGGACCACATCTTGTCCACAAAGGTCACAGATGCCATCTTTTTTAGCTGGCTTAGTTGCGACGTGGTATACCGCCCCACAACCTGTGCAAACCCTGCGGCCTGTAAGCCTAGAAATCAACTCTTCTTGGGGAACATTAAAAGAGACAACCTTATCAATTTTAATACCCACTTTATCCAATAATTTATCTAAAGCTTCGGCCTGAGCCGTAGTTCTAGGGAAGCCATCCAAAATAAAACTTTGCCCGTTTAAGTTCTCAAGAACCTCTTCTACCATGGCAATGGTAATTTCATCAGGTACTAGATTGCCAGCGTTCATGTATTCTTTGGCTTTCTTACCCAGTTCAGTATCGTTTTTCATTGCATTACGGAAAAGGTCTCCAGTGGAGATATGTCGCATATCCATTTTTTCAACGAGCAATGCTGACTGTGTCCCTTTACCAACTCCGGGTGCACCAAACATAATTAAGTTCAATATCTCACCCTTCGACTCTTAACCTTAACTCCACCTACGGCACCATCATACTTCGCAGTTAACATGTGCGATTGAATCTGTTGTGCTGTATCTAAAGCTACTCCCACCAAAATGAGTAAGCTGGTCCCACCAAAATAAAAAGGCAACTTCAATTGATCAATTAATAATGTTGGCAAAATACAAACTGTACTTAAATAAATGGCTCCACTAACGGTCAACCGATCTAGTACCCGCTTAATGTAATCAGCCGTACTTTTTCCAGCACGAACACCGGGAATAAAACCACCATACTTTTTCAAATTATCCGCCACTTCCGTGGGATTAAATTGAATTTCTGTATAGAAAAAACAGAAAAACACAATGAGACCGACAAACAACACGTTATATATAGAGCCAGATGGGGTCAGCGACTGCTGTAGATTCTGCATCCAAGGTGCATCTACGAACTGAGCCATAGTTGAAGGAAACATCAATAAACTCGATGCAAAAATGGGAGGAATAACATTCGCAAAATTCACCTTAAGCGGCAAATGACTCATTTGTTGGTTCATTGCCTGACGACCCTGACCTCGACCCGAGTATTGATCGTATTCTTCTTTGTCCAACTTCAACAAACATAATGGCGCCAATGACTAACTGGTCAAAAACGATGATGCCCAAGCAAGCGATAATAACATAACTGAATATCACCGTTAGATACCATACTAAAAGCCCTAATGTTCCACTGGGACAAAATTGCTAATACCTGCAAAGATAATTAAACTTGCACCATTACCGATTCTCTTTCGAGATCTCGCTCCCAACCACATGATACAAAACAAAGTACCAGCAGTAAGGAGTTAGGGTCGTTAACACTTCAAACGATACAACTGAATTTCTTTGTCGATACTAGTGGACGACCATCATTTGTATTCTGAGAGTGCATTAACGCCATAGCCCAGCCTTGAACCAAAGCAAGAGCAACTGCTGCATACTGAGGTAATTGGTTCAGTTTTTTCTTCCAGCATCACCTTCCTTTTAAGCTGTTCCAATTGGGGTACTGGGTTGACTGTAACAACTGAAAAAATGATAGAAGCAGAAATATAGGGCATGATTCCAAGAGCCATTACTGAAAATCGCTCAAGTGCTCCCCCAGTAAAGGTATTAAACATGCCAAATAAGCCCGAGCTTTGCTGAGCGAAGAAGTCAATAACGGCGGCCCCATCCACTCCCGGAGTCGGCACTGATACTCCAATTTGAATATTGCTGTAATGTCGCGGAATAATCCTGTTGCGTAACTGTGTTGGTATTTTCACGTTGGGTGTTTGAGACACTAGATAACCTCTGCTTTTCCACCAGCTTTCTCGATGGCTTCTTTTGCTGCATTACTAAACTTGTGTGCTTTTACAGTGAGATTTTTCTATTGCTCCATCTCCTAAAATTTTAACTTTTCCATTACCTATTAAACCGGCTGACTTCAAAACCTCAGGAGTATTCCCACCATCCAATCTATTCAAATCTTTTTGGTTAATTCAACGATAAGTCGTTTTGAACTGAGACATTTGTAAATCCAAACTTTGGCAAACGTCTTCATGCATGGAGTTTGTCCACCTCTCAAACTTTCGAAGAATCGGAGCACCCGAACGAGCTTTTTGACCTTGCCGGCTCCTTTACCAGCCGTAAGCTCCGCCTTGACTGCTACCACGGCTTCTTCCAACTCGACGCAGTTTATGTCGACCCTTTTTTTGGCCTTAAAGAATTTAGTAAACTCCACATTATTTCTCCACCTGGACATCTAGCATAGCAAGTTGATCTTAAAGGTACTACGCGATTAGCTGCATTATCAGGCACAACAACCCTTGGCCAATTTTTCTCAAGTCCCAAACATCGAACAGCATCTTTTTGCTGTTTTGATTTCTACCGATTAAACTTTTTTCAACTTTACTTTCAAATGCTTTTGCCATGGTTTATCCTTCTAGCGTTCAAATTTTATTCAGATTTTGAAGACCCATCGACCTTTTTGTCTACGAGTTGTTGCAAGCCCTGCATTGTAGCTCGGACCGCATTAAGAGGGTTATTTGTTCCTACACATTTTAGAATGTCTTTTATTCCCATTGATTCCAATACCGCTGAACCGGTCCTCAATTAGCAATAACTCCGTTCCTGAAGCGCCGCAGAACCAGAACAACTTTAGCTGCACTAAACTCTGCCCACAACTTCGTGTGGGATTGTTCTGTTTTCTTTTAAAATCACACCGCTCACTTCTTTTTTGGTAAATCCGCAGCTTTGTTGATTGCTTCGGGGATTTCTCCAGCTTTACCAGTTCCGAATCCAACTTTTCCGCTACCATTCCAGCAACGACAAGGGCCGAGAAGGAGAACCGACGTCCACCTTTTACAACTTTCGCCACTCTTCGAATGGAAACGACTCTCTCTTGAAACTCTTCATTGTTTTTTTCCACGCTTGATTACCCTTTAAAATTGAGTCCGGCTTTCGTGTGCGCCGTCATTAAACTTTTTTATCTTACCGTGATAAATATAACCGCTACGGTCAAAAACCACGTCCTTAATATTTTTCTCTGGGTGTTTTGCGAGGTTTTCACCTACTTTTTTGTGTTTTCATCTCTTGAGTTTGTTTTATCAGCTTTTAGTCCGCACTGGCCAATGTTTTCCAGATGCATCATCGATCGCGTCATGCATGACAAACTTATTACTTCTAATACAGAAAGGCGAGGTCTTCAGCAGTACTCGTCACTTTTCTTCGAATACGAAGTTTATTTTTTCTTCGAGCAAATGACATTTTTTGCGGTTTTCTTTTTTTAACTTTAATCTCACGGTTCACCTCACCTATTTACCAGCTGACTTACCGGCTTTACGACGGACTCTCTTCATCATATACTTAACGCCTTTTTTACCCAAATAAGGTTCTGGCTCACGAAAGCCTCTAAATTTTTGCAGCTACCTGACCCACCAAAGATCGATCTAAAATTCCGTTACTGAAATTCTGGTTTGCTTATCTACTTTAATCTCAATTCCATCAATTTCATATTTAATCGGGTGTGACAACCCGCAAATTCAACTCGTTGGAGAGTTTTACCACTTGCGTCTGCTCTGTAAACCAACTCCATTGAGTTCAAGTTCTTTTGTCCAGCCTGTAGACACTCCAGTTACTGCGTTTTGTACAAGTGCTCGATACAGTCCATGATACGCTCTAGTTTGAGGCTCATTGTTTTCACGATTGAAAACAATTTTACCATCTTCAATAGACGGCTTAATCACAGGGTCGATCTTCACTGAAAGTCTATTTTTACCACTTTTGACGACAACTGTATTATCTGGCGTGATGTTCACATTCACTTTGTCGTCAAAATATACTGGTGCGTTTCCTACTCTAGACATATTTCACCTACCAAACCTTGCAAAGAATTTCCTTCACCTATGACGGGGTAGACGCTTCTTCACCGCTCAAAATACCTTTATTCGTACTCATTATAGCCAATCCGTAACCAGATCGAACTTTAGAATTGCTCCTGCTTTCACATACATTCTCTTACTAGGACGGCTAATACGACTCACTCTTACTAATCACGTGATGTCCATCGCTGTCATATTTGAGGTAGACACGCATTACACCTTGTTTACCGTCTTTTGCCACACGAAAGCTTCTAATATACCCAGCATTTTCGAGGATCTTTGGTGATTCCCTCTCATGTTGGAATTGGGCACATCCACTTTGTCGTGTTTTGCTAAACCAGCGTTTCGAATTCTTTTTGTTAAAATCTGGTGATAGTATCCATTCTTAATAACTCCCAATACTTACTTTCTTTCTAAAAGGGACTCCAAGAGCCTCAAGTAACGCACGTCCTTGCTCATCTGTCTTACCAGAAGTGCAAATAGTGATGTTCATTCCACGAACTTTTTCAACTTTGTCATAGTTTATTTCTGGAAACACAATTTGTTCCTCTTTTAAACCCATATTGTAGTTCCCACGCCCATCAAAACCTTTAGATGGTAAACCTCTAAAGTCACGTACGCGAGGGATAGAGAAATGAATGAGTCTCTCAAGAAAAGACCAAGCTTTGTCTTTTTCTTAAAGTAACAGTTGCTCCTAGCGGCATACTTCACGTAACTTGAAGTTTGCAATGGCTTTTCGAGATTTAGTAATGACTGCCTTTTGTCCAGCAATCAGTGTCAATCCGTCTGCCACACTGTTCAGCAACTTCGGGTTCTAACAGCTTTCACCCGTAGAAACACTCAAAACCACTTTTTCAATTCGTGGCACTTCCATTGTAGAGCTCAATTTCAACTCGTTTTTCAGAGCCATGCATGATCTCTTTTCTGTATTTTTCTTCCAATAACGTCACTTTATTTTCTCCACTAACGTAATCGTTAAAATCACAACACTTCTGGGGCTAGAGATATAATTTTAATAAACTTTCTAGCTCTTAACTCTCTTGCTACTGGTCCAAATATTCGAGTTCCCACAGGCTCTTTGTTCGCATTAATGAGAACCGCTGAATTTTCATCAAACCGAATATATGTACCATCTGTTCTTCTAATCTTTTTAACAGTTCTGACTATAACCGCTTTCGCAACGTCACCTTTTTTTACTTTTGAGTTGGGAAGGGCATCTTTCACAGAAACCACAATTACGTCACCAACTGATGCCGTTCTGCGCTTTGAACCGCCTAGAACCTTAATACACTGAACCTCTTTGGCTCCGGAGTTATCTGCAACTTTTAATTTTGACTGCATTTGAATCATGGTTTTTTCTTCCTTTTAAAAGTTCTCTATTCTGCTGATGCCTCTAGAACCTTTGCAAGCTTCCAGCGCTTAGTTTTACTCATAGGGCGAGACTCTGTAATTAACACTTTATCACCTGTTTTCGCCATATTTGTCTCGTCATGTGCCTTAAAGACAGAGGACTTACGAAGATACTTCCCGTATTTCTTGTGCTTGACTTGACGAAAAATCTTTACAGAAATTGTCTTATCCATTTTATCACTGATCACTTCACCAATTACTTGGTTGAGTCGACCTCTTGTATTATTTGTAGCGGTTTGCTCTGCCATCTTTTACCTCAGTTACTTACTGCGAAAGCTTTTGGTTAAGGGCCGTTTTTACTCGGGCAATATCTCTTCTTACTTTTCTAACATCCATGGGACTACCCACCTGGCCTAACTTATGTTTCATAGATGTTTCAAAAAGCTCTTCTTTCAAGCTAGATTGCCTTTTTCTCAATTCTTCTACTGTTAAATCTTTTATTTCTGCGAATTTCACTTTAACCCTCCCGACTCAAAAACTTAGTTTTTAGCGGCAGTTTGTAGGAAGCGAGTCGAAACGCCGCCTCTGCTTGCTCACGACTTACACCATTTATTTCATATAGGATTCGACCTGGCTGAATATTTGCCACCCAATACTCCAAACTTCCCTTACCTTTACCCATTCGAGTTTCAGCAGGTTTTTTGGTGATTGGACGATCTGGAAAAATTCGAATCCACATTTTTCCACCACGCTTAACGCTTCTTGAAATTGCAATACGTCCGGCTTCTATTTGACGAGATGTCAAACGCCCTGGCGTTGTTGCTACTAAGGCAAAATCACCAAAGTCGATGTTATTACCCCGAGTTGCAAAACCTTTGGGGTCAAGCCGATGCTGCTTTCTCCATTTAACTTTTTTAGGACTTAACACGACCAGTCTCCTCAGCTTCACGTCTAGTTAAAACATCGCCACGATATATCCACACTTTAAGGCCAATAACTCCATAAGTGGTTTGTGCTGTAGCAGTTCCATAATCAATATCTGCTCTCAAAGTGTGAAGAGGAACAGACCTTTCGTTGTACCATTCCGAACGAGCAATTTCAGCACCATCCAGTCGGCCACCTACTTTGATTTTAATTCCGCGAACACCACTTCTAATGGATGCTGCCATTGCTTTTTTCAATGCGCGTCTCCAAGAGATCCGCTTATCCAATTGAAGCGCAATGTTTTCAGCTACCAATTGAGCGTCTAAGTCTGGCTTTCTCACTTCTTGAATATTTACAAAAACTTCATTTGAAGTCAGTTTTTGTAGTTCTGCTTTTAAAGCATCAATGCCCGCACCTTTTTTTCCAATAACAACACCTGGTCGAGCCGTTGAAATAATGACTTTAATTTTGCTAGAAACTCTCTCTGTTTCTACTTTTGCTACACCTGCGTGCTTTAAGCGTTTTTTTACGTAATCACGCAGTTTAAAATCTTCATGTAGGTTAGCTATGTATTGAGGACCCTTTGCATACCAGCGAGAATCCCAAGTTCTAATAACACCTACTCTAAAACCAATTGGATTGACCTTCTGTCCCACTTGCGTCCCTTCCTTATCTTTCGTCCAAAACGACGTTGAAATGACTTAATTTTTTCTTTACGACAAACGCTCTTCCCTGCGCACGCGGTCGAATCCTTTTCATCGCTGGACCCTGATCCACAGTGATCGTCTTCACATAAAGATTGTCTACATCAATCACTTTTTTCTGCTCTGCATTTGCAACAGCTGATTCAATGAGCTTTCTTACAATACCCGCTGACTTTTTCTTCATAAAAGTCAGAGTTCTAATCGCCTCATTTACGTCTTGTCCACGAACTGCATCTGCCACTAATCTGGCTTTCTGCGTTCCTACTCTTGCATATTTTAAGCTCGCTTT
Organism: Bdellovibrionales bacterium; assembly: GCA_041391465.1. Lineage (GTDB taxonomy): Bacteria > Bdellovibrionota > Bdellovibrionia > Bdellovibrionales > UBA1609 > UBA1609. The sequence continues at coordinate 27,993 of JAWKNX010000023.1, forward strand.
AACTTCCATTTCAGCCTCTCAATTACTTCTTGCCTTTGCCCTTTTTATCGCCATGACCTGTATAGTTTCTAGTCAGGGCGAATTCACCAAACTTGTGGCCGATCATGTTTTCATTTACATATACAGGCACAAACTTTTTTCCATTATGAACAGCGAATGTAAGTCCAACCGAATCAGGAACGATTGTGGATCGACGAGACCAAGTTTTAATAACTTTTTTGTCGCCAGATTCATTGGCTGTTTCAATCTTTTTCAACAAGTGATGGTCTATAAAAGGACCTTTTCTTACGGATCTAGCCACGTTCTAAAACTCCTTATTTCTTCTTATTCGCTGCACGTCGTTTAACAATCATTGCATCTGTGCGTTTATTATTTCGCGTTCGATGCCCTTTACATGGCTTACCCCAAGGGGTCATTGGATGCCCCCCTTTACCACGACCTTCACCACCACCATTAGGGTGATCAATAGGGTTTTGGCACATACCACGAACAGAAGGTCTTTTTCCCTTCCAACGGGTACGCCCTGCTTTTCCAATTTGAATATTTTCGTGTTGAGTGTTTCCAACTTGACCTACCGTCGCTCTACACTCACTCAAAACCTGTCTTACTTCACCAGAAGGCATTTTAACCTGACAGTACTTGCCTAGTTTTGCCACTAATGTTGCTGAAGCACCTGCTCCACGAGCCAGTTGGCCCCCTTTTCCAGGTCTCAACTCAACATTGTGAATTGTAGTGCCTGTCGGAAGGTCTTTTAATTGCATATTATTGCCTGGCTTAATATCAGCTTCCTTACTGGAAATAACTGTATCACCAACGTTAAGTCCCACAGGGCAAATGATATATCTCTTTTCGCCATCGATATAATTGAGAAGAGCAATCCGACAGCTACGGTTCGGATCGTATTCAATTGTAGCTACCTTGGCCGGGATATCCAACTTGTCCCGTCGAAAATCAATAACTCGGTAACGACGCTTATGGCCCGCCACCATGATGGCGCATTGTAATTCGACCGCGGTTGTTTCTCGCTGCTGTTTTCTTCAAAGACTCGGTTAACGATTTTCTGGAGTCGTTTTAGTGATTTCACTAAAATCAAATCCAGACATATTTCGTCGACCAGGACTTCTTGGTTTGAATACCTTAATTGCCATTGATTACACTCCCTCAAAAATTGAGATCTTTTCACCAGGGGCAAGCTTCACCAGTGCTTTTTTCCAGTACTTGGGTTTGCTCACGCCAACTCGAGTTCTCTTTGAACGACCACGACAAACCTGAGTCGTAATCTTGTCTACCTTCACTCGGAAAGCTTTTTCTACCGCATTTTTAACGTCTATTTTTGTAGCTTTGCGATCTACCTCAAACGCATAATAACCTTGCTCTGCGAGCAAACTGTTTTTTTCTGAAACAAGTGGTCTTCTAATTACATGCAACATTACTTCACCTCACAGCGAGCTTGAAGATCTGCAATAGACGCTTCAGTTAATATAAGCTGATCATATTTCAAAAGGTCATAAACGTTTACACCCCCAACTGGAATGTAATTTATGTTTTTGATGTTTTTTGAAGCTCTTTTAAATCTATCGTTAATATGAGCATCTACTAAAACGGCCTTACTAAAACCTAAATTCTTCAATCCGCTAACAACTTCTTTAGTCTTTCCTTCTTTAGCGTCCATATCTTTAACGACAACGACCTTGCCTTCGCTATACAAGTGAGAGAGCGCTGATTTTAACGCTAGCTTCTTAACCTTTTTAGGAAGTGCATAGTTGTAATCTCTGGTCTTTGGACCGAAGGTAATACCACCGCCCGGCTTTAATGGTGACTTATTCGTACCCTGTCGAGCATTACCCGTTCCTTTTTGCTTAAACGGCTTTTTACTAGATCCACTCACTTCACCACGAGTTTTAGCGTTATGTGTTCCTTGACGTCTTTTCGCCAACTGCCACTTAACAACTTCATGGAGTACATCTTTTCTCACGGGAGCTTCAAACACATCGCTAGAAAGCTCCGCTGTACCTACTTTTTTATTATTCCAATCTAATATTTCTACGGTTGCCATAACTATGCCTTTTCCAATCTGACCAACGTATTTCTTGCACCAGGAATCGGACCCTTTACAAGAATGACACTTTCCTCAGGGATGACGTCGACCACTTTAAGGTTTTTTACAGAAGTTGTCTCTTGCCCGTAGTGACCCGACATTTTTTTGCCGGCGATTACTCGACCAGGAAACTCACACATACCAATAGAACCCGGCGCTCTAAGTGTCGCTTTACCACCGTGTGAGGCTCGACCCCCACCAAAGTTCCATCGCTTAATTGTACTTGCAAAGCCTCGCCCTTTGGATTTGGCAGTTGCTTTAATCAAGCTTCCTTTTTCAAGGGAATCAATGGCAACCTTTTGACCCACAGAGATTTGATCCGGAAGATTTTGTCGGATTTCGCGAACAAAGTAGGCTCCGTTTTCAAAGCCTGCACCTTTAAGGTGTGTTTTCTCTGCTTGAGTTGTTCTAAGGTCTTTTTTCGGGCGGCACGCAATCTGAACAGATTGGTAGCCTTCTTTTCATCGGTTTTTATTTGAGATACAATCCACGGCTCATAGCGAAGAACGGTCACAGGAACCTGATCTCCATTTTCATCGTAGACAGAGGACATACCTACTTTAAAGGCATAGATCCCGTTGAGCTTTACCTCATTACTAGAGGCTTTGCTCTCTTCCGCTGCTTGTGTTTCTTCAACTGCTTCTTCGCTCATTTAAGTGCTCCCAATCACTGCTCTTGAATTTTAATTTCAACTTCAACACCTGCCGATAGATCTAATTTCATAAGTTGATCTACAGTTTGATGTGAAGGCTCAAGAATATACAAAAGTCTTTTGTGTGTTCTAATTTCGAATTGCTCGCGAGATTTCTTATTCACGTGAGGAGAACGCAAAACCGTATACTTGTTGATACGAGTTGGTAATGGGATCGGCCCCGCAATTCTAGCACCCGTTCTTCTTGCTGTTTCAACAATTTCTTTTGTCGAAGCGTCTAGCAATTTGTGATCGAATGCTCTTAATCGAATTCTGATTTTTTGACTTTGCATGTTTTTTTGTCCGCTTTTTACGTTGTTTAAAAATCTTCCTATTAACAGTTCTAAGTCGTGGCAAATACGGTGTTACTCTCTCTTTTCAGACAATAAAAAACCGCCACTTCAGAGCCATTTGGGACCAGTTTCGATCAAAAATCGACTTGAAACCATGAGACTCAAGAGACCACAATTCGAGGTGGCGAGTATGCATCTCAGGAAATGTGATGTCAAAAAAAATTCTGGCGATTATAAAAATATTTTGACGCAGTCTGATTTCCGCTCAAACCCGCTTAAATACGGCCAATTTTCTTCAATATTTCCTGTTCCACTTTTGGCGGAACCGATTCATATTTGAGGAACTCCATGCTAAAACTCGCACGACCTTGTGTAATCGATCTCAGGTCCGTAGCATAGCCAAATAAGGTCATTAAAGGCGCCTCGGCATTAACGACTTGCACCTGGCCTCGAGGCCCCATGGACTCGACTTTCCCTCTTCGGGAGTTAAGATCACCTATTACTGTCCCTAAAAAATCCTCTGGTGTAATTATTTCAAGTTTAAATATGGGCTCCATAAGTATGGCTTGAGCACTCTGAGCCGCTTCGCGAAATGCTTGAGAGGCTGCAATTTTATAGGCCATTGCCGAAGAAGTCTCTTCGTTCACTTCAGCACTTTCAACTATGATCTTCAAATCAATCATTTGATAACCCGCAACGACTCCATTTGCGCAAGACTCCATTGCACCTTGCTCAATTGCCCTTAAGAATTCAGAATTGAAGCCTTTGGGAAGTTTGGGTTCCACTGCGACTCCAGCGCCCCTAGGTTGTGGCTCAATTTTAAGTGAAACTTGACCAAACTGAAGCTTTCCACCCACTTCTTTTTCAAACGATGAGTTGCCTTTTGCGACCGATTGGATTGTTTCACGGTATGAGACTTGCGGCTGACCCACATTCGCTTGAACTTTGTATTCACGCATCATCCTATCAACAAGAATCTCCAAGTGAAGTTCACCCATTCCCTCAATAAGCATTTGTCCCGTCTCAGGATCCACCTTAACACGACAGGAGGGATCTTCTTTTTGTAATCGATCCAACGCTTCTTGCATCTTTTTTTGATCCGCCGAAGACTTCGCCTCTATTGCCATAGCAATTACCGGCTCAGGAAATTTAATGGATTCAAGCGCAACGGGCTTTTTGGGGTCACAGATTGTATCTCCAGTGGCCGTATCCTTAAAACCAATGATCGCACCTATATCACCAGCTCGAAGCTCTGAGACCTCTTCTCTGGAGTTTGCATGAAGTTTTAAGATTTTTTGAATACGTTCTTTTTTACCAATTCGTGGGTTAAGGAGTGCCGCTCCCGCCTTAACTATACCGGAGTAAACCCTAACAAATGTCATTGTTCCCGCGAACGAGTCCGCAGCAATCTTAAATGCCAAAGCCGCTACCGGAGCCGCAAAGTCCGTCGGACACTCAATGACTTTATCTTCTCTTTCAGGGTCCATTCCTTTGACTGGTGGCAAATCTAAAGGCGACGGCAAAAATGAAATTACCGCATCTAACAAAGGCTGTACTCCCTTATTTTTAAATGCCGATCCACACAGCACGGGCGCAATCTTTAAATCCAATGTCCCTTTTCTTAAACCTTTTAATATTTCTTCTTCGTTGAGTTCGCCGGATTCGAAATATTTTTCCATGAGTACATCGTCGAATTCGGCAGCAGTTTCGATCATTTTAGAACGAGCTTCTTCAGCCGATTCTTTAAGTTCCTCTGGGATCTCTTCCTCTTCAAATGATTCCCCTCGATCTCCGTCTTGCCAAATAAGCGCTTTCATTTTTATTAAATCTACAACACCACGAAATTGATCCTCAGACCCAATAGGTAGTGGATCGGGATAGGATTGCCACCAAGACGCTCACTAATCGTATCAACACTAAATAAAAAATCTGCACCGACTCGATCCATTTTATTAACAAAACAGATCCGGGGGACGCCATATCTATCGGCCTGGTTCCAAACCGTTTCCGACTGAGGTTCTACTCCGTTGACTCCATCAAACACCGCTACGGCTCCATCAAGCACCCGTAGTGATCTTTCGCCTCAATTGTGAAATCTACGTGCCCGGGAGTGTCGATAATATTAATTCTGTGGTCTTTCAAAAACAGGTGGTTGCGGCGGGGTGATCGTGATTCCACGCTCTTTGCTCTTGCTCCATCCAGTCCATAGTGGCATCGCCATCATGAACTTCACCTATTTTATGTGATTTACCGGTATAAAATAAAATTCTTTCGGTGGTCGTCGTTTTGCCCGCGTCTATGTGGGCCATAATCCCAATATTTCGAGTAACCCGTAAATCTTCAATATTTTGAACTGCGGCTTTTGTTTTCGCCATAAATTACCACCTCTAAACGCCGACAATACTAATCAACTTTGAAACTAATTGCCACCCCTATCATCCTAGTCTCCTGATTTTCAACAGACTGACCAAAACTAGAGTAATCACGGAAGAACAAGCTCACTGACCCAGCTTCTTTCATGTCCAACGAAACCCCCCATTCAGGATACCACGTTGCCAAAAGAACTTCTCACAGGATTCCAGATACTCCCCTCCTCCAATATATTTAGATTCACACTCCTTAGCGTCTCCCAAGTAGCCACCTAGCCCAACAAAGGGTGAGAGTTTTTCAAAGGGCCGGACGCGAATCCCTCCATCGAACCCGAGGTAAAACATATCACTATTAAAAGCTGATACTCCAGCACGCAGTTCTAGAGCCGGAAGCATTGATGATATCCCGACTCCAAAATTTGCCCCAGAGTGCTTCTGCGGAAAGCCAGCATTCACAGTCAAAAACATGTTGCTCGCCGAATCGTTGCGTGAGGGGAAATTGGACATCACATTGGGTACATGTGTAGATTCGTCCGGAGAAGAGACATCGACATACTTGTTCTTTCGCATTGGCTTCTCAGCATAGAAATGGCCTTTATCTGGATAATCGTCAATAGACCTATCATACTCCACTTCAACAGTTCGACTGTAACCCAAAGATGGGTTTACAATTCTTTGCCTTACATACTTACTTTTTTTGCCTTCCAACGACTCAGATTTATAGCCAAAAGGAGAATCATTTTCAGAGACCACCTCTAATGCGGTACTGCACCCAGTGAAAATAAAAATGGCTTGAATAACTAATACAAACTTCACAATTTAAAAATTAATTCTCAACAAAGTTGAATGCAATAAAGTTTGGCTACCGATACAATTTGTTACAGATTCAAGAAGTAAATCCATCGTGTATCGAATTAATATTAGATATTTAAATTGTTTAGGCGCGAATTTTACAAAGAGACGCAAGAATGTAAGGAATTAGGAAGCGAGGGCGCTAGGAGCTTACAAGAATGTAAGTGACTTAGCCCGAGCGAACCTAACTTCCTTAGATTCGCTGCGGATCTGAAGTAAATATTTTACCAGTTGTAATGAGAGAAAGCTTTGTTTGCATCCGCCATACGGTGGACATCTTCCTTTTCTTTATCGCGTTTCCACGATTATTATAGGCATCAACCAACTCACTAGCTAAACGTTGTGACATTGATTTTTCACCGCGTTTACGGGCATGCTCAACAAGCCAACGAATTGCAAGAGTCAATCGACGAGCCGGTCGAACATCAACAGGCACTTGATAAGTGGCTCCACCAACTTGACGAGATCGGACTTCTAAATTAGGTTTTACATTATCTACAGCTTTTAAAAACCGTCAGTGGTTCTTCGCCGGCTACTTTAGTTTTTAAGTCATCCAATGCGCCATATAGAATTTTTGAGAAATGGATTTCTTTCCATCCAACATAAGGCGATTAATAAATTTCGCAACAATCACATCATTGTAAATGGGATCTGGCGTAACTTCTCTTTTGTAACTTCCTCTTCTACGAGACATCTAACTCACCTGTTCCTTTAAATCACTTCTTTGGTCTCTTCGTACCGTATTTAGAACGACTACGAAGTCTGTTGTTTACACCCTGAGTATCAAGTACTCCACGAACGATATGATATCTCACACCTGGAAGATCCTTCACACGACCACCTCTAATAAGAACAACACTGTGCTCCTGTAGGTTATGACCGATACCAGGAATATATGAGTTCACTTCAAAACCATTTGATAAACGGACACGAGCCACTTTTCTAAGCGCCGAGTTCGGCTTCTTAGGTGTTGTTGTAAAAACACGAGTACAAACACCACGTCTTTGTGGACATCTCGTCAATGCTGGAGATTTTGATTTCTCCTTCTGCTGCTTTCGTTCACTTCGAATCAGTTGATTGATTGTTGGCATTTAAACCTCTTATTTTAGCCATTTTTCGCCCAAAACTTTTTATAGACTGGGCAACCTATCGTTTTTTAGAGCACTTCGTCAACCGAAATGCTCTAAATCTTTTATACTGAAAATCATACTTTCGAGGCTCACTAAAAAGCCTCGAAATTTCAAACATTTACATTAAGTGTGCGCCGAAGCTCCACTCATTCCACCTGGAAGTGCCGAGAACGAATCCATGTGCTCTTCTTCGACACGAACTTTCCAATTCTTGTATGTGCCTAAGCCAGTACCAGCAGGAATCAAGCGACCCATGATGATATTTTCTTTAAGGCCACCAAGGCGATCTGTCTTAGAGTTCAGAGCTGCTTCAGTTAGAACTTTTGTTGTCTCCTGGAAGGACGCCGCTGAAATCCAAGAATCTGTGCTGAGTGAAACTTTAGTAATACCGAGTAATAATGGTTCCGCTGTTGCCGGCTGACCACCCTCTTTCATCACTTTTTCGTTTTCCTCTTCAAATGCAAATTTATCGACCTGTTCGTCGTTTAAGAAGATTGTATCGCCAGGATCAAGCACTTTTACTTTACGAAGCATTTGCCGAACGATGACTTCAATATGTCGATCATTAATCGCAACACCTTGAAGTCTGTAAACTTCTTGAATTTCATTCACCAAGTAGGCCGAAAGCTCTTTGTCGCCAAGTACGGCAAGAATGTCGTGCGGATTTGTAGGACCTTCCATAAGAGCCTCACCCGCCTTAACAAACTCACCCTCTCGAACAGCAATGTGTTTACCACCTGGAATCAAGTATTCTTTTTGCTCTCCAATTTCAGGCGTTACAATCACTCTTTGCTTCCCTTTGACATCCTTACCAAAAGTCACATAACCGTCGATTTCAGAAATGATAGAAGCCTCTTTTGGATTTCTAGCTTCAAACAGTTCTGCAACTCGAGGTAGACCACCCGTGATATCGCGAGTCTTTGTCGTTTCTCTGTGAATTTTTGCAATTACATCACCAGCGTGGATTTCTTTGCCTTCACCAATTAATAGTTGAGCTCCAACTGGAATAACGTATCGAGCAGGTATATCTCGACCTGGCAGCATTAGAACTTCGCCATTGGCATCTCTAACGTGAACAGTTGGTTTTTCTGCAAGACCTTTAGCTTCAGTAATTACCTTTGTTGCAAAACCCGTAACAGGGTCAACCTGCTCTGTCATAGAGATACCTTCTTCGATGGCCTCATAAACAGACTTTCCGGAAACTTCAGATACGATTGGGTTAGAATACGGATCCCATTCAGCAATGGTTGTACCCGCCTCAACTTTATCGCCTTCTTTAACATTTAACACGGCACCGTACACAAGAGTAAAGTATTCGCGTTCTCTGCCGCCCTCATCAATAACAACGATACGGCCGTTTCTGTTCATAACAACTAATTTGCCGTCTCGATTAGTCTCATGCATGACATCTTCAAATTTAATTTGCCCTGCGTGTCGAGTTGTGTGGACAGATTGCTCTACCGCACGAGAAGCCGTTCCACCTAAGTGGAATGTTCTCATCGTCAACTGAGTTCCTGGCTCACCAATGGATTGAGCAGCAATAATACCGACCGCTTCACCTGATTCACCGTCGCTCCACGAGCGAGGTCACGCCCATAGCACTTCACACAACACCGCGTTTAGTCCGACAGGTTAATGGTGATCTAACATTTACGACATCAACACCAGCTTCATCTACTTTTTCAACAACTCTTTCATTGATCTCTTCACCTGCAGAACAAATCACTTCGTCTGTATAAGGGTCAAGAATATCAGTTAGAGCCGTACGACCTAAAATACGATCGCCAAGTTCCTGAATGACTTCTCCACCTTCTGTCAGAGATTGAAGCTCCATTCCATCGTCGGTACAATCAATTGCAGTTACAATGATATCCTGAGCCACGTCCACAAGACGTCGAGTCAATATCCTGAGTTCGCAGTTTTAAGAGCTGTATCGGCAAGACCTTTACGAGCACCGTGAGTAGAAATAAAGAATACTGAAGTACAGATAAACCTTCCGGAAGTTCGCAGTAATCGGGTCTCGATGATTTCACCAGAAGGTTTTGCCATCAAACCACGCATTCCCGCGAGCTGTCGAATCTGAGCCGCACTACCTCGAGCTCCAGAGTCGGCCATAATAAAAATTGAGTTAAAGGAATCGTCTTTAACCGTTTTTCCATTAACGTCAAAATCTTGAGATTCAATCTGGGTCATCATTTCTTTGGCAACTTTATCTGCCGTCTGAGCCCAAATATCCACAACTTTGTTGTATCGCTCACCATCGGTGATCAAACCTTCATCGTACTGATTTCTGATTTCTTGCACTTCAGCTTCAGCAGCGACCAACATGCCGTTTTAGATTCTGGAATGAGCATGTCATCACAACACTAAATCGAAATTCCAGCCAAAGTTGAGTACTTGAATCCCATTTCCATAATCTTATCCGCCAAAATAACCGTGGCTTTTGCGCCGGCATGACGGAACGAAATATCAATGAGGTTTGCCAAAGATTTTTTGGACATTACTCTATTGACTTGATCCCAAGGCACTTCACGGGGAACGATATCTGCAAAAATGGCTCTTCCCACAGAGGTCTCGACAATTTTGCCATTAATTCGAACTTTACAAGCTGCTTGTAAATCGACTTTACCTTGCTCGTGAGCGTAAATGACCTCTTGTACATTAACAAAAGTTCGCCCCTCGCCTTTAGCTCCCGGACGCACACGTGTCATCCAATAACAGCCCAAAACAATATCCTGTGTTGGGTTAATTGTGGTTTCCATTGGCGGACTTAAAATATTATTTGTCGACATCATTAAAACGCGTGCTTCAACTTGAGCCTCAATCGAAAGAGGAACGTGAACCGCCATTTGGTCACCATCAAAGTCAGCGTTAAATGCGGTACAAACGAGCGGGTGTAATCGAATTGCTTTACCTTCTTGTAAAACTGGTTCGAAAGCTTGAATCCCAAGCCTGTGAAGAGTTGGAGCACGGTTTAACATGACTGGATGCTCTTTTACCACTTCTGATAAGATATCCCATACCCTCAACGATTCTCATAACAAACCAATCGCTTGGCTTGCTTAATTGTCGAAGCAAATCCACGCTCTTCTAATTTATTATAAATAAATGGCTTAAATAGTTCTAAGGCCATTTTCTTGGGAAGACCACACTGGTGTAATCTTAATTCTGGCCCAACAACAATAACCGATCGACCGGAATAATCCACACGCTTTCGAGAAGGTTTTGACGGAAACGCCCTTGCTTACCTTTGAGCATATCACTCCAAAGATCTCAACGGTCTTCGGTTTGGACCCGTAAATGTTTTACCGCGTCTTCCGTTATCTAAAAGAGCATCAACAGCTTCTTGTAGCATTCGTTTTTCGTTACGAATGATAATGTGAGGAGCATTGAGTTCTTGTAAACGCTTGAGTCGATTGTTCCGGTTGATGACTCTGACGATAAAGATCGTTCAAATCTGAAGTTGCAAATCGGCCACCGTCCAAAGGAACTAGTGGACGTAAATCAGGAGGATCACAGGTAGCACATCGAGCATCATCCACTCAGGTTTGTTCACAGAACCTTAATTGCTTCAGATACTTTCAATCTTTTGTCGTTTTTTTGTAGCTGCCTCTGACTTTACTTCTTTAAGTTCAATTCTTAGTTTACGAGACAAATATTCTGGATCTACTTTTTTAAGAAGCTCAAGAATTGCTTCTCACCATACCCGCTTTGAAGTTAGGACCATGTTGGTCCAAAGCCGCTTGATAACGCTTCTTCAGTCAACACCTGATCCTCAATCAAATCGGTTTCCATGGGATCAATAACAACATAAGCTTCACAATAAAGGACACGTTCAACATCCTTCAATGTCATATCCAGTAAGGCTACCTATACGGCTGGAGTGATCGCAAAAACCAAATATGAGCAACAGGGCTTGCCAAATCAATATGACCTAGTCGTTCCCGCCGTACCTTTGATTGTGTCACTTCGACGCCACACTTTTCACAGATGACGCCACGATATTTCATTTCGCTTGTATTTACCACATAGACATTCTAATCTTTTATTGGACCAAATATCTTAGCGCAAAATAAACCTTCACGCTCTGGTTTGAATGTTCTGTAGTTGATGGTTTCTGGCTTTTTTACTTCTCCAAATGACCAACCTCTAATCATCTCTGGCGAGGCCAAAGAAATTCGAACAGCATCAAAGCTTAAGGGATCTTTTGGTTTATCTAAAAGTTTAATAGATCTTTCAACGCCGACTCCTACCTTTTATTGTTGCAATGTTTGTTCATCACTGGCCTCAATTTCCCTCGGGGCCTCTGTTAAAATGTCTGATTCCATGAGCTCAACATTAAGAGCCAAACTCTGCAGTTCCTTAACGAGAACGTTAAAAGACTCAGGTAAACCTGGCTCTAGAACGTTTTCGCCTTTAACAATGCTCTCATACATTCGAGTTCTTCCAGCAACGTCATCCGACTTAACTGGTAGGAACTCCTGAAGAGCATAGGCTGCACCGTACGCTTCGATAGCCCAAACTTCCATCTCCCCAAGTCTCTGACCACCAAATTGAGGCTTTACCACCCAAAGGCTGTTGAGAAACGAGTGAGTAAGGACCAATGGACCGTGCGTGAATTTTCTCTTCCACGAGGTGGTGAAGTTTCAACATATACATGATTCCTACAGTCACGGGTTTGGAACATTTCGCCTGTGCGACCGTCGAACAGCATAGTTTGACCAGACTGTGGATATTCAGCTCTATTAAGAAAGTCTTTTACGTCAGTTTCTTTCGCACCATCAAAAACAGGTGTGGCTAAATGTATTCCTTCACGGCCTTGCCATAAGAACTTTTTAATTGAGTCAGTGTCAGCTTCATCGATCTTCTTATCAAAATTTTTGTTATTAAAAACTTTTTTCAAAGTTGATCTAGCACTGGACTCATTGAAGTTTTCGAGTTCAGCAGCAAGCTGCCAAGTTCCGTGAGCAGCCCATCCTAAGTGAATTTCCAAGAATCTGACCGATGTTCATCCGCGAAGGTACACCCAATGGGTTTAAAACCATATCAAGGGAGTACCATCTGCCATAAATGGCATGTCTTCCATCGGCATGACTCGAGAAACGACACCTTTGTTTCCATGTCGACCAGCAAACTTGTCACCGACTTGAAGTTTACGTTTTATCGCAACATAAACTTTAACCATCTTGATCACACCTGGAGGAAGTTCGTCACCCTTTTTCAGTCGATCAATTTTTCATTGAAAACCATTTTTACAGCTTCAAGCTGATTTCTGGCTCCATCCATAATTCGAGTCAGTTGATATTCTACTTCGCTGTCAAGAGGGATGTATGGAAGCAACTCAAACGGAACAGTTTCAAGATCTTCATTGGTGATCTTCTGCCCTTTTCGAGGAGCTTTTCAGTTCCATCTTCACTAAGAAGAACACCTGTTGTCTCTTTATCCACTAAAATTGCTTTTAGTTTATCAAGTGCATTGTTTTTGATAACGTTCTGCTCAACAGAGAGATCTTTCTCAAGTTTCTTCTTTTTCTCTTCAGTAATATTTTGTAGACGCTCGTCATTTTCAGCACCATCACGGCTGTAGACTTGCGCATCAATAACGGTACCTGTGACACCCGAAGGAACTCGAAGTGATGTACGCGTACATCCCTGCCTTCTCTCCGAAGATAGCTCTCAGTAACTTCTCTTCAGGAGACAATTGAGTTTCGCCTTTGGGAGTTACTTTACCTACGAGGATATCACCTGGCTTAACTTCTGCACCAATACGAATAACACCAGAGGTATCAAGATCCTTTAATGCTTCTTCACCAACGTTTGCGATATCACGAGTAACTTCTTCTTTACCAAGTTTAGTATCACGAGCTACACACTCGAACTCTTCGATATGAACCGAAGTATAAGTATCGTCTTTAATGAGCCGCTCTGAAATTAAAATGGAATCCTCAAAGTTGTAACCCTGCCATGGCGTAAACGCGACAAGAATATTTTTGACCTAATGCCAATTCCCCCAACTCTGTCGATGGGCCATCAGCAATAATGTCTCCTCTAGAGACTGAATCACCAACACGAACTATAGGTCTTTGGTTAAAACAGGTGTTCTGGTTCGTTCTTTGATATTTGGTTAAGTTATAAATATCAACGTTAGCACCAAGAGCACCACCTTTTGCCAAACGACGTACAACTATTCGAGAAGCGTCCACTTCTTCCACAACACCTTCGTTTGTACAAACAACGCTCGTACCTGAATCTCGGGCGACCAACCTTTCTACACCAGTACCAACCAATGGGCTCTTGATTTCAAGAGCGGCACGGCCTGACGTTGCATGTTTGAACCCATCAAGGCTCTGTTAGCGTCATCGTGCTCAAGAAAGGAATCAGAGATGCCGCGATGGAGACAAGTTGAGAAGGGACACATCCATCAAACTTACTTTTTCATTTTCGACAACTTCGTATTCACCATTGTGTCGGCAAGTGATGTTACCTTCTTTAAGCTCATCTTCTAAACCCGCCGGCGCAATGTGATGTCCAGTTTCTTCAAGTGCAGAGAGATAATTCACGTCTTTAGAGATTCGTGTATCTTCTACTTTTCTGTAAGGCGTTTCGATAAATCCATATTGGTTGATCCTTGCATATGTTGCCAAAGAGGCAATCAAACCAATATTCGGCCCTTCAGGAGTCTCGATTGGACAAATTCGACCATAGTGAGTTGGATGAACGTCACGTACTTCAAAACCTGCTCGATCTCGAGTCAAACCACCTGGTCCAAGCGCCGACAATCTTCTTTTATGTGTAATTTCAGAGAGCGGATTCGTTTGATCCATAAATTGAGAAAGCTGAGATGAACCAAAGAATTCTTTGACCACAGCATTAACAGGTTTTGCGTTCACCAAGTCATGCGGCATCATGGTTTCAAGATCTTGTAAGCTCATTCGCTCCCGAATAGCTCTTTCCATACGGACAAGTCCAATTCGGTATTGGTTTTCTAATAGTTCACCAACAGACCGAACGCGACGATTACCCAAATGGTCAATATCGTCGATCACTCCAATACCGTTTTTAAGATCAATGATTGTCTTAACAACCATCATAATGTCTTTTTCAGTGAGTGTTCTGTGATCAACCACACTCTTCAAAAGGGATACTGAATCTGTGATTAATTTTCAATCGACCCACCTGATAGGTCATAAGTTTCTGGATCGAAAAATAAGCGTCTAAAAAGTTTGTCGCCGCATCTTCCGTTGGAGGCTCACCGGGGCGTAATCTTTTATATATATCAATGATAGCTTCTTCTTTTGGTGTTCACTTTGTCGATAAGTAGCGTATTCCGGAAGTAAGGGCCTACAGCTAAACCATCAAAAAGATTAAACTGTACTCCCGCACTCCAGCCTCAAGAGCACGATCCAAAATATCCAAAGACATATCGGCGTTGCAGTCAGCAATAATTTCACCAGTTCCTTCATCGATAATTGGCTTTGCAACAACTTTACCAACGATGTCTTCTCGAGAAACTTCAATTTCTTTTAGGTTGGATGCTTGGATCTTCTTGACCACAGCTCGTGTGATCCGGCGCCCCGCCTTCACATAAGCTTCGCCAGTTTTAGGGTCTACAATATCAGATAGAGCCCGCTGGCCTTGCAGCCTTTCAATTTCCAAATCTCTGTATAACTTGCCGTCTTTGCCAGCTCTCACTACGTCTATATCGTAATAGAAGTCCAGCAACTGTTCTGTTGTATAGCCCAAAGCTTTTAGAAGAATCGTCGCAGGGAATTTTCTGCGTCGATCGATTCTCACATAAATTAAATCTTTTTGGTCAAATTCAAAATCAAGCCAAGACCCACGGTAAGGAATCACTCTTGCAGAATAAATTAATTTACCACTGGCGGAGTTTTTCCCTTTGTCGTGATCAAAAAACACACCCGGTGAACGATGAAGCTGAGAAACAACAACTCTCTCTGTACCATTGACAATAAATGATCCATTTACGGTCATCAATGGGATCTCACCAAGGTAGACTTCCTGCTCTTTAACGTCGCGAACAGATTTTGCTTCTGTTTCTTCATCAACGTCAAATACGATCAATCGAAGAGTCACTTTCAGTGGAGCCGCATAAGTCATGCCCCGCTGACGACATTCTTCAACGTCATATTTTGGTGTTTCCAGGCTATAGCTCACAAACTCTAAGCTTGCCGTATTGTTAAAGTCTGAAATCGGAAAAATCGATTTAAAGACACCATTTAATCCCGCCTCGCCGCGACGGTCTGAATCCATATCTTTTTGCAAAAACTCTTCATAAGAAGTCTTTTGCAATTCAATCAAATTAGGAATTTCAATTAGTTGTTCGTTTCTATTAAACGAATGGCGAAGTCTCACATTTGAGGCTGTCACTGGAGTTAGGCTCATTTTTTCTCCTTAAAATTTCGCACTCATCACAAACACCACAAGCGGAAGCAAAGCTTCCGCTTACAAAACACGAATAAAATTATACTGCTTTACTTAAGTTCAACAGTTGCGCCGGCTTTCTCAAGGGCTTCCTTGATTTTCTCAGCTTCTTCCTTAGGTACGCCTTCTTTAACTGCTTTTGGAGCACCTTCAACTAGTTCTTTAGCTTCTTTTAAGCCAAGACCAGTGATTCCACGCACTTCTTTAATTACGTTGATTTTAGAAGCACCAGCAGATGCAAGTACTACATCAAAATCAGTCTTCTCTTCAGCAGCAGCAGCGCCACCAGCACCAGGAGCAGCTACAGCAACAGCAGCGGCAGCAGCACTTACGCCCCACTTGTCTTCAAGAGTAGTGATGAGCTCTGCAAGCTCCATTACAGGCATATTAGATAGGAAATCTACAACTTCGTCTTTAGTTAATGACATTTTGTCCTCCGTTAAATTTTAAAAAATATAATTGTTAATTGTTATACTGTTATTACTTCGTGTCTTTATAGGCAGCTAGTACGCGTACAAAACCACTTGGTACTTCATTAAGAGTTCTTACAAACTTAGACATAGGCGCAGCCAATGTTCCAAGAAGTTGGGCTCTCAATTCATCTTTACCAGGTAGAGTCGCCAAAAATTTGATTTGGGCTTCGTCCAATCGCTTTCCAGCCATAAACCCTGTCTTAACTTGTAGTTCTTCAACGTCTTTTGAGAACTCAGACAGTGCTTTAGCAGAAGCGGGCGCTTCACCAAATGCAAATACAACAGCGTTTGTCCCTGTAAAATCACCACTAATAGCTTCATCTGCTTCAGGGTGATCCTTAAGGGCTAGCTTAGCCAAAGTATTTCTAACCACTTTCATTTCAGCGTCGATAGGTCTGAGCGACTTCCTCAATTGAGTGACTTGTTCGACATCCATACCTTTGAAGTCGACAAGAAAAGCCGCTCTCGCCCGCGCAAACCGATCCGAAATGGCAGAAATCTCTTCAGCTTTTTTTGCTCTTGTCATCATATAGAGACTTCTCCTTTCTTAAGAATCGGTGCGACAATCATTTTGAGAGCTTTGAAATTAACCGTTGTTAACTTCGAAACTGCCTCGGCAGGCAAAATATTAACCCCAATTGGGGACCTGCTTTCTTCGACCGTCTCACCAGTTTAAAACATTAAATCGTATTCTGTTGTGCATCTGTTAAATCAACTTTGATCCCAGGACCCATAGTTGACGACAAATTCACACCTCTTAAGTAAATACCTTTGCTTGATGCTGGTTTTGCCTTCATCAAAGCACCCATTAAAGTCGCAAAATTGTCTCGCAATTTATCAGCACCCATGGATTTTCGACCAATTGAAGCGTGCACAATACCTGCTTTTTCAACTCGGAAGGCCAACTTACCTTTTCTTTCCGTCTCGACAGTCTCTTTAACCTTCATGGTAACAGTTCCAACTTTAGGGTTAGGCATCAAACCTCTTGGCCCTAAAACTTTTGCCACCTTGGCCACAGTTGCCATCATGTCAGGCGTTGCAATGGCTTTATCGAAATCCAACCAACCGCCCTGAATCTTTTCAACCAACTCATCAGATCCTACAAAAATTGCACCGGCTTCTTCCGCCTCTTTTTCTTTAGGTCCTTTTGCGAAAACAATCACTCGTACGTCTTTACCCAATCCATGTGGAAGGGCAACTGCACCACGAACCTGTTGATCGGATTGCTTTGGGTCAACGCCCAAGCGAATAGAAACATCCACAGATTCGTCAAATTTTGCCGTAGCACCATCTACAACAAGCTCCAACGCATCCTTTACTGGATATCTTTTATTGCGATCTACTTTTTCTTTTCCTGCTTTTAATCTTTTACCTAATTTTGCCATGTCTACACCCCGTACTCTTTAGGGACTTGAAGGCCCATGGATTTTGCCGTTCCAGCCACCTGAGACATTGCCGACTCAACTTGAAGACAGTTCAGGTCTGGAATTTTCGTCTCTGCAATTTCTTTGATCTGCTCAACAGAAATCTTACCCACTTTGTCTTTTTGAGGCATTTTTGATCCGCTTTTTAACTTCAGCGTTTGTTTTATAAGTACAGATGTCGGAGGCGTTTTAGTGATGAAACTAAATGAACGATCTTGATAAACAGTGATGATCACAGGAATGATAGTGTCACCCATCTGCTGTGTTTTCGCATTAAACTGCTTACAGAAGTCCATAATGTTCACCATGTTGTCCGAGCGCCGGTCCACCCGGAGGCGCTGGATTCGCCTTCCTGCCGGTATCTGTAGCTTAATTTGTCCTGTTACTTTTTTAGCCACGTTCCCACTCCTGATTAGTGTGTTTTGTTAATAAAAATTAAATTCAAGTTTTTTCCACTTGGCCAAAATCCAACTCCACTGGAGTGGGTCGACCAAAAATACTCACAAGTACTTTTACTCGTGCTTTTTCTTCGTTAATTTCTTCCACTGTTCCTGCAAAATTATTAAATGGGCCATCGGTCACCAGAACTTCTTCTCCTACAGAGAAATCTGCCCGTGGTTTTGATGTTTCAGCTCCCTCTTCCATTTGCTGAGTCACTCGCATGACTTCATTTTCCGGGACGGGAGTAGGCTTTGAAGAGGAGTTCGTTCCACCACCAAGAAAGCCGGTGATTTTTGATGTATCTTTTACGAGATGCCAAGTCTTCTCATTCATCACCATGTTGACAAAAATGTATCCGGGAAAAAACTTTTTGGTGCGCGACTGTTTCTTACCCTTCACCATCTGCACAACTTGCTCAGCAGGAACGAGCACATCCCCAAACATCTCTGTCATGTTGTGGGCTTTAATACGCTCTTCCAATGCCGTTTTGGCAGTCTGTTCACAACTGGTTTGAACGTTAACAATGTACCATTTTTTATCCACGAGCTCTGGCCTTTGTTTTACAAATTAATAAACATTTTCACTAAGTTACTTGAAAGAAAGTCAAACAACCCCAACACAATTCCAGCAATGATCAACATTACACAACATACCGTTGTCATTGCTGAGGTGTCTTTTTTTGAGGGCCATACCACCTTCTTAGTTTCTGTAACAACTTCATTTGCCCAAGGTTGAATTCTCGGTTGAAGCATTAAAATCAAAAACGTCAGTACAGCCCCGGCCAAAGGGACCAAATGCTGCATGTATTCTTGGGACCATATCCGTCCTACAACTCCAAAGCTCACTGCCAAAGATTGAAAAATTACAGAAATGACAAAATGAGTGATAGCAGCTGCAATTAAAAAGCTAGCAAGTATGATTTTTTTATTTTCTGTTTCCACGGATGCGCACCTCTAAAACTACGAATCTGAATGCCCCGTCACCTGCTCAATTGGCAGGGCAGGAGGGATTCGAACCCCCAACCTACTGATTTGGAGTCATTCGCTCTACCAATTAGAGCTACTGCCCTGCATTCAAAAACGTCCACAGGTTCTCTCGTCTTTTAACCCCAAAATCAAGTAATTGTCGGGAAAAATTAAACATTTATCTGGAATTACCATTCAC
>JAWKNX010000024.1:0-46647 GCA_041391465.1 Bdellovibrionales bacterium
TGACTGGGCATTCGCAAGCCGACTCCGTCATAGGACTTTTTGGCGCACATATTAAAAACAGCTAAATGGTAGAGCTTCATTCCACCTTCTAGAAGTTCGATCATTCTCGTGTCTTCTTCTAAGATATCTAAAACTTCTTTTTCAAATGAAATTATCGTTACTTGGTCGGGTCTGTCGCGATAAAAGCGATAGATTAAATTGAGTGTGGCAACGGAGGGAGTGTCTTTTAGTTCAATAAAAAAGTGTATGTCTGAATTGGCAAACTCGAGTAGAACCTCTGAGAGTCGTGGAATATCCTCTCCGTTGTTGAGTTGGCAGTTGCGCTCGATATCACTCAGAGTGAGATCTGAAATCTTTTTTCTGATCTCGCATTCACGGCCATCGATAGACTTGGCAGTCCGTTTCAACTTTTTATCATGCATTAAGATGGGTTCGCCATCTTGGGTATGATGAATGTCGAATTCAATAAACTTTGCGCCGACCAGTGCTGCTGAGCGAAGAGAGCTCATGGAGTTTTCTAACTCGTACATATTATTACCACGGTGGGCAACGCATTCTGTGGCGAAAGACGGTTGATAGAAAAGGACGAATAGAGACACTAAGATGATTGATTTTTTCATACCTCTAAGTGTTAAAGGACATCTGTGGTTTGTCTCTGTATGCACCTGATTTTATTGGTGAAACGGACGATGGTCTCGGCAAAAAATCACAATTTACTTACTATTTACTCACACAATACAGACAAAAGAATGTTATTTGGTGAGGCCGCAACGACTGGTTCGGTCTTTAAAATTTCAAACAATGATCCTTCGGACGAGATATGTGATTTTTTTTCCGCGGACGATGTTTTAAAGTGAATGGATGAAAAAAATCCCTCTGACTGAATTAAATATTAGTTTTGATCGCAGCTCCGGTCCTGGCGGTCAAAACGTGAATAAAGTAAACACAAAAGCGACCTTGAGGTGGGACTTTCGCCAATCAACGAGTATTCCTCAGGATGTGAAGGATAGGTTTGAACAAAGATTTAATACTCGAATAAATACAGACGGTAGCGTCGTCTTACAAAGTGATAAGTATCGATCGCAAAACCGCAATAGAGAAGCATGCATTGCACGACTTAATGAGTGGGTTGCATCGGTTTGGTTTCCGCCTAAAAAAAGAAAAAAAACTAAACCTAAAAAATCGGCTGTAGAGAAAAGACTTCAGCAAAAAAAGAAGCATTCGGATACTAAAAAAAATAGAAAAAAAGTCGACTATACATAGAAGTGAAAACTTTTGGATATTTCTGCGACTTTTCTTTTTCTTATTCCCTTTGGCGATAAAAACCCAACTAATGATGTACGACCCGGCTCAACTCCTACAAGGATGAGATGAGAGAGCAATGGAAAGCCCCAGGCCCTCGGTTATCACCGGATACTGTAGATGGGTCAAATCCCGTATCGGAAAAGTTTCTCAGGTTTTTTGTCATTAAGACTTTCGCGTCAAGCTTCCAGGGTCGCGAACAAAAATTCCAATGGCACTAGCAAACTCTACATAGAATGAGCTCATTGTTTCTATTATCAGGATAGTCGACGTTGTAGTCGTTTCTGTCAGCGATATCAAACTGTGGCCCCTCAAACAGAGCATTCAATATCAATTCATCCGCTACCATGATAAGTTCCATAAAGTAGTTTTTTAGATCAGGGATTTTTTTAATGTCCTTTGAAAATTCACCCATAACCCCTGTTTTTTCATCGGGGTGATTAAACTCATAGGACTCTGTCATCATTATTCCAGGCAAATTGCTGTCTTTTTCAAAATTATTGACATCAAAAGGGTTGTGGACAAAGTACTCCATCCAATCCAATTCAAAACCTAACATTGGTGATTCAGATTGTAGTAAATGTTTTTCCAGTGGAAAGAGTTTTTAGGCATTCCCGCGATGCTGGGCTCGTTAGCAATAACAGCATGAGATAATTTTGCGATATTTTGCAGCCGGCTTTCGTCCATTTATTTAGATACTTTCGTCGATTAAATAAACCTATCCTATCACAAATATAAACTGAAAGTAGATGGCGATGAAAATAAATTTTTCAGCCGATCTCAATGTGGACTCAACGCAGGGATTTTTAAGTTCCAGTTAGGAAGAAGAGTTGGCCCCTCGGCTCAATTTGCTCGAAGGGCTTTCAATAGGCTAAATACCAAGGTAAGCGTGCTGGTTGACGGCCACCGAGTTCGCAGCGAGCCAAAGCTTTATGATCAGCACTGGGCATTTGCCGGCGAACCAAGCCCGTAGGATATCTTTCTTCTACAAGCAGACCCATTAAGACGGTGTCAGAGCATCGACTGACTTCTCCCACTTGAAGTCCCAAGTCATTGGTGAAACCAGAATAAAGTAGGTCTTGTTTGTGACTGGATATCCCTCGATTGTCCAAAGCCCCAGTCTTTGCATTTCATTTTCCAACACCACAAAAGGATGTTGTATCTTTTGCAGCATCTTGTCTCTGTTGAGGGTTTCTAAAGAGACGATGATGGGCTCGACAGTATTATTGCTTCCTCAAGAAATTTCCACGGAAAAGGCGTCAGCGATGAGCTGTCGACGTAGCATCAACTTATCCACAATAGCTGTTTTAATAAAGTCAGGAAGGTCAGCCTGGTTGGTGCAGTACTGAATGTCTTGTTTGCTGAGCTTAGCAATTTGTCGAGTCATCCACCTTGCATCAGCATAAGTCGCTTCGCTAAAGGCTTTAGCATAGTAAAATAATTTGATCCGAATCTCCGCATTTCTGCGTCCGGTCTTAATGCGAACTCTTTGACCGCCTCGAAGCCGGGTGCGAGTTTCTTCGACGATTTCCATAGCTTGATCATGTTCAAGAGTGTTGATATTCCCTTTTTCTGCAACATGGCCCATGGAGACGCCTTGATCGTGTTGAGATACACAACGATACTTCACCAGGAAACAAGGTCTTTCACCAAGTTACCCGATTATTGTCGTCTTTGGTGTCGGGGTTCCAAATCCACTGGTTAAATATCATATAGCCTCGGGCCACGCGATCCCGAAGTCGCGCCAACGGCATTATAGGCGGCTGGTCCAATACGAGTCTGTCCAGCACCGTCTTTCTCTTCCAGCATAGATGATTTAAAAGTCACGTACTGCCGGCCGATTAAATCTGATTTTTTAAACCGCGTATATTCTCTGTCTTCGATGAGTTGGCTGAGAATATCATTGACGTTGTTGGCCGTGATTTCTCCATGGTCAGCCACATGGACGAGGATATCAAACTTATAGATATCGTTAAGTGCCTCTCTTAATTGCGTCAGTGTAGCAAAACCATTCTCTTTGTCTGGGCTATCTAGGATAAGTGTCACGCCTTCTTTGCCGTAGGGTTGAGCAAAAACCAAGTCTGCGTATTTGGCCCCTGCTTTTACGGCCAGGCAATTGGCTATGGGTTCGGTATGTGTTTCTGCACCGAACTTTAATTTCCATTTGGAGCCGTAGTTGTCGCGGACATGCATTTTAGGAGACGTTGCCCGATCATGCATTTCATCAATAAACATAACGTGCTGCACATCACGTAGGTTGTATTGTGGGGGGGCTACTTCGTTTCGACTCCTATTTAAAGATTCAGCCATTCGGTTATGATATTTACGTCGGATTCTTTGTTGTCGCCACTGTCGAAGTCCTTCTAAGTGGTTTTTGCTCTTATGAATGTCTTTTTGCGAAAACCAAGCCGGGTGAATATCACTGATGTCTAATTCTGAGAGCTCCAATTGATTCATTTCTGCAAGTTCTTCAGTCGAGAGAAAGCGATTGCGATCACCCGAGGCCAACTGCAGGTCCCAGGCCTCTAATTCGGCCTGCTCGATGCCTACGGGTACAGTGAGCTCTTCTCCTGCATAGTGCGGTACTTTTGCACTAAATCGAATGCGAGCTTTAGGAATAAGTGGTCTCTTGCCGTTATCGAGCTCGTAATCCGCAGAAAGGCCATAAATGGCGTGAAAGGCGTTAAAATAAGTCATCACTCGCGTGGCGTGATCCGCATTTTCGTTGGTCTTTAAAAGATCGAGCACGTCTTCAAGAACTTCGATTTGATCCTCGACGTAACTGTTATCGCTTTCAGGATCGAGACTCGATAAGTAGTTTTCAACTTCAGCCTGAAGAAGTGGGTAACTCTCAGGAGTAAACACTTCGGGGTTCAGTCCTCTTGCGGCCGCCTTAATGACAAAATCCGGGTCTGCTTCGTTACCGGCCTGTTGGCTTTGACCAAATGCTTTCATAGTCATCAAACAGACGAGAATCGAAATAAAAAGACGGTTGCGCGACATAAAAACTCCTGAACAGGTTTTTTGGTTTCGCACCTCTATAACATAAATCAAATAAATGTTGGGGTTGAACAACTTCCAGGGGATGGGGATTGCAAATTCTTCAACACTCTTAGTGGGGCCTGTTAATATTATGATCAATCAGAAGTCTTTAGAAACCAATTTACAGGGTGGTTTAATGGGAGTGTGAGTATGTGTTACACTTGAGCAGAACATGCTGGTGAGCTCGAGGGGCTCGAGTTAATTTACCTGGGAAAAAACAACTATTTCTCAGAGTTAATGCATCGGGGTGGGTACAAGGGTTATGATGAAATTGCAAATACGATGGATAATGATTCAAGTGGTTTTAATGAGCCTCTCTCTTCATTCAAGGGCAGATGACTCCATCGACCCAAAACATCCAGGGCTTTCAATTAATGCAGACAATATACAACATCAGTGGGTGGATTCGTCCGGACTCGGCCGTTCGATTTATTCAACAAAACATTGAGGCCGATAATTCCGGCCGGGTGATTCTTCAAATATCTAAGCTCCAGGGTGGTTCGTCCGATGTTTCGAGCAGAGTTTCATTGACCATCAAAGAGTCCGTGGAGGATTTCCAACAGATAGAGGGCCCTGAGCGTTCTTTGGAAGACTACAACTTATCTCAGCTTACGGGGAGTCGGCCTTCTGTTTTAGGCCAAATTTATGGCGAGCGTGAAGCCGCTTTTGTTTGGTCGTTGGCGATCGTGCGTGGAGTTCTATATAACTCTGTTGTTACGCGGTGTATTTGCAGCAAGTGCCATTGGAGTATGCGCTGGTTTCAGGAACGGTAGCGGCTTCAATCATAATGGCTATTCAGGCAAACTATGATCAGTTTACTCGATGGATCTCTCATAGAGGTTTTCTACAAAGTGGACGCAAATCAAACTCTGCATCCTTTTGGCGTTGAAGCAAAAATCAAGTGGGGTTTAGTGCAGTTGACGGCTTTAATGGGTATGGACTTGGCTCTACAGTTGGGAATTTATAGTGAATTCTGGCTTAAGCGCAGCTGAGTTTTTTAATTTGCCTTGGATGCGTGAGACGGCGGCAGCTATTTCTGCAAGTACAGCTACGGGTTTTGTTTTTCAATATTATTGGGAAGTCTTTTGGAATTAGAAAATCACAAGAGCTCCGTCAAATTCTTATCTCCTATTATGGTGAAGAAAATGTAAGCACTATGACAACGGAACAAAAAGAAGCTGCGCTTCGATATTTGCCAAAAAATCTTTTCTACAAAGCCTCTAACATTAAAGCCAATGTTGCAATAGCGGGAATGATGTTGGGTGTGGTTTCCATTGGGACGGTGGCTGCTGTTCGAGCAGATCTTTTGTCAGGCGACATTAGAGATTGGATTGTGTACGGGACGGGTTTAACTGCTGGAGTGGCGTTACTTAATAATAGGTACGAACTTATCAACGCACTGAATAGTTACCTAAGACCATCGCGCTGGAAAAGTTGGGTGGATAAAGTCTCTCAACAGACACTGGCTCAACTCAACCGACATGAGTCTCCTGCGCCAGGCTTATGCAAAGCCCTCTTTCAGTAGGTCCGTATCTTAGAGGAACTCAGATCTTTGGTTTGGTCTTGGTGGTTGTTTCAGTTCGTCGATCGCCCAAATAGTTTGCATTGTTGTCGCATCCACATTCCCACCTGAAATTATCACCAGAATATTCTTTTTTTGGTCTTGTTCACCCAACCATTTACTCGCAGCGGCCATGCCGAGTGCTGATGTTGGCTCGACATGCAACTTAAGCTGGTGCGTAAGCATTGAGTCCAATAAATGATCTCTTCTTCGGTGATTTCAAACAATCCATCCAAACACTTGAGGTACTGCAATGTCCGGGGAGTGACACTCAAAGTACGCGCCCCATCGGCAATGGTTTTTGGCGAGTCATGCCAGCAGTATATAGTTCCGGATTTTAATGTTCGAGCCGCATCGTTTGCCTCCAAGGGTTCGCCACCAATGACTTTTATATTTTCGTCGGTTCCCTTAGCGGCTACCCATGTGCCCGAGAGTAATCCTCCGCCTCCACAGGGGGCGAATACGGCGTCCAAAGGTTCTTTTATTTGATCGAGGGCCTCTAGGCAGGCCGTTCCCTGTCCGCATATGACTTGATCGTGATCAAAGGGTGGGATGAGGTAAGCGCCTTTTTCCACTTCGGGCGGCCTTTCTTCGGCCTCCGGATGGCTCGAACACAAAGTGACTTTTGCCCCATAGCTCTGCGTGCCCTGTAACTTCACTTTTGCCACGTTCTCCGGCATAAAAATCTCTACCATTAAGCCTAACTGTTGGCCGGCCCAAGCCACAGCTTGAGCGTGGTTACCAGAGCTATATGCGACGATTTTTTTGGGGAGAGGCCCTTCTTGTTCTTTGAGGTGTAGCAAGGTGTTGGAATTTCGCCTTAAAGGCACCCACTTTTTGTAAGCATTCGGCTTTAAAAAATATTATGCCCTAACCAATCATTGAGTTGTTGCGAGGACATCACCGGAGTTTTATGAATTCGTGATTCAATTCTCGTAGCTCTTGTACATCTTTGAGGTCAATGGTGTTCATATCTCGTGGAGGCTACCACACTTTTAGAACCTATAAAATAGGTTTTATAACCTATATAATAGGTTGATAAACCTACTTAAAAGGTCTAGCAACCTATAAAATAGGTTGCATAACCTACAAAATAGGTTTAATTTAAACATTATGTTAGTAGAAATATTCGGTAACAAGACAGCTGCGATGGTCATGCTCTATCTTTACCACTATGGTGAAGCTTACCCTACAGGGCTCGCCAAGGACATGGGGATCACACTCAGCCAAGTGCAAAAGCAGATGGACAAATTTGACCAAGCGGGACTTTTGGTTTCAAAAAAATCGGGAACCGTACGCATATATCAATTTAACCCAAAGAGTCCGGTTGCGAGAAAAGTAAAAGAGCTTGTAAAGATTTTTTATGATGGCATGGGCATCGAAGAGCGAGAAAAATTGTTTCAGGTAAGAAGGCGACCACGTCGAAAGGGCAAGCCAGTTATCGGAAGGTCACAGTGAAGTTTGATTTTAAAAATTGTTCTGAAGAAGCTCTTTGGAAGTATGTCGCCTCACACCTCAACAAAAAAGGGATCGATACCGTACTCGTTGGTGGCGCAGTGGTTTCAATCTATACGAAGGGGGCTTATAAATCAGGGGACCTTGACTTTATCACGACAAATTTGTTTGTAGATGACTTACCTGAGGCCATGGCAGAAATTGGATTTAAAAAAACCAGTAAACGACATTACGAGCATCCAGAGTGCCCACATTTGTTCGTCGAGTTTCCGCCAGGACCAATCGGAATCGGAGAAGAGTTAAATATTGAGCCCGATGTTATGAACGTAAAAGGTGCGGCAATTAAAATTCTCTCACCTACAGATAGTGTGAAAGATCGGTTGGCTAGTTATATACATTTTCAAGATCGCGATGGGCTTGATCAAGCGCTGTTAATTGCCAAATCTCAACCGATAAAACTAGATGCAGTCCTTAAATGGTGCGAAAGAGAAGGAGCCATTGATGCGTTTGAAGAGTTTAAACAAGGGCTAGAACCTTATTCAAAGTGAATGAACAAAAAAACACCGAAATTAAGTCACGGCACTTAATCAGCTAAAGTGTAGTCAAACCTATTAAATCTCTGGCTTCCAGTGTTAAGATACTTTCCGTAGTCGATTGTATCGACATATTCAAATACAGATTTATTAAACATCATAAGGTTTGATGGAATATTTTTTTCGTCAACCAATGTAGTAAAATCTTTGACCCCATAGTTGGATTTTATAAATTGCATTATGGGCAAATCCAATTCAGTCGCGAACCCACGGTTTCTAAAATCGTGGTGTATAATTCTTCCAAGTAAAACACGTCCTTCTTCGACATGCAGGTTAAACTTAATAATGCCGACCATTTTCCCAGTATTGGACTGAAAGACGGCGTAGGCTTGCTCGTCTCCTCTTCGAAAACTATTGAAGTTTGTAATTTCCTCCCGTGGACTTTTGGCAATAAAGCTATCTAAAAATTCCGACATCATCTCTCGAGTGTACTGGCCGGAAAAGAAATATTGGTCTGCCCCTTCAGAAGTTAAAATTTGCATGAGTTGGTCGGTTTCTGATTTGAGTATTTTGCGAGCTTCAAGAGAATGGGTTTTAAAGGCGATAGGGGGGTGAATACTTATGGATGAATCTGCAAACAATGGCGCACAAGTTTGAGCATTGCACTCAAGGCTTAAACAAAAAAGGATAGCTATAAAACTTGCCAACAACTTCCAAACAATCTCAGCCAAAATCGACTCAAACATTTTCAATCTGCCAATTCAAAGTTAAACTGGTTAAATCGGTACTCTCCACCTTTGATAGTTTGTACAAACTTAAAAAACGGATTTTGTAAATAGGCGTTTATTCGACGGGAAGTTTCGCTCCTCAACGAACACGGTAAAATCTTTCACTCCGAAAGTTGGATTTAACAAACCTCATGAGCGACAGATCGAGCTCGGTTGCAAAACCCACGCCCGGAAAATCGGGGTGTATGATCCGGCCTAAGAAGACTCTATCGCCCTCTGGGTAATAGTTCACACGCAAAATTCCTACCATTGCTCCCGTGGATTTTTCAAAAACACTGTAGAGCCTTGATCATCGCCGTAGAAAACTTTCAATAGCAGGTACATCTTTTGGCTCATTGCCAGCAATGAACTTGTCACGAAACTGGGCTAAGGCTTCTTGATTCATGCGTTCACCAACAAGAAGTTCTCTGCCCCTTCGGAGGTTAAGATTTTCTAGTAAAGATTTCGACTCAGATCGAGTGATCTTTCTTACTTTAGAAGTGATCGGGTTTCAAATTAACGGGAGGGTGGCTCGCAGTAGCCTGGATTTGAAACAAGCGTGCACATACCTGGGCCTGGCTTTCTAAGCCTATGCATAAAATTGTAGCCAGTATGGCAATAGAGGTTTTCATTGGGCTCCCGTTTTGTGCCAGCACCCCCACATGATAGAGAGGTGCAATATTAAAGGTGATCCAGCACATCACAAAGAATGCAATTTATAAACCCGTATATCTGTTTGAAATTGTTAGCCAATATGGATTATTTAATGGTCAATGTGACACTTTTTGACTTAATAGAGTGGCGCGGCCCTCATGGAGTTAGGGGCTCTTCACAAGTGGGGGCCGCGCTAAAAAAGTTTTGGGGAAAGGGATTATTATTCAATATTTGAAAGCAATCTCGGGTCGGTCACCAGGTCGCGAACACCATGTGCCTTCACTTCGTTGTACGGGTTGTTGCGACACCACTGGTGAACGGTGTTGATGTCCAGCGTCTTACACGTTGGCATTACGTTCCAAGTGACTTGAAGTGGTGAGCAGATCTCCTGGTTAAAGCTAGGCCCGTTGTTGATCCCAAGAAACTCAACAGCCCTTTCATCCGTGGGTATATTGCGTGATTGAAAATACCCATCGATTTTTCCATGGGTGGCAAAGTCCATAAGTCCGCCGCATTAGAGTCATTAACAAGCAAAAGACTTTAGTCTCTACACGAAGCTGTGGATTGGCGCAGGCATCAGATAGGCAAGATCCCTAACCCGGGTCCTGGCTCGACGTCGCATGAGGTGTGGACCCAATGCACTTCAATAGTATCCCCAGGGTTTATATTCTCACAGCCTTGAAAAGCAGGTGCAGCGAGTTGATCTGGAGTGAGCTGATCGGTGGCATTACATTGATAGCCTTCACCTGGACCGGCGTGCACACTGAACTCAGGCCCTTTATGTTCGGCTTGTTTGGTAGTGAATATTGCACAGATTCATTTTGCGGTACTCTGGTGCCTTTACAAACTGGACGGGATTGGTCCCCATGTGGCTGGTAATGTCCCGTGGAGTCTGTGGCTATAACCTTAGCATATATTTGCATTTGCACTGATTGAAAATCCCAGTGACAAACACAACACTAAACCTATTCTTTTCATAATTCCCCCTCATAGATGTGTCTTTGGTTGTTGTTTTATAACATTTTTACAATGCATTTGTATAAAATACCATTTCCCATCGTAGTAAATGAATAAAAGAAATCATATGCATTGTTTAAATAGATGCTATTGGCGTTCGTTGGATAAAGTTTGATTCAAATCTGAAAAACAGGCAAACTAAAGCAGGATGCTTTTGCCTTATGTGACAGTCACATTAGAAATAATCAAACCGTCGTATCTATATGAAACCGCTAAGTAATATGGATAAAGGGGTAGTCAGCGTGACACTTTTTGAAAGGCTTTATCGGGCTAAGCAACTCACATTAAAAGAGTATCGAGTTACGGCATCGCCACTGATATTTTGCACCATAGTCTGCAGTTTTAGCTCTGCTGTGGTTATTGGCGCTGAACTCACCCCGATGACCTCGCCCATAAATTCGGTGAGGTTTCGAGCGACTATTAAGTTGAGCTCTAGTTGCATCGCACGTGACGAGTACTTCGATTTCATCTTCGAAAAAAGGTTCTTCAATTTGAAATGGAGTGCTCATGAGGCTTCAGAGACAAAGATATTGTTTGTTGAGAAGCCAATACTTCTTGTATTTCGCTGCAGGATATATCAGTACGATATTCACGAATACACCTTACAATATTAAGTGAGCAATTGAACGTTTCAGCGAAAACTGAGGGACTGTATACTGTTAGCCCAAAAATTAAAAACATTAATACTTTATTGTTTTTCATTAGCCGAGTCCTTTTTGTCGCATCAAACACTACCCAATGATGCCAGTATTTCTAAAAAAAATCGCTCATTCATCGGAATGAAAAAGCGACCTATAAAACATTTAAAACAATTTAGAAAACGTAATTGAGAGAGACATTGGCCATTAACTTGTCACCGTTAAGTTCGGCGGTCGAGTCATCAAACCCTTCAAAAGTGGCGTCCACCGACAGTTGATCGAAGGTCAAAGACAGGCCGGCGCTCACAGTTGTGTCGTCTAAACCCGAGGTTTTAAGCTTAGAAGCTCCTTCTGTGGTGGACTCATCCAACAGTACATTCTGTGTAATTGAACCTCTTAAAGTCAGCCAGCTATTCACAGGGCGTTCTAACCCGACAATCACTGGGAGGTACAACAAGTTCACTTTTAACTCGCTAGATACGCCATCAAATTTTGTTGCCGTATTAGAGTAGGTGAGACCACCACTGGCAAACACGAGTGTTCCGTCGATGCTCTTAAGAGTTTTATGATAAGTTCCGTTGATAGTTTGTGTGTCATTGCTGCCTTCAATGGTGCCGTTATCAAAATCAAATTTTAACCAGTAGAGGGATCCACTCACCTTGGTGTTTTGATCCAGGCGTTTGGCGCCACCGATGCTCAGGCTGGGACTTCCTTCATATTCTGTTTTTGCAACGGCTGAAGTGTCTGTTTTGGAGTTATGCAAAAGGTAGAGCTTACCCTGGGCTTCCCAATCCCGCTCAACAATACCGCCGGCAACGGTCAAAATAGAACCGCTACTGTCTGGGTAATCCACGCCGTCACTTTGTTCGCTTTTTGAGTTAGCATAAAGCACACTTGCCCCAATGGATCGGCCTGAAGAGGAGCGTTGTCCCCAAAAAATTTCAATGGGGTTTTGTGGAGAGAAATAGGAGCTCGCGGCTGAAGTTAATGACTGTGCTAAATCAATAACCGTCGAAATATCACCGGCTCTCCCTAAATGTACACCCAACGTGTAACCATCATGATTATGGATGATTCCACCCTCAGCTTTTGGCGAAGAGGTGATTGAGGATGCACCGGCTTCGAGTGACACCTGGTCTGCCAGGTCGGCGATCTTTGCAGGGTTTAAAAAAATGTTTCTTGGGTCTTCAATGTGAAAAGAGCCGTTGGGATCTTGACCCAAGCTCCCGAGACGGGCTTTAGAAGCCCAAACGGAGCTAACTGAAAAGGTTAAAAATAAGAAAGCGGATATGCGAATCAATGCTGACATAGTTCCCCCTAAAAATAAGATTGTTCAATGGCTCCCTTTAAAGGCGGAAACCTCAGACATTACAACGATTTATATACTGCGCTAGGTGGAGAGTTGCCTCAGCTCTATTTGGCAGAGGGAGGGATTTTTTCGGTTTCAATTTTGCTTTAATTTGAGGCTATGAAGAGTTTAGCAGCTAAAATTAGATTTAATCGTATTGGGCCGCGTTTTTCGGCTTAAAGGACTGTTTTTGTCACATTTCTTTTGTGGCTGGAGTGCTTCAGCTCAATATAGATCCAACTCATTTGTGCGCTCCTACGATCCTTGCATTGACACGGTCATACAGTTTGGAAGTTTTCAAATCAGAATGAACAAGTATTTAGATGAGCGTTGTTCGGTCGAAATGTCAGTTTACTCAGAAGGCCTGCATGACGGTTCGATAGAATCTCTTTTTTTATTGGTACAGTGATGGCATGTGGTCTTACAGCTACATGGTCGACTACACTAGAGCGTCTGGCACGCCGTTTCGTACGATGTTCTCCTCCCCAGAAGGAGAGCTTGTGCTGGACGAATATGAAAAGACCATTAAAATCTCATCCCCAAGTGGGGCGACCTTTGAGTTTGATAAAGTGACGGGTCTGTATATTCATCCCTCCGGCAAAGCAACGCGATTAAATGAATTTGGAGAGATGATTCAAAGCCAAAAACAGTATCACCAAAATGGCAGTTACCTGCTGGATTTAGGTGAGGTGGTTGGCCGCAGCCCCACAGATGATATTTATGGTAAAACTCAAGTTTTATTCACCGACTGTCAGTTGATCAATGTTTCGTTTTTAGATTATCAGGGTTTCGACGGAGACCAATACCCGGTGAAGCTTATGAACCAAGAACAAGTCGACAGCATGATCAACGAAAACTGCCTGTGAGGTGCCTACTACCATTTACGGATGCAGTGCATTTCAGATAAAACCTAAAAGCTATAATCGCGACTCATTTTGTGTTTTGGAGTTGCTCATGATTGGAGAATTCAATGCTTTTGTGGGATTTCTCAAATTGATATTGATCACAAATATTAAATTGAAACATAATCTAATGAAATACAATATGCGTTTAATATATTGAAAATACTAGTATATATTAAATTATATATTATAATAATGATCACAAATTAAAATAATAAATTGATTTTATTAATTTGCGGGGAGATAATTTAAATGTAAAGCGGGGGATTGAATAATGGGACTTCTTGAAGAGTTAAAAAAGAAAATGGCTGAGCATTATGGAAAGGCCACGCGCTCCAAGACTGAAGAGGGCGTGAATATTGGATTCGTAAATTTCGAAGTGCTTGCGCTAAGTACCAGGATCATAAGCGCTGGCAGCAAACCATGCGAAAGCCCCGGCTGTCGGCAGTGAGATAGGCTCTAGCTCGAATCCCGGGCCTTCTGGGTTTCATTTAGTAGAGCTGAGCTTTTAAAGCCTCAAGCCTCAAGCCTCAAGCCTCAAGCCTCAAATCTCAAATCTCAAATTGATATTGATCACAAATAATTTATAAAATAAAATATAAATTAATTTTAAAATGCATAACATATTGAATATATTGAATATATATAAAGAATAAAAATTAAAAAAGATCACAAAAAGCTAAAGTATTTCGACCAACGTCCGATAAGAGTTAGGTAAGTAAGACAACATATTTCTAACAAAGGGGAGGGGTTATGTTGATCAAGGGACGTAAAAAGATAATGAGTATAGTAGTGGCGGCATGGTTTTCATTGGGCGCTGTTTTTATGGCAGGGTGTGATGAAGCAAATACGGACGGCGGCCAAGTGGCAATTGCGCTTGAATATGGATCATTCACAACAGCACAATTTAAACTATGGGATCTACTGATTCCACAGGCACAGGCATCTGTATCTGACCTTAGAATGTGTTTTAAGCGCCTTCGATTTAAAAAGGCTGGGGAAGAAGATGCTGCGGATCCATCATTAGATAACGACAATGTGGACTTCAACTTGGGTGAAGTTTCAGTGACATCAGCCGGTACTTCTTTAGGCACAGTAGTAATACCAGAAGGCGAATATGTAAGACTAGAGTTCGACCTGGAATCGGACTGCGCGGGTGGTTACAGTCTGTTGGTAAGCAATGACAACGGAACTTATTCTACTACAGACCGAATCACAATTAAGTTTGAAGGAAGCTTTACTGCGAACTCTGATGGCACTTTAACTTTGGCGGTTCAGGATATCCTTAACGGGTTGAATGCATACGCGGGTGTAGGTGGACTAAAAGATGCTGCAGAAGCAATTAGTGGAACTCTTTAATCGTTAAAAATAGGAAAGGAGCGAAAGTCATGGGTGCGGCAAAGAAGAATCTAACAACACAAAGACCAAATGTTTTTGAGTACCATGACTATCGCGAATTTCTAAACGACCTACTGGCTTATCTAAAGGCCAGTAGGTTTAATCTTTCAAAAAGAGATGTGGCAAAATCCTCTGGAGTGGCATCGGGTTATTTGCCAATGGTTCTCAACCGAAAAAGAAACCTAAGCGTAAAAGCTGTCGATAAATTTAAAAAAGCATTGAGACTCAATGATCAAGAAATATCCTATTTAAAGTTACTTTTAACTTTGTCAGACTCAAATGACCAAGACGAAAGATTAAAAGCTGTCAAACGGATGCAGACATTCAAAGAGTACAAAAGAAACAATGCGAAGGAACTAGAGGTTTATAAATATCTCACCCACTGGGAATACGTTGCCATACGCGAAATGTCGGCTCTTTCAGATTTCGTTTTGGATGCCAAGTGGATTCAAAAAAGACTAAAAAAACATTTGCCGCTCAGTCAAATTGAGCAAGCTATTGATTTTTTAATTAAAAATGAATTTATCAAATTGGACGAAAACAACAATATTGTCAAACCAGACCGCTCGTTAGAGTGTCTTTCTGGTGTGTTCCGGTTGTCATTGGGTGGGTATTATAAACAAATGTTAGGTCTGGGTGCTGAGCTGTTCGAGCAGACACCAAAAGAAGATCGGAATTTTTTAAGTCATACTGTCGCAGTCACTCCAGAAAAAGCGGATAAGATTAAAGCGATATTAGACCAAGCACTAGCAGAAGTTTTAGAGATCACTAAAGAGGCTGATCCACAGGCGAAAGAAGTTTATCATGTGGGTTTGCTAGCGTTTCCACTCACAGAGTCTGGGGAAAAAAAGGAGCAGGGGGAATAATGGGCAAAGCAATAGTAATATTAATTATGTTAATAGGAATAGGTTGTGCCCCTGGTGGTGGTGGAACCACCACAGGTAACGGAATCGTCGATGTGAACATGCAAGCCTACACAGGTTTGTCGTCGAAAGTTTCCTCGATGGCTGTGACAAGTCTTACGATGTGTTTTAAGCGATTGAGATTTAAAACAGAAGGCGAATCAACGGACGCAGACCCCTCTACAGACAGTGATAATATAGATTTGTCGTTAGGTGAGATAACTCTCAGTGCAACGGGCACCAATTTAGGACTTGTGTCAGTTCCTTACGGA
This sequence comes from Bdellovibrionales bacterium, assembly GCA_041391465.1. Taxonomy (GTDB): domain Bacteria; phylum Bdellovibrionota; class Bdellovibrionia; order Bdellovibrionales; family UBA1609; genus UBA1609. Next base: position 15,792 of record JAWKNX010000024.1, read on the forward strand.
ACATACTCAAGAGTTGAATTTGACCTTGAAAAAGATTGTGTCGATACCATTACGAGTAACAGTGTAGAGGTCACTAACGGCAATGGATCGTTTTTCACTGAGGATAGAATCACTATAAAATTTGAAGGAACATTTGTCGTCGGTTCTTCGTCAAATGTTCTCAACCTAGGTGTGCAGGCGATTGTAGACGCATTAGATAGTGTGTCTGCTAATGAGCAAATTAAAACTCAAGCCGAAGCGGTGTCTGGAACTTATTAATTTCAGGAATTTTTTCAGGTGCCAGGCGTCTCTTTTGGATGCGCGACATCCAAAAGAGACGCCTGGCACTTACGAATATGTATCCTTTTCAAGTAGGCAAGTGTGCCTAGTAAAACTGGCAAATTGTAATATTTCGCATTGTTTCTTGCCCAATTTCGGGGCTAGAAGCAGTGCATGTCCGATTTGAGCGTGTTTGAATTTCGAAGATTACCGTGCGTTTTTGCAGTCTTCTTCGAAAAGGCCAAAGCGCAAAACCCCAAGTGGACTTATGGGGCGTGGGCTCGAAAGTAGGGCTGAAAACTCTACTTCACTGTGAAGATCATGAACGGGAGCCGCGAAGCCGGCCCCAAGATCACCGATGCGTTGATCAGTTATTTTGACTTCAATAATGAAGAGCGCGCTTTTTTGAAGACCTCGTTCTCGATTTTCTAAAGCTGATAAGGACCCTTCACTGCGGGTTTTGATTTTAGATCGCTCCGCAAAAACCACCCTGATAATAACTTTAAAATCCTTGGCCATGATGAGTTTAAAATCATCTCCCAGTGGTGGCATTATGCCATCCGAAAAATTGCCCTTATCGCACCCATTAAAATAGACGACGATAGGTATATTTTTAAAAGTTAATCCATAAGGTTCAGCCCAAAGAAATTAAAAAGGCCATCAAGAACCTCATTGGCCTGGATTATTAATAGAAAACGATAAGGGTGAATATTCTCCTCGAAACAGTTTGTGAACACGTCAGATGATATTTCCTCTGAGGCCCTTAAGCAGTTTCATGAGGGGATGTTAGATATAGGGCGGCAGGCCCTTCGCAAGACCGCCGTCGATGAACGGGAAATATCTGGTGTTACGATGGCCGTCAGTTCAAAAGAACTCCCTGAGATGAAACAGTTTCTCAGAGAGCAACAACTTGAATTTTTTAGAAGTTTTCAAAGTCCAAAGACGCCGACCAGGTGATGCAGTTTGAAACTTTACTCTTCCACTCACAGAAAAAATATTAAAAGGAGTTAATGATGAAAAAATTAACCCAATAATTATGAGCATGATGTGTTCATGTATGGCCTTTGCTGACCGAGGCGGTAATGGTGGCGGATTCAAAGAGCTCGAATTTATTTCAGCGGCCTATGATGTGGTGGATCGACTGAATGAATTGGGGGCTCAACAAAATGTTCTGTCCCCTTATGTTGTTTCAGACTTTGCAATTGAAATTTACCAGTCTCCACTATAGTGGCATTTGTCGACCAAGCCCAGTTGGACGGGAAAGACCGAAGTGGAGTCAATTACCCGGCGGAAAACCTGATTGAAGTGACCGAAAGGACTGGGATGAAAATGCGGATAACTACGAGTCTCGATTTCATTTTGTGCTGCATGAAATTCTACCCATTATGGGAGTGCTGGACGAAAAACTACAAATATTCCACTCCACTAGTCATGGCCATGAAAAGCCAAAGAAAACTCGAGGAAACCTGGCTTCGCATATGTCGGAGGAGGAACCGGTCGTTCTGCATGAAGAGTATTGGAATGATTCATATTTGAAGGAATGTATTTTCGCGATGCCGAAAAAGCCTGTGAGCAGATGAAGCAAATCTACAAAGACAGCTACTTTTTTGTCTACTGCCATATTCTTGAAAAATCCCAAATTGAAAATCATACCGTATTGAAACCAAAAGTATTTGAGTACGAATACGAAGATTGGTTCTTCTACGAACGATCATACCAATTGGATTGGGTGCCCCGAGAGGTGAGCTATACCAATTACACCTACGGGCTGAGAGTTTTTGGCTGGGGTGATTCCGAATTTACCAATTGGAAAATTGTTGAATCCAGTCTCGACGTTGCTGGCGGACTCATACCATTAACTTTTGACGATGCCCGATCGGCTTATAGAAGGTGCGCGAATTATGTCATCAAAAACAGCAAAACCAATCCTCGATATTACAAAGCCAAGTGTAGAACTCCAAAAACACAAGATCTTGAAAGATATTACTTTCAAGTGATTTCAAAAAATCCAATGCTAACTGCGCAAGGAGAAACATATGACTCTAATTAATAAAATTACTTTTTTAATGGTTTTCTCAATGATGGCGCAAGCAGCGTTGGCTTCGGAGTTCGTTTTTAATTTTCAAGAAAAATATGTGCAAACGAGTCCGATTCATTTCAAGAGAGTGAGGACAGAACGGCGGAGGAGTGACCTGTTTCCTAAAGTTGAAGGCTGCCGCAATGCCCAGGTAGATCATTTTGATGTCCTTTATTGGGGGCAGATGTTTAAGCTGCATATGATGAACACTTACAATGAAAGTTTAAAAATTGTTGCTCCTACAAACGCATTTGTAGATAAAAGTATTTTTTCAGAACATTGTGAAATGCCAGATGACTACGATATCGATGAAGAGGTAGTAAAAAGATTAAGAGTTCACCCATTATTCAATGTCGAGGCGAGTATTGAATTTACGGGTTTAGATTTTAAGGGATCGGGCCTGGTGGCTGTTGGTCAAATTAAAACTAAGATTCCTCCGATATTTCAGCCAAAAGATTATTTCCCGACAGGGCCACTTAGAGTTGGTATGCACTTCGGGAGTATTAAATGTGTTGACTCCTTTGGAAGATCATTAACAAGCACAAATGGAGAAGAGCAAACAGCTGAAGATATCATTGCCTCTTTAAGAAGAAGAATCAAAGTGGAGAGACTTTGTACCGGTGTAGTATGCGGATGGGATTGTTGAGAGTTAACTATCTAGATGGCGCTAAAGTTGAAAAGAGAACGCTCTTGCGAAATTTTTCTTTGATGAAGAATGATCAGGACCAGCTTTATATTATTGATGACAATTTTGTAGAATCTACATTGGAAAGGGTCGGCACGGCTCGTGATGCTCAACAAGCTGAGGTGGCAAAAGAGTGTGCAAGAACTGATTCACATTATTTCTGAGGACTACGGAGATTTACTTTACGAAATGGCTCTTAACCCAGATATAGATAAATCTTTTGGCAAGATTGACGTTTTTCGAAAAAATAAACATCAAATTCTAGAGCAGAGTTTGACCTTATCGATTCAGAATTTCATTCACCTGGATTTTAGAAAAAATTAGTATAAAACCACGGTCCATCCAAAATGTAGCAGCCAAGTCAGAGAATTAAGAAAACTTCAAAGCATAGCGGGAAAAATGAGTCTAGATCGGATAATTCCAACATTGAAGTGCTACAACCTTTTCGGGAGCGACGCAACAAATAAGAATACTGAATTTTAAAAGATTAAGTTTTTAAGGAGAATAGAGTGCTCAATCAATTAAAAAATTCGCAGTGGCTGCAGTTGTATCTATAGGGCTAATGTATGGGCTCAGAATAATGGGTTACAATTTAATGAAAAACGTACAGACCAGCGATATACATTGGAAGTTGGTCAAGAAAAGATCTGATGACGGTCGTATCCTGTCGTTAAGGAGGGCTGTGATAATACACTTTTTAGCTATTATGGTGTGTTTTATTGGGGCGATTATTTCGTCTGGATTTTCTTACCGATCCGGTGGAGAAATTGTCATAGTTGTTCCAACAAATGTGGAAAAAATAAAAACGGGAAGAAAAAGTTATCACTATGACTGCGAAGCTCAACAAGACTATGATGTTGGAAAAGCCTCCTCTGAAAAATTAATGCAACACCCCCCTTGCAAATGTAGAAGCCAGTATTGAATTTACCGAGGCTCGATCGAAGTGGGTCCAGGTTGATGGGGATCGGTCAAATCAAATCCAATATTCCTCGCATATTGCAGTTCGAACTTTCCCTCGGGCCCATTAAAATTGGCATGCGTTTGGCGACGTCAATTGTGTGGATACTTATGGCCGGTCCGTTTCCAACAGCATTAATCCAAATGCTGCTGCTCGCGATATTATTTCTGCTCTAATTGAAATATAAAAGTTGAAAGTTGTTTCGTTGCGATATGAGTTTAGTTTTATCCAGAAAAATTAATTATCGCCAAGGTGCCACTGTTGAATTAAATAATGAAGTTCAAAAAATATCATTTTTATTTGATGAAAGACGATCTAATAAATTATCATTAAGTGATATTATCTACATTTTCGCGAGTGGGACCAGATCCAGATCCACAGAAGATTGATGACGTCCGAGATGCGGCAGACAGTTGATCCGATTATCACAGAAGATTGTGAGTTACTCTATGAGTTAGCTCTGAACCCAGATTTTGATAAGGACCTCGCTGTCGAAGCCTTTTTGGAAAAATAAAACCTCAAAATCTATTACACCAGTTTGAGTATTATCGATGAGAACTTTGCTCATCTCAGTTTACTTCGAGAAAATCTTTGCATAGTCGATCGAGCGTATGTACGATAAAATCAATCAATTAGAAAGACTACAAAGTATCCTCGGCCAGAACAGTTTGGATCGAATCATACGTCGGTGAGGTGCCTGGTGAAGTCACCTATTACCTTTTTCGGATGCGATGCAATACTAAAAGTGCTGACACAAACAAAGAACCCTAGGTTCTCTTTTTATTAATTCCATTGAATTCGATAAATTAGTTACGCGATGGAAACGGATATCACAGCTGAGGCCACTGCGGCCAAAATTTGCTTCGCCACCACGCACTCACAGGGTAAGTGATAGGTTTTGCCGTTGAGTTGAGCTCGCCCATACCGCTCTTTCACCAAAGTTGGCGTACCTCAACCAAAGGTAAAATGTACGGTGTAATCGACATTGAAGGCCCCACGGTTTGTTGAACGCCCCCTCTCAAATCATCAGGGACCGGATTTCTGCTCACAAACATCTGGCATTTGATGTACTGTAGACCAGGGAAGTCATAAGGTTTCACATTTGTTGTCTGACTCTTTTGTGATTTGCGTGACACCACAATGCGCATGAGTTTCTCCACCGTAGGTGATCGCGCCCATTCCAGTGTTATAATCATTATCATAAATGGTCAGTGATTCGTTGATCGCAAGTTCGTCCACTTCAGGTGAACCACTGCCTTATCAGCATGCCAATCGTATTCAGATCTTAAAGAGCAACTTCATCGGAATCGCATTACGCACGATATCATTGAAACGCCCCTGCATTCGATACCCAGTCACTGAAACCTTAGGTTTACAAGGGCCATAGGAATTCTTACGAAACATTTTGTATTTCTTTTCCGCCACACTGGCGTTGGGGTAATTACAAGGGATGACTTCGTCTTTACCGTGCTACCAGGAGCATCGCTATCCTCGGGTTTTACTGCAACATTAATGTTGAGTAGGGTTTTTTGCTGCTCGCTATGACGTAACTCCACTCGGTGATTGCCCGCCGAAAGCTGCAGAACCATTTCACAAAGTTCACTTTGTTGGTCGAATTGGGCTCAAACGTCAAACTTTTTGCCCGCATAGGCGATTTGCCCCGGCTAGGACCACCCTCAAAATATACACTTCTTGCTTCACCTAATAATGCGTCGAAGTTAAAAAGAAACCCGCAGCTCATTGCATATAATGGTTTTATCAGTTGAGTATGAAGAAGTAGGTGTTCTGTTTAGTATAGATATTAAGATTATCTTAACCGGTGTCACTTCGAGACATGTTTTATCGACAGGTCTTCAGGTGTTCCTTCGTCGGGTTCAGTTGGTTCCGGTAATTCCGGGTCCGTTGGATTTTCGCCCGGCTCATTGAGATCGGATCATTCAGTATTAAAGGTAATCCATGATCATCCATCACATAAATTTTTGAATCGCCCTCAGTTTCGGACTTTCCCATTTTACCCAGTGAATAGTTAGTATCTTGATTGGCTTGGAATTTATTTTCTGCCTTGTGCCTGCAATAACAATGATGTTGCTGCAAGGATTGCAACTGAACGAGTACATTTGATTTCATTGTTGACCTCCCACACGCTGAACCATAGTGCATGGAGCTATACCGAGTAGTGCCTCTTATTTTTTTTTTTAGCACGGTTTTAGTTTACGAATTTGCAGCCACTCAAATTGCACGAAAAAACACACAATTGACTATGCGCATAAATATCTGCTTTTGCACAGATAAATAGCAAAAAAGAAAGTTTCACCGCAAAAATTTCAATGACGACATTCGTTCAAACTAAGCGCATGATTTTTGAATTTTGTCTAGATGGCGGTAGTCACTTTTTGGTACGGCAGCGCAATACCAAAAGTGACTGTCTAAACCTGTTGGTTTGTCGTCCAAATCATTATTCAAATACATGAGGAGTAATTATGCTTAAGGTAATCATTTTATCAAGCATTGGTAGCATTAGTTGGTTGTGACAATAAAAGCAGCGATATTTTTGGGACATTGGCGAATCCGAAGATTCAATTTAAAACCATTAGACTCGCAAAAAACCAATAAGAACATGGCCATTATTGAAGGTATCAACAGCGTTTTGGATGAAGTGCTCGTTGATAGCGATTTGGCAGACTTAAGTTTGCAAGTTTGGCTGGCGCTGATGTGAGACGAGTGTTTAGAGATATCAAGCAAGCCTATTGTACATTGAAGTAATGAAACCGATCGAACGGGGAGGCGTTAGCGTAAAAACGATTCACTTTGTTGATTCAAGAAAAACCTTTAATGTCGGTTACAGACCTTGCCCCATCGACGCTTCGGCAAAAGTTACTCAGCGAACTGGAAGAGTTCAAGATGATCGATAACGATTGGGATCCTGTAGGACCTCTATTCAGTACAAGCTGGATTGCCGCACTTTACGAAGATAACTCTGGTAGTTACTTCTCCAGAGTTCATCGTCGGCAATGCTACCTTGGGCGAGCAAGTTGCTGGCCTTGGTGATTATGAAGACTGTGGTTAAATGAGTGAACTCAGCTACAATTATAATTTGTCAGTTAATACAATCCGACGGCACAAAATCTACGGTAGGACGCTCTCGATTCCTCGTTATTTCCGATAAGTCCGTTTTGAGCTCACGGCTGTTGTCAATGACCCGAGCACCGCCAATGACATGGGGATGTTAGAAGGCACCTTCTCTGACAAAGTCTGAATCAAAGTGAAGATTTCACAAAAGCATGACTATGACAATGATGTGCAGAGAAAATCTACGCAAAGGCTAAGAGTCGACTACACATTCAACGCCATTCCGTTTTGTCTATGAAAACAATTTGAAGACAAGAACCGGTAAAGAAGAGTCCAACAAGACCATCAACGGTAAGCCGTGCTGATTCTTGAGTTGTGATCGTCGCTTTGGTTTGGTGCCTACTACCTTTTTCGGAAGCGAACGTACAAAAAGTGATCGTCATAATATGAAAGGTGATGGGGTGAGCTGCATCCTAGTAATCTAATATTTGCCAAAAGCCGTCACCGAATAAAGCCGCATCGTCTCCGGGTTTCGCTAATTGGGATTTTATTGGTTTCAGAAAAAAAAAGAATCACAGCCATTTCCACTCGGGCGGCTTCGCACTCGAACTCGATACCCAGCGTGGTATTTGCCATCTCATGAATCATAATTTGCACCTTGCAGTATATAGCGGGTCTCGTTCTTCGAACTCTTGAAGCAGCAATTGGCATACTTGAATATAAATGGCTTCCCCAAATCGGTGACCAGCCATCACTGTGGGAAGTGCAGCATTAGACAGTAAGAAAGTCTTCCGGGGGCGGAAGGTAAACATTGGCGGAATCAAAGGCATTGAGAGTAGGCTCTCAAATAATTTCTAAGTGCCTGTTGGTTTGGAGGGCAGAACCCGTATCAACATCCATTTTCGCATGAGCCGTTTCCACAAGTTCCCGCCCCAGCGCGAGGCCTCATTGAGATGTTCCTGGGCCGCAGGAGGGGGCGACTGCCCCAATAGATAGTGAAAGAATCCAACTTAGCAAGATTGCCTTGATCACCAATATCCACCTTTGTTTAGAAATGCAGTTGACCATAGCATGGTCATAAGCACTTCAAGGTGAATATGAACTTCATTGAAGTCATTACGGATCAATTTTAACTCTAATTGGACAAGATATAGAAAATCTTAGAAGGAAAAGAAAAGTCACTTTTTAGCAACACTCCATTTAGCTAAGTTGAGGTTGAAATGATTTCTCACAGCCTAAAAAGCCCCTATTAAGGTTTGGGGTGTGCTAGGCTACAAAGATTATTAAGCTTTAATTAAACCTGGAGAATTTAGATGAAGAAGTATGTTGTCTTAACATTTGTGACATTTATCATTTCCTCTTTAGCATCTGAATGTGATGGAATTGAGGAATTTAGTAAAATTGAATTTTGCAAGGCTAATACAGGTAATAATGTTGCACTCAGAAGGTGTCTCGATTTAGCAAAGTCGGTGACTTTATCTCAACTCATGTTACCTTTTAGTTTTAAAGGAAATGATAAGACAAGACTTGATATGGTAGAAAAGATGGGGCAAGGATCATCAGCACCTCTAGTATCTGCTTGCACTATTTCTTCAGGTAATGCAGTTACGACTAAAAGATGTGTTGAGCAAGGTACAAAATTGAAAACAACAGTTAGAATAGTTCAAATTTGCGACTTATTATTTGAAGGATTTCTTGACGATCGAGCCGAGCTGAAGTGTATGGAGGAACTTTCTTATCTTGGAACTGCAGATGAAGGGCTTGAAAAGTGTAAAAAACCAGGACTGAGCTTTCAAGAAAGAATAGATTGTGCAAAAGATTTGGAACTCTAGATAAATGAAGTTTTGCCTATTTTGTAATTCTAGAGTCAAAAATTGAGATATGATATTCCCAATTACAGCATTATAAATTGGAAATGAATAAGAATCTAAGTTCAATCCGAAGAAGCATTATTTGCTTCTTGTTTTAACGGTAATACCCTTTCTGACACTTTATCGGGTAGGGGCGAACATCAGTCGCACCAGATTTCTTTCAGAACGCAACTCAATAGTACCTCTTCATGATAATTCACAATTCAAAGGCATTGATAATTTTAAGATATCATTTAAAACTAGAGCTGCATAAAAGAGCATCTTAAAAGTAGAAGGTAATGGCATTTATAATCGAGAAGATGTAGTTAAGTAGTTACTACCTTTTTCGGAAGCGGGGCAATACCAAAAAGTGACTGTCACTTAAGCTTTAAGAGGTTTTCCTTTTTTAAAAATTCGACAAAATTATCATATATATACTTGTTTCCAAATGGCGATAGATGATCACCGTCAGAAAATAGTGGAAATGGGTGGCCCAAATAGGGATCACAAGTATCCCCGGGACAAAAATTATAAAAGTTATCCCAAATCAAATATCCTTTTGGTATTGTTTTGAGCATCTCATTTAGAACAGGTTTTCTATACTCTTCTAAGTATTTTCTGTCGATATTCAACCCAAGTGAACATATTGGGTTAGATTTATTAAACCAATCGGAGCATCTATAGGTCGGCGCGTAGAATATAGGTTTCGGTGCTTCAAGTAGTACAGGAATTCCTTTTTCAATAAAGAAATCAAATTCAGTGTATAACTGTTCAAGGGCTCGTTTTTGTCCGTCATTTTTAAACTTCATGAATTTAGAGTTTCTACTTTGAACAAAAGACACCCAAACGTCGGAAAATCTTTCTAATTTTAAGGTTGCTAAAAATATTAAATCTCCAGCCTTAATGTTTTCCTCTATAGTTGCGCGCATTCTTTTGTAATTGTAAAAACAAGAAGACTCTTCATCGAAAGCTTCTCCAAAATTAAATAATCCACAACCAGGTGATCGAAATAAAATTACTTTGATACCAAAATCTTCAACAAGAGTCTTTAGTAAACTCGCATACGCTCCAGCGTGTGAATCACCAATAACGTACAAAGTAGAATTATTCTTATTTGAACAAGATACTCCTTCAAAAACCACATGATCGTCTACACCCCTCTCTTTGATATCTACACAAGCATTTCCATATTTTGTTTCATTTGCAAAGCTTCTATGATCAAACCATTGTGAGCGATTATTGATGGCCGTAGAAAGTGCCAAATCATTTTGGTTTTTAAATAAAAGGTTGACCGAAGTGTACGCTAAATAACCGACAACTAAAAATACTCCAAAAAACAGATAGTGTTTTAAATTCTTTAAAAACATGTTGTTTCGTGTCGGCTTTTCCACCCACTCGTAGGAAATCCACGAAAGTGTAAAGGTTAATATTGAACAGGAGGTAATTTTCAAAAAGTCATCAAGACCAACTGTCCACCGGAACATAGTCTGCACAGGCCAATGCCATAGATACAGGGAGTAAGAGATTTTCCCTAAAAACACCAAAATTGGTCTCTCCAGTAATAGAAGAGCAAAATTGTTTTTCATGGGACTAGAGAGTGTTGATAATATGAATCCTATCGTCATACCAACGGGCAATATTCCTTCGGGGTAGGGTACGCGATCTTCTTGGACAAAGAAAAAACTAAAAATTAGAGCAGATAAAAAAATGTAGGAGTAAAATGAAGGGGTTATTTTCTTTATGTGTTGTCTTTTTTCGTATAACAAGTATCCAATACACCCAGCAAGAAGTTCCCAAAAACGAGTAGAAATGGAATAAAAAGCAAAAACCAGGTCTTTTGAAATTCTGGATTCGTAAAATGCAGAACCGAGTGATATGAAGAAAATAATTGAAAAAAGGTGTAGTGTTCTTTTTTTATTTAAGTATTTAAAACTGAAATAGAAAAGCAGTGGGTAAATTAAATAAAACTGTTCCTCTACACCTAGTGACCAAGTGTGAGTAAATGGATTGAAATCCATAGTCGGCCCAAAGTAATCTTTATCTAAAAATAGCAGCTTAAAATTACTAAGGCCAAAGACCGCATATTTTGCAGTTTCATATACACCGGAAGTTAAATATCCATTCACCGAAAATAAGCAGAAGGCCAATGAAGACAAGACTATCGCAAAAAAAAGTGCGGGTAATATTCTCAAAAATCTTTTTTTATAAAATTGAAGAAGAAAATTTACAAAATCATTTTTCGTATTGCTAACGATAGACTTAGTTACGACGAACCCAGATATTACAAAAAATACGTCTACTCCGGCAAATCCGCCGGGGAGCCAGTTTTCATCGAAGTGAAATATTATGACTGCGAGTACGCTAATTGCTCGAAGCCCATCGATAAAAGGTATGTATCTCAAAGTTGCATCCTAAATAATATTATTTTAAAGTAACAATTTAGAAATTGATTGGGTATCTTATTTTCGCTGTATAAAGTGGATTTCGATTTTCAAGCTTTTGAAGCAACTATTGGCATATTTGATTATAAGAATAATTAAGTAGGTGGGGAAAGTCACTTTTTAGCAACACACTCCATTGCTAAAAAGTGACCGGTAATCAATTTGCGATATTAATTATCGTCAATTTCCATTTGCATGGCGGCGACGTCACTTAACAGGCACGAATAATTAGGACCTCTAGAGACAAATTTAGTACACTTTAGGTTTGCCACTTCTTTCGTTGTGGCTCCTGCACGTTGTATGCCGTCAACAGAAAGTGCATTATAAATACTTTCAGAAATAATTGGGTCAAATTTAACAACGGTCGGGTCTTCAGAGACTATTTCGCCTACGGATTGAAATTGGCAACCAGATGTCATCGTGTGGATACCATCTTTAGGTTCAATACACTCGAATATTCCTTGCTCAACCTCAATCTCTTTAAGGTTGTTGTCTCCGCTTACAGGCAAATCAAGAGCGTAATAGACTTGTGCGGCCTGCTCGACAGAATTTTCGTTGGGCATGCTCTCCAGTGTGGCTCCATCAGTTCCAAAGCCACCAACAACGACGGGAATGGCATGGGCCGCCATTGGGGCGAATGCAATTAAGGTAACGATATTTTTTAGTATTTTATTTTTCATCATTAGAAACCTCCGAGTTTTGATAGGGTTGGGGAACTTAATTTTTAGTAGTAGTAAACAACCGTTAGAAATAATAGTTGTTTATATGCATTTGAAAAACGAACAAGTCCATTTGGGCAAACAGCCAGATATGTTTACAATTCTATTAAAATTAAAAAAGCCGCACTACGTGGCGGCTTTTCAATTGTTCTCGTTGGATGCCATCGCGTGCAATTGGCACGCGCCTGTCATCTGCTCTCGGTTTTTCCAACTTTTTTGGTGCCTTTGGCACATAAAAAGTTGGGGCGAACGACAGGGCTTGAACCCGCGACCAATGGAATCACAATCCATTGCTCTACCAACTGAGCTACGTCCGCCACAAGGCTCATATGAGGCTTTGAGTTATAGAGATTTTAAGGGATCGAATCAATGGTTTTCCGGGGCGGGCACGGTCATGACGCCTTGAGGCAATGGATCGGCCTTATAGTTCTTTCTGTATGGCCTTGAAATCATAGCTGTAGAGTTGGTTTTTATTTTCAGTGTCATAGCTCATAATGCTTTTCACATCGTCTTCAAACATATGATCTAAACCGAGAAAGTGCCCGATTTCATGGGTCATAAATCTTGAGGCGAAGGAGCTATTTAATAGATCGCTAGCCGTGAGTTGTACTTTATTTAATTCTGATTCGTAGACAAATATATCCGCGTCGAAAATATTCTGTGTTCGAGGGTTGGCCAAAGTAAAGGTTTCTGCCGGGAGGAGGCGAATCTTATTCTCGGGATTCACTTTATAAAAATCGTGGACCACATATATGCAGTGATGATTGAGATCAGAAAATGGTGGATAGGTCTCTAATACACTAAAATTAATCTTTAACGAGTCTCCCAGAGCTTCATTCCACAAGTGCCGACCCAAAACATCAGTATTTTCAGAAAAATCAGGAGAGCACAAACTCAAAGTTACTTCAGTTCCCAAGGGCCAGCGGGTTCGCACTCCGGGTCCTAGCACATATTTATATTCTGGCTCGACTTTTCCAACTCTGTTTTCTACGTCTTTATGAGTAGTAAATGTCACAAAAACAATACCTAGGCACTGGGGTCGAAGGGGCGCTCGAAGCCATCAGGAGGCAGGTCCTCACCATTGATGGTAAATAAAAGCGAAAGCTCCTTCTTGGAGACGCTCCAGCTTTGGTGAATAGGTTCAATGGAAAAATCAAAACTATAACCTGAATCCGTTTTTATGCGCATGTAGGTCAGGTGGTAACGAGAGGGGCGTGTCGATTTTTTAGAATATACAAACGCAATTGGGCTTTCTTCCGCTTCGTAGATGGCGCGATCACCACTTTTCTCCACTTTAAATGGGGTAATGGCAAAAGTTGTAAGGTCGAGCTCTTGCGCTTCATTCCCTTTTCTAAAATATCATTGGCGCGACTCGGGGGTGTTTTCTGCATACTTTGAAAAAATTGAAAAGCTTTTCATCTCCATTTTGTTTAGATTTTCGATATCGGATTCATCAATGGCGATGGTTTTATTTGAAGTAGATCCAGCTAAAATATTTAGAGGGTTACCTTTGATAAAATAAGACTTAGTTTTTCTTTGCTCGATTTCGGTGATCCACAACCCACAAGGATCAGCAAACACACCAGGGGGTAAATCCGAGTCAGGACCATTTCAATTCTCCAATGCAATGCGGTTGTGGGACGATGGCGCAATATGCCATTGGTCTGGTGCTGTGTAAAGAAACTCTCAAGAAAGCGTAAAAACTCCAAAAATAGGCAAAGTCCTAGGTCTAGAATAAAATGAGATTCCTCAATGGTTTTATACAATTATCTGATGTTTCCGATATGTGTCTTAAGACTACGTTGAGTTAACTTGAGAAAAAGGGCCCGGTCTTGGCAGAGCAAATGATTGATTTTGGATTAATCACGGATAACGAGCGATTGTTAAAACGCGCGAAATCCGTCTGTGCAGAGTTTGATTACTCGTTCATGAGCTGGAGCAACCTGGAAGAGTTCTTTGAAGCCGAACAACATTGCAAAATGATCACTTTTTCCGTCGATGGTGAGAACTCCAAAGACATGGCTGCAAAAGCGGCGGAAGCGGCCCAGCTAGCGAAGGCCTACTGTGAAGATGGATACCTCGTATCCATCGTTTCCAAAGATATTCCCCGCGATGATGTGGAGTTTATAAAAAAATCAGGCGTCAATCTCGTTTTTCCCGAATATGAAATGTTTGAAACCAGCAAACTTGACTTTTTTGCCAGCCAAATACTGCGAGCAAAGTATGTTCCCATTAAAGATTCTGACTTACTCCCTGATACTGTACTTAACTTTGATCTCTATCATTTGATGCCACTGCGTAACAAGTTTTTGAAAATAACTCGTAAAGGATTTTCTATACCTGCAGACAAACTCAAAAAAATGCAGGAGATTAGAGAGTTTTATATTCTTCGAGATGAGTTACCGGATTTTAAAATTTACGCTGAAAAAATATCTGATGATTCCCACTCGGGTGTGCTTAGAAAATGTCGTGCGCAATTTCTAGAGTTTAGTGGCGCTTATCTGGACCTCATTGAAATGATGTGTGATGAAAGTCAATCTGTTGGGTTTGAAGAAGGCAAAAAGATTCTCCAAAATTGTCAAAACATGGTTGTAGGACTCGCTCAAACACTCGCACAAGTTTCGGGTACTGAGGTTTGGGATATTATTAACAATTCCGTTATTGGAGAGTTTGGGTCGGTTGAACGAATGCCGGCCGTGGCGGCCTATGCTACACATTTTGCAGATAAACTTGAAATGGAAATGGATGTTCTTATCAACATCATTTTTGTGATTTTGGTAATGGATGTGGGTATCATTAAACTCTCTCCAGATATCACACGAAAACTGCGAGAGGGTAAAGACGACAAATTTTCAAAGCAGAAATCGAATCCTATAGAGGCTATCCAAAATTAACTCTCAATACTCTTGCAAATAAAAAGTTGCCGATAGATTCCAAATTAAAAGACATCATTCTATTGGTGAACGAAAAGGCTGATGGAACCGGTTTCCCAAGTGGGGTCGAAGCAGATCGTCTTACATTTGAATCGCAGCTCATACGCTTTTGTAAGAACTTTGACATGCTTTCAACGTTAAAACATGGCGAAAAGCGTTTGGATCATGCGGCCACACTCAAAGAAATAGTAAACGCTCAAGTATTAGCCTTTGACGAATACGCGCCCACATTTACCACTAGCCTTAAAAAGGCCGTTTAAACTTTTGATTCTGTCCAACAATAACTGAACGGGTTCAACAACAAGCGGGAGCCATCAATGGAATCTCGGCTCGAACCAGAACATAAAATGGATTGGTCGCCATCAATAAAAATATTCTGCTTGTCTTTTGAAAAATTGATATAAAAATTTCCCTTGATGTTTTCAGCAACCCGCGAGAAAGCAAAAACCTCATCCGGCGTTTCTAGGAGTGAAAATGCAGCACTTGGAGATAGATAGCTGCGTTCTCTACGTAATCTTAGTAACAGGCTCATTTTTTCGAAGACCATTTTATGAAAAGGATGTTCTTGAGTTAATTGAATAAACTCATCTTTTTTATAGCGTTTACGGTTGAGATCTCTTCGGTGCTGGGTGGCGATGAATGTATCACCATCATTAAATGCACCAAACATATTGTGAAAATAAATTGCTGGAACTCCAGGAAAACAAAGTGCGATGAGGTGCTGGCCCACAAACCTATTTGCCGACTCCTCTGGGGGGAGCCTTTCATCAAAAACAAATGACATCCACGTGGAGTTGATCTCGTAAGGCTTTTCTTCACCTCCAACGGTTCGCGTAGTGACAGCCCCTCCTGTGAGTTGAGCGTGCTCACACATGGCCACAACATCAATGTCATCAACTAATCCTTCAAGCGGACGCATCCCAATACCATCGTGAGTACTGGTAAAATTTAAAAATACCTGGTTTTGAGGATGATGTGAGAAATTGAAGGCCCATTTTTTTAATATACCCGCATTTTGATAAAACCCACCGTGCAAAATCAAAGGTGCCAGAGAAAAGTTGTAGACGATTTGAGCCTCATCGGTTCCGTTACCAAAGTAAGCAATGTTTTCCATGTGGGGGACATTGCTTTCAGTGATTAAACATGTATCCGGAGAATATAAATCTAAAAACGCCCGAAATACCTTAACGATAATATGTGTTTCATTAAGATTTGCACAGGTCGTATTTGGTTTTTTCCAGAGAAAGGGGGTTGCATCAATTCTTAAAAATTTGGCTCCTTCTTTTACATAAAGTGCAATGAGGCTAATCCACTCTTCTAAAATTTTGTGATTCCGAAAATTCAAATCCACTTGGTCGTTACTAAAAGTTGTCCAAACTAACTGGTCACGTCCCTCAATGTTATAACTAGTAAACAAAGGCGTAGATCGAGGTCGAGTGACATTTTTGTAATCTTCAAGCCTATTATCGTTGTGCTCGAAACTTATGTAATAATCTTTGAATTCATCTAATCCTTGCGCAAAACCCTTAAACCATTTGTGTTGGCATGAAGTGTGGTTGACCACGGCATCGAACATAAGGTTGCCTTCAAAATTCTCAATATCAGCCCATGTTCCAAGTTGCGGACAAACCGATTCGAAGTCTTTTACCGAGAACCCACCATCTGAGGAAGAGGGGTAAAATGGCAATAAATGGACGGCATTAAATAAATTCACGTAATTTGAATTATAAAACTCCGCTAAAGACTGCAGTGGAGGTTTTTGATTCTGAAGATGATCTCCGTAACAAATCAACATACAGTCATTTTGAGTAAATGTTTTTCTTTCAATATTGACCTTGTGCTCAGCCGCAGAGACATACTTTTGAATGTGACTAACAATTGAACTCACCTGATGGGAGTCATACAGCTGATGCAATAGGTTTTTAAGATGCGACCAATGGCACTCTTCAACATTCATTTATAATTTATCTTTCAAAGGCAAATGGCTCGTATATCCATCAAATTAATGGGGCCGGGACCTGTTTTAATAAGCCCTCCCATCTTTTCAAAAAATCTGTAGGAGTCAAAAGATTTTAAAGCTCCCTCAGGAGAAATTCCTTGGGAGAGACTTTGTGTAAATAAATCATAGTTAAAACACGCTCCAGCAGCATCTGTGGGGCCATCTGTACCATCAGTACCAACACTCAATATTGTGACCTGTTTCAGTTTGTCACTGCTCCAACTGAGCACATTTTTAAAAAATATTTGATCAGCCATTTCTAAAACAAAATGAGTGTTCCGCCCCCCCAAGCCAGGTCCGTCGACAGCAAGGTGGTATTCTCCCGTAGATAACATAAATTTCCCCGATTGAAGCTGATCAAGCTGTTGAATATGCCAATTCACACCGACTTCAAAGGGGCCATGGTGGACGGCACTGAACTGCAAGTTTTGAAAGTGCTGCCTTGCCTTTTCAAGGAGGCGGCTGGAGTCCGCGATGATCCAATTGTCACAGTGTGAACTCTCTTTTTGTTGATCGACTGCAGAGTTTAAAGTTTCATTGAACCAAAAACGGAGTTTATCAGAGACGGCAGGATTGCATTGACTCAGTATCTTTTTCAATCGATCAGCGTCAAACGTTGAGTTAAATGTTGGCCCGGATCCAACAGAGCGAGCTGTCGTATCCGGTGTGTCGTTAACGATTAAGCTAACCAATCCAAGTCAGGTCGTACCCGCAAGAGCCCGCCATTTTTGATATTTGATAAATGCCGACGAATAAAATTAATATCAACTATGTCTATTTCCGAATGGATGAGATTTCTTGCGACTTTAAAATATTCGTCTGAGTCGACATTTTCTTTAAGTTGTTCGACAAGCGCGCTTGCGCCTCCAGAAAGACATAAAACAACTAAAGTGCTTGGTGCTAAATTTTGAATGTATTCCATCAGTTGCTTTCCCGCCTCAATGCTCGATGCATCCAAGTAAGGATGTGATGATTCGATGCATTTTATGCGAGGGTCGTCGATGCTATGTTGCCATTTTGTGAAAACGAGAGATGGAAATTGAATATTAATATTCCCAGAGTCCAATCGGTTAAGAAGGGATATGACTTCTTTCGGTGCTGTCTTTCCAATGCCGATGATGGAAATACTTTTATAATTATCTAAAAGTATTTGGCTTTCACAAAATCGCAGAGCATTGCCGTCAAGCGACAAGTCGCTGTAAAAATTATCGGGCAACAATATATTGATTATATCTTCAGTGAACTTATTGGGATTCATGCTGGATTATAATTATAGTTTTCAATCATAAATCAAACGAAAATTGAAGAAGAGGAAATATGGAGCTCAGCGCATTAGATTGGGGAGTGATCGTTGTCTATATAATCGCGATGCTTGGGCTGAGCTATTATTTAAGCCTCAAGCAAAAAAGCGAGAGAGACTATTACCTTGGCGGCAATGATATGGGGGCATGGCCCATTGCTATATCCACCATGGCCACGCAGTGTTCTACGAATAGTTTGTTAGGGGCGCCGGCATTCGTGGCATTTTCTGCTGGAGGCGGATTGTTGTGGCTGCAATATGAAATGGCCCTACCGTTTGCCATGATTGGCCTCATTTTTTTAATGCTTCCTGTTTTTCGAGCCATGAAAGTGATCAGTGTATATGCCTATCTGGAAGAGCGCTTCGGTCGAAAAACGCGAGTAGCTATAAGCCTACTGTTTCAATTTGCAAGAGCCTTTGGGACCGGGGTCACAGTTTACGGAATCTCACTGGTATTGATGGTGTGTTTGCAAGTCCCGTTCTGGGTGGCGGCCTTACTCTTAGGAGTGGTGACGATTGTTTATGACTCTATGGGGGGCATGGAGGCCGTAGTTTATTCGGATGTGATTCAAATGATAATTCTTGTCCTCGCCATATTCTTTTGTGTTTATCTTGCTACTGATATGGTGGGTGGAGTGCAGCAGGTTCTGGAGTTAGCTCCTGATGACCGCAAAACGGCAATTGATTTTGCGGCCCACGGTTGGGGGGATGGTAAAACCTTTGGATTTTGGCCGATGCTATTTGGTGGATTTTTTCTGTATATGGCCTACTACGGAACGGATCAGTCGCAGGTGCAGAGGGAGCTTTCCACTCGAAGCGTCGATGAGACAAACAAGTCTCTATTTATAAATGGTCTTTTGCGGTTTCCTCTTGTTTTAGCTTATTGCTTTTTAGGGATTTGTCTTGCCGCAATTGCAGTAAAGTTTCCTGAGTTTTTAGACCTAATCCCTAAAGAAGAAAAACTCGTCAATGGCGTCGCTCAACTCGTCCCCAACTATAATCTCGCCGTACCCATATTTGTGTTGAACTACCTTCCAACGGGAGTTGTCGGGCTCGTTATGGTCGGTCTATTTGCCGCCGCTATGTCTTCGCTCGACTCCGTGATCAATAGCCTCAGTGCGGCCACCATGCGTGATTTCGTTCATCCGGCCCATAAACACACCCTGTCTGTGAAGAAAGAAATTTTGTGGTCCAAAGGGCTCACTGTATTTTGGGGAGTAGTTTGTGTGGCTTTTGCCTTTGTCGTGGGTGATATTTCCGACTCGATTATTGTGAGTATAAATAAAATTGGCTCTCTTGCAAATGGTCCTATACTGGGTGTTTTCTTATTGGGTTTGCTCACTAAATCTGTCAACGAGCGAGCGGCACTCTTAGGATTTATAGGCGGCTTCATCGCCAATATTGGCGCTTGGATGTTCGCACCGGGAGTTTCGTGGCTGTGGTGGAATGTCATAGGATTTGCGGTAACCTATTTGATCGGTTTGGCCGTAGCCCTTGTTCTGCGGCAGCAGATAAAACCTTTCAATGGTCCTTCGTTTAAAGAATTAATCACTCCAACAACTTACAAGTATGCTCTACTGCTGGGCGCTTACGGCATTATTGTAACAGCTCTTTTAGCAGCTTTTTAATCTTTACATTGCATCATATAAATTGGGGCTTCATCGCTTAACGGATTAATACCAAGCCCCCGTTCAGAAGTGTAAAAAATCTGCTTCGAATTCCCATGGACGAAAGAAATTGCTTCCTCTTGAATCAAGCTGACGGTGGGGATTACAAACGTGTTTTCATCTTTTTTGATTTCAACTTTATCATTTAATGCCGCCTCTTCGTCGATAGAAATTGCATTGTCATAGGTTAAAATAACAAAAGTGCCATCAGCAGCGATATCAAACCCAGTGGTCAGCTTTCCAAAATTGTCTGAAGTGGCGTTGATTTCATGAAAGGGAATGTCCCTTACTTTCTTCCAAGTGATTTCGTCGAGTTCTCCGGAGATCCAAGCGTTTCGATCTATACGTAAAAGCTGAGAGGGTTTATGGCCAAAATTTTCAAACTGCGATTCTTTGGTAATGAGATAGAGGTCGCCGGTTTTTGGGTGAACGGCAATGCCTTCAGAGTTGTGTGGGCCGTCGGGAAAGCTCAACGAAATGGTGTGCAAAAATTGAGGCGGCTCATGTGGCGATAGGGAGCTGAGTTTAAATATGTGTAATGCCGTCTTGGGGACGCTTCTCAGGCTGGAAAACCATCCTGTGGTGGAAGTGCCTCGGCGATATTGATTGTCACCAATATCACCAATAATCAAATAAAATGCGCCATCTTGCTCAAAAAAGGCCAAGCCCTCTGTATCATAATATTTGCTAGAAGAGATTTTATATTTTGTAACTAGTGTGCCATCCCAGCGGGTCCAAAAAATCTCTGCTTCAGCACCCGAATCATTAATATGCAATAGGTGTTCACTGGTCGCTACGAGGCCACTGGCTTCATCAATAACGTCCAGAGGGAGTTGTCCCATTTTTTTTGGTGTATCCCATTGTTTACATATGGGCGCTGACCAGCTCAATGGAGCAAGAAACAAACAAAAAACTAAGGCGATGATGCGCATATAATTCTTTCCTTAAACGTGAGGATGTAATATTTGTTACTTACCAGTAATTTCAAGGAGAAACCATGCTAAAAATATTTTTGCTTGCCATTTTATTTGGATTCAGCGGAATCGCAGCTGAGACAAACACTTTTGGTGGAAAAATTACCTTACCTAGTGTCAGTTCTCTGGATGATGTCCTTGATCAATATGAAAATTACCAAGATCAGGAAGTTGTCGTTGTTGGACAGGTCGATAAAGTGTGTCAAACGAAGGGCTGTTGGCTGACTTTAAAATCTGGAAAGACTGAAGATATGCGCGTTGTTTTCAAAGATTATGGATTTACAGTGCCTAAAGATCTCAGTGGACGTTCGGTGAAGTTGCAGGGAAAAGTTGTTCGCAAACTCATATCGGTCAGAGAGCAAAAGCACTATTTGAAAGACGAAAAGGCGCCTCCATCTAAAATTAATGCTGTCCGAAAACCGAAGGCGACATTTCGCTTTATTGCTTCTGCCGTGGAGCTGGAAAAACAATAGATTGCAAATATTCTAAATTCATTAAACTAATATTGCTTGTGTTCAAGATCGGGGGGAGTCAATGAAGATTTTTACTTGTACCTTGTTGGGATGGATATTGTTTCTATCCGCCTTGGTTTCTTGTAAAAACTCTGATCACCGGGTCAATCCGGCCGATGAAAACGCGACCCCTCAAGTGCGAGCGAATTCCGTAGAGAATTTAAACAAACCCTATGTCATTCTTGTTTCCATAGATGGCTATCGGTGGGATTATTCGGAGAAATTCAATCCAAAAGCCATTCAAAATATAGCGAAAAGGGGAGTTCGAGCGCGATCACTTATTCCGGTGTTTCCCTCGCTGACCTTTCCCAATCATTACTCCATTGTGACCGGCAGATACGCCTCTCACCACGGAATTGTTTCCAATCAATTTTATGACCCTAGCTGGGGTGCCGATTACCGTTTAAGCGATCCAAAGTCGGTGACGGATGGGCGATGGTACGGAGGTGATCCTCTTTGGTCTGCTGCTGAGAGAGCCGGCCTTTTGACGGCCAGTTATTTTTGGG
The DNA here is from genome assembly GCA_041391465.1 of Bdellovibrionales bacterium. Taxonomy (GTDB): domain Bacteria; phylum Bdellovibrionota; class Bdellovibrionia; order Bdellovibrionales; family UBA1609; genus UBA1609. Next base: position 37,740 of record JAWKNX010000024.1, read on the forward strand.
TGGGTTCAGAGGCCGAAATCAACGGTTTTCGACCGACTTATTACAAAGAGCACAACAGCTCAACATCCAATCGGGATCGGGTAAAACAAGTTATACAATGGTTGAAATTACCACCCCGAGAAAGACCGCATTTACTTTTTCTGTATTTTTCAAGTGTGGACAATGCCGGACATTCCTATGGCACTGAATCACCGGAGGTGCGAAATGCGGTCATCGATGTCGATAAGGAAATCGAATACTTGATGTCTGAACTGGATCTATTGAACCTGCCCGTTAACGTCCTATTGGTCAGTGACCACGGAATGCAAAACTTGGATGAATCCAAGGTGGTGGAACTGTCCCGATTCATCGATCCTCGAATCATTAAAAAATCGGATTCAAGTGGCGCGATCATAAAAATTTACGAACCAGATACAAAAACGAGAAATAAAATATTTAATGCACTCAAAGCGAACGAAAATGGATTTAAGGTATATTTGCGATCACAGCTTCCGGAAAGGTATCATTATTCTGATTCCGAGAGGGTAGGGGATATCGTCGTCGTCGGGGACCCTGGGTATTATGTGCGGGTCCGAAGCTCCAAGCAGGGCAAGCCCTTTCGCAACCAGGCCACTCATGGTTGGGACCCAAATCATACGCCCATGCATGGAGTTTTTTATGCCTATGGGCCTAACATTAAAAAAAGGGGGACGATTGAGTCTTTCGAAAATGTTCATATTTACCCCTTGGTCACGCATATTTTAGGAATAGAGTCTCCAATACCCCATGATGGGAATATTGAGGTGCTAAAGCCTATTTATCAAAATTAGAGCCCCGACTCATTTATGTGTTGTATTGAGAGGGGAGTGACCCAGTAATAATTCAGCTGAGAGATAACCACAGTCTATTGAACATTGTAAATTCAACAAAGACCCGAATTGCCATTGAAGAATTAAACTGAAACTCGATATTGTCGGCGCATGAGAGGGTCGTTGATTTATTGCTTCATTTTTTTATTTTATGGTTCTGTTGGGTGGACAGAGCCGTCCCTACAAATTCAATTGAGAGCTATCAACCTTCCTCAAATGATGGATGTTTACGGTTTAAGCCCAAAGATGGAATTATACATAAAAGTTTCTACTTTAAATTCATCGGGTGAAAAAATGTTTTTCAAATATTTGCCGCTGGGGAAATTTTCTACCGGAGACAACCTAGGTAGCGAATCTTTAAATATTGCGGAGTTGGACCTCGATGAGTTGCCGGCGCAGGCTACGGAGTTACACTTCGAGGTCGTTGAAAACCTTACACATTTGGTAGAGAACTATCAGAGCTTACATTAGAGGCGCCTCGTTGCAATGATTCGGCAAAATGGGGATTTAACTGTGTTAGGAGAATTGAACTTCGAAGAGCAGCAAGCAATTGATGCAGCTTGAAAAGCCTCTTCCTGCTCCGCGCTTACAACGAAAAAACAGAACGGCGGACAGACTTAAACAGATTTAAATTAGAACTTGCTGAAGAGTCTCAAGAATTTTGGCAGGTCGTGCAGCGAGCACGAAATTCTACTGATTCACTACCCATACAGGAGCTGCCGTTACCTGGCGGATATCACACGGTCTATTTAACATCCCATCCGTTTTTAACAGATACACAATTTGAAATTGAAATGATATTTTTTAGTCACGTAATGATTTAATTAGATTTTTTACTAATGACTTCATTTCTAATAATTTGCTCTAAAATTTCGAGAGGAATTGGCTTTCTAAGTACACCCTTGGCGCCACTTGTAGGCTTTTCGTCAGGGTCGGCACTTCCAGTAACAAAGTAAAACCCAAAATAGTCTCTCATTTTAAAGGATTTAGCCAGTCGACCATTCCATCACCAAAACCGGTCATGAACCCAGGGGTGTAATAGTCCACGAACCTGAGCACAATGCTTTTGTTGGCTTCAAATTTAGCCATTGCCTGTTCAATACTGCTTTGCTGTGTGAACGATGCATCCAAGATCTTCAAAGGCTTCGACGTACATTTCACGAATGTCTTCATCGTCCTCAAGAATTAGAATTTCTGCCACCGACATACATACTCCTTTAGGCGTTAGATTCTCATCGACGTCTCCGTGGGGTACCATTAGTATATTAGCTGAATCTTAATGCTTAAAATCACTGTTTAATTTCAGTAACAATTGGCTGTGTTCCTGGAGTTTTTCTCTTTTAAGACACTTCGAAACAGGCTTCTTCGAGCAGCGGATACTGCGAAGCCAGGAGGCCGACTTTAAGGCCCCACCGGGCTTACTTGCCAGTGAAGTAGGGGGCAATATGTTCTATTGGCTCTGGGGGTAATCCGTTGCAGTGTGAGCATGATCGTGTTTAACTCTTGGTTCGAGGTGTGAGATGGCAGAAGATCTACGGTTGAAAGTAGAGTCACAGATTGATACAGCGAGTTGGGACCTGTTGCGGGAACACTATGAAAGAGCCGCTTTGGTCGTAGTTCACCCGGATATTGATTTAGTGGACGTGGCTGTCCAGGTGGCGCCAACGTTGATATGGTACAGCAGTGGTTAGATGCAGCGATGATTTATAAAACCGGACTGCCTGCTGCAAGTTCAGATGTTAGAGTCAGCCAGAGCGGAGATTTAAATCGTCATTGTTCAACCATATGTGTTGGTCCAAGAGCAAAGTCGAATTAAAAAAGGCAGCCCCGGGGCTGCCTTTAAGGTCATTCGATAGATTTCATTATTTTTTGCAGCGAGTGGTACTTGGATATCGTACAACTTTTTCAAGGAGTGCATTGGGCAATTCTGCCCTTCAGGGACTTCTCGACCAGCACTTCGTTCTTGTCTCCGACATCATTGAAAAACTAGATTCCCGTTGCCAGCCGTCATGGGATTGGAGTCGTTGGGCGAGTACGGGTTGCCGGCAATCAAAATTAAAATCGTCCATATTGACCGAGACGCGACCACTGTTTTTTGCATATCGTGGTAATGAAGTGAATTTGTTTTTGATCCAGCTCGTAGACAATATTCCATTTTGAATAAAGTTCCGGTTGCGACCGAATCCAAGATATCAAAAAAGTGCAATAACGATCGATGCTTCTTTGATTGCTGAAATTGTTGGCCTGGTGAAGCTGGCACGAACAAAACGATCAAGCGATCCTCGGCCTTCGTTAATGGGGCGGGTTCCGCTGAAGCCGATAAATTGGCGTTGCTAGCTCATAGATTGGTCGTAAAAGTGTTGTTGGTTATCGAGCGAGCATCCATGGGTTGAGACAGGGGTGTTGTTGAATGGATGACGAGCTCTTTATTAATATTCAAAAACTGCGCAATTCCATAGGCATCGCAGGCCAAGTAGTGAACTTCAGCAATAACCGGCGAAATGCGAATTCTTTGGGCGTTTTCAATCATCTCACGAACATTTCCAGCTGTGTCGAGATGATATTGAATCCATTGGAGCTCATTGACGGAAGGGAGTGCGCCTCCATCAGGATATTGGCTTGAGCTCAGCCAAAGGACTTCGATGGCGAGGCCCGATTCATTCAGTCCGCCCAGTGGAAACTCATGCCCGTATTGATTGAACGTAACACTTCCGTATTGGGATTGCCATCGCAGTTGCTTGTCCTTTGGGTAAATAGTAAAGCTTTTCTTCTCAACGCCTCTTTTATTTACAATCATGTAACCGTGGCTAAAGTGCCAATCATAGCTTTTACCCATCACACTTTCGCTGCCATTTTCTCCATAAAAGGCACTGCAGGGAATGCCATGAACGGGTGTCAATGTGAGTGCAAGAGCCATGGTCCAAAGACAGAGATTTGAAATTCGTCTTCGCATGCATCCCTCCTTAGAAGAAACAATTCAATCCATTGAAGTGTTCGATTAAAAATTAAATTATTCTAGCGTGTTAGAGAGGGGGGCACAAAGCTTTCAGGGTCATCTGGATTATAATGAGTGGGGCATGGACATTGGTCTAGGTGCTGTGTGTACATCTTGTTTACACTCTTTAAAAAAAATTTATAGACCCTAAAAAAAATCAATTTAAAAGCACACTCTGATCTATACTCCTTGAGAATAATTTGGAGTTTTTTTGCAACTGTTTTTAATAAGCATTTTAGCCTTTTTCCTCCTGTCGATGATGCATAATTCAAGTTTTGCCTCTGATAAAGAGAAGGCCGAACTTTTGTATCGGATCGCCGTTACGGAACCACTGGAGTGGAAAGCGGCTCGTTTACGGCAACTTCAAGGCGTTTATTTTAGACTAAATAAAACGAGAGAGTACCAGGATTACCTAAAAAGTGAGAGTTTAGAACCTTTTTGGGGAGATCAATATGTCGCCAAAATGCTCAAAATTTTTATTATAAAAGAAGGTTCGGAATATTTTTTTAATATTCACACTTGGGAAAATGGAAAAGCCAAATAGCATTTGAAGTTACCGCTGAGTGAATTTTCGCAAATGCGAAACATAGAGGCGAAGACTTTAGTAAAATACGCTTATTCAACATTAAGAGGAAGATGGTTGGCTCTGTCTTGGAAGGGAAACTACCCTCTTGATTTGCCCACTCGGAATGTCGGAGAGAGAGGTAAAGTAATTCTTACTCCGAGCCAATTGGTATATCAGCCATATTCTCGAGAGAACATAGGTGCTGCTGATATTTATGAGATGAGCTCACTGGCTCGTAAGTACGGAAATGTTTCTGTGTCTCAATTTGTCGAGGGGGACTATCGAGTGGCGCCACGTCCGTTAACATGCCGACAGCTTTTTTAATGGAGATTGTTTTTCGCATCTACAATAGGTCGAGAATGTCCTCAGCCTGTTTTTCTTTAATGTTAAACTTGTAACCATTGACGTAAACACGCACATAGGCCTCGGACCGAGTGGTGCCAGGAACATTTTCGACAGCACTGATGTGGTCTTTTTTAATCCAAACGGTAAGATTATCTGTAGTTTTTAGTTCTATATAATTGTCACTCATGTAAAAAGGATACGAGACACAGGCGCTCTTGCCAACTGTAATATGACTATGCAAGAAGAGCAGGAAAGAGTTTCGGATGCAGTGCATTCGAATTGTTAATTTACAAGCTTTGGAGACTGTATGGATTATCGTGAACACTATGAATTTTTGAAATATGAAAAATCCTATCAGATACGAGAGTCCTATCTCGATACATTGGGTCATGTAAACAACGCCTCTTATATTCAGCTTTTTGAAGAAGCACGCTGGGACTTAGTGGAGGAGGGTGGTTATGGCCTTTCGAAGGTCTTAGAGTTAAAAGTTAGCCCAGTTATTTTGGATTTAGATTGTAAATTTGCCCGTGAAGTTCTGAATAGAGAGCAAGTGCGCATTGAAACGCAGGTTACGGAATACAAAGGAATGGTCGGAAATATTCATCAAGAGCTCTTCAAAGAAAATGGAAAGTTAGCATGCATTGCGAATTTTAAATTTGGAATGTTTGATCTCAATTCAAGAAAACTCGTTCCTCCTTCGGAGTTGTGGTTGAATGCCATTGCTAGAAAAAAGTAAGGAGATAAATTTTGCTTTAGTTGAATGAGCCAGGGAGCATAGATTTTAGATGTGAAGTCAACTGATTGGTGGCAATACTTGTTTGTTCTCCCTTCACTAAATCTTTTAAAGTGAGCTGCTGGTTTTCTAACTCACTTTCTCCAATTATCACTGCAATTTTGGCGTTGAGTTTATTGGCTTGTTTGAGCTGCTGATTAAATTTGGCTGTGCTGAGGGATGACGCACATTTGATTCCTAATTTCCGCAAATCAGAAGCTAGTTTCTCCGATTGGATCACGGCGTCTCTATTTGCCGTTACAAAAAACACATCCAGATGGGACTTCAATTCAGGCAGTAAATTGTGAGACTCCAAGAAGTTTCGTAAAGTCACATCGCCCATTCCAAACCCTACGCCACTGAGTTGTTGGTTACCAAAAAGCCCGATGAGGTTATCATATCGACCGCCTCCAAACATGGCTCTGTTGTTTTCCGGCGAAACATCATAGACCTCGAAAACAGTACCAGTATAGTAGTCTAAGCCGCGCATGATTTGAGGTTCAAGTTTTAATACAGAAGAAATGGCGTCGTCCTTGAGAACAGAAAACAACTCATTGAGTTCGCGGGCACCTTCACAATCGAAATCAGAGCATACCGTTTCTAGATCACTTTTGAAAAAATTCTCCATGGTAGAGGTTTGGTCCGAATTGAGTCCCGCTTCAGCGAGCAGTTTTAGGTAGGCCTCCTCGCCGATTTTATCTCGAGCATCCACAGCTTTAGAGGCTTTAAGAGCAGCGTCGGCATCTAATTTCAGCAAATTTTTAAAGACATGATTGATCAGTTTACGGTTGTTTATGGCAATTCGAATTTTATCTTCACCGCCGAATCCGGCAATGACGGCGTGAGCCAGTTTTAAAATTTCCGCATCAGCAAATAAATTATCCCCGCCCAAGACATCAACATTCAGTTGCCAATGTTCTCGCAATCGGCCCCGTTGGGGTCTTTCGTAGCGCCATAGGTTGGGAATGCTATACCAACGAACTGGCTTCGGCAGCTCCATTACTTTTCCGGCGACCATCCTCGCCATAGTTGGTGTCATCTCAGGGCGAATGGCGACTTTTCTCTCACCTCTATCGGTGAACCAATAAAGCTGCTTTTCAACAATTTCTTGACCTGACTTGGCGGCATAGAGTTCAAATGGCTCTAGCATTGGGCCGTCATAGGGCTGATAGCCAAAACCTTCAACTGTCTTTGCGATATTTTCGAACATCCACTTTTGGACATACATGTCTTCAGGGTAAAAGTCGCGGGTGCCTTTGTAGGGCTTTGTTGAAAGTGCCATCCATGAACTTATACCGAGACCAGCGGGCAAGCAAGACAGCAGCCCATAAAAATTCCCTAACTATGTTAAGAATTTCCTGTACCGTGGACACGCAGACCAGCGATTTTAAAATGGACGACTTGTGGGTCGCAGGGTTTCTGCAGCCGGTACGGGTACGTGTTTTGACGCTGCCACATTTAAAAATGTGCATAGATACAGCCAGGGACTTCCTTTTTGCCTACCCCATGAATCATTTGTTTCTGACCCATGCCCACATCGATCATGCCGGCGGTCTGGCCTATATTGTGTCGCAACGGGGTCTTATGGGGCTGGATAATTTAAAAATATATGTTCACCCAAATCTCGTCGATGATTTGCGGACTATATTAATGACCTGGGAGAAGCTCGAGGGGTTTTCTTACAGTTATGAGTTTGTCCCGGTTATACCTGGAGATGTGGTTGATTTGGATAAAAAATATTTCGTCAAACCCTTTCAAGTGACCCACAGAGTGCCAACTCAGGGGTATTGTGTTTTCCAAAAAAATAAGCGATTGAAAAGTGAGTTATTGAGTTTTTCAGGCGAGGAGTTGGCCGGCATGCGTGCCAAAGGCGTTGAGGTGGATGAACACTACAGTAGTCCGATATTTGCCTACACGGGTGATACGGATATTTTCTTTCTCGATGTGTGTGACAAAGAGGTATTAAAAAGCAAAGCATTATTTATCGATTGCACGTATTTTGACGAAGCTAAGCCCGTTGATCATGCCATTGAATGGGGCCATATTCATTTCTTCCAGGTTGTGGAAAACTTGCATAGATTTGAATGTGAGAAATTAGTTCTGACGCATGCTTCAAACAGGTATAAAAAAAGCGGCTTAGAGAAAACCCTAAGCCGCTTACTGACACCACATCAACTCGAGAGAGTTACCTGCTTCCCATAACCTACTTACTTTAATTCTTCCGCCCGTCGACCCATGTCCCCGAGGCGAGTTCTATAAAACCGACTGATCGAGAGGAGCTGTTCTTGCAAATCATTAAGTCGAGAATGAAGTTCCGCGTCCTTAGCGAACAGCCTTGCAAATTGAAATGCCGTAACGGCTTGAATAAAAGGTGAAGGATCTGCTTTCGCAAGAGTCCTCGTGAGCTTGGCATGATGTTCCACAAAGTCTTCATGGTCACTGAGAATTTCACCAACATCATATGTGAAAACCTGTAATTCGTTAAACTGTCTAAGTCCTTCGGAAATCATGTTACGCTCCTTTTTGGCCGATTTCGACGGGGAGTCTGGGGGGACAGACTTTTTTCCCGCCGTCTTCGTGATATCAGAATATCGCGGCTTTTCGATTCATGGAGATTCATGGATGAATCTTGAACTTTTTGCCTATCTTTGGAACGCGCTCAACACAGTCTTAACGTTTTAGCAGGAAGTCTTAACGTTCAAAGTGCTTTTCTCAATGAGTTCTTAACAAACCCGATGGGAGCGATGCCTTGAAATTATGCAAATTATTGCCCCAAAATAAAGCATTAGAGACCATGTGATGCGTCACTTGGGATAAAACAGTGTGGCCCAATGTCTCCAAATGGTACAGTTACCACTTGTAATTTCAATGTTATCGAAAGGCATAAGGAGCCAACATGAAAAAAAAGTTGATACTCATCATCGGACTCACAACTCTTGGACTATCACTCACTGCTTGTAATAAAGAAAAAGACCCGAAGACTGATAAAGAAAAAGTCAGTTATGCAATCGGGCAACAAATAGGCCGCGGTATTAAAATGCAAGAAATCGATGTGGATTTAGATATGCTTCGACAAAGTATTAAGGAAGCGCTCGACGAAAAAGAGCCGCGAATGAAGCCTGAAGAGATGCAACAAGCCATGATGGAAATGCAGAAACAGCGCATGGAAAATCGCAGAAAACAAGCCGAAGAAAACGTTAAAAAAGGTAAAGATTATCTTGAAAAAAATAAGGCAAATGAAGGCGTGAAGGTCACTGAATCTGGATTGCAATATAAAGTCATTACTGAAGGCACGGGGAAGTCACCGAGCGACAGCGATACAGTTCGCGTTCATTACCGAGGGACTTTAATTGACGGGAAAGAATTTGACAGCTCCTACAAAC
>JAWKNX010000025.1:0-38214 GCA_041391465.1 Bdellovibrionales bacterium
TTGATGACGGATGGGCAAGCTCAAGTCGACACGGCAGAACTTCTTCAGGCAAGAAAAGCGATTGATAGACAAACTCCACTTCAAACTATGTTTATTGCCATCAATCAAACTAATGAAGAGTTGATGCGCTTTGCGATGGATTCTCAAAGCATGGGAGCTGAGAGAGGTTTTTACCGAGAGTTTACCTCTGAACATATTAAGGACATTTTGAACGAGGCTGATCATCTTAATTTACAGGGAAGAAATGATTTTTATACTGATCAGTCAGCAAGAGATCTCCCTCAAGAAATTTATAACCTTATGGATGAATCCTTAAGGCTTGCCACGCAATTTTCTGATCAAGTTTATTACGGAAATCAATATGTCTCAGCTAGAGAACATTTAGAAGAACTCGAAAAACTCAAATGGCGAGATGTGAAACAGGCGGATCGTCCATTGGAAAAGTGGCTGATCAAAGTGCGGCAATTGGCTCGCCATCCAGTATTTCAAGATAAAAGACTTTTGGAAAGAGTGGTCGATGATCTTGTTACCCATTTTGAAATACTGACAGGTGTGAAGATGGATTCTTTAAGCGATCATGAACAAGAACAACTCAGACACCTGATTCGATATGCTGCGGGCCTTGAGGAGGGCGTATGGTAAAAAACAAGCTATTCAAAACGGCACTTAGCTTTACGCTTTTATTTAGCCTCTTTGGTGTCAATGCAGCTTTTGCGAGTAATCGTTGTGCAGATCTCCTAAGTTCATTTTCTCGCGGGAAAGAAGCTCCTACAGAAGTTTCTCAAAAAGATGGGACTGAAGGGCTGATTGCTTATTTAGGTACATTATTAGAACGGCAAATTATTGGCGATACGGAACTCTTGCGCTTAATTGAGGGACTAGAAAGAGGTGAGATTTCCAATCCTATCCATGAGGAAGAAACATGGATATCGAGTAGCGCTCTTATTCATCGAGAAGAGATTCAAGAATATATCAATAGGACTCAGCTTGATCAAAAAGAGCTACTTGAATGGTCGAAACGAAGTCTGAAGGAAAAAGAGCGTGTTCGTGTTAAACGGGAAGAAACACGCGAAGAGACACAAGATGTCCATCAGAAAGTAGAGCTCAATCCTGTTAGAGAAGGTCGCTTTCAAATGGGAGATGGGCAAAATAAAAAGACTGTGAATCTCACTCATCCTATTGAAGTCATGTCCACACAAGTCACTCAGAAACAATGGGTTGAAGTGATGGGAGAAAACCCCTCAAAATTCCAAGAGGGTGAACACTCTATTGTGGTCAGTCTAAATGGCAAATCAATTAAAATGCAGCCGGATAATCCGGTGGAGAACGTGACTTGGTGGTCCGTGGTTGTTTTTGCGAATCGACTTTCAGAAAAGAACGGACTCAAGCCCGCTTATGATTTAAGTGGGATAACATGGAAACAGGGCACAAGTGCCGAAGCGGGCACCCTACAAGCTGAGAGTGGTGAAATAAAAATCAATGCCAATGGTGGCGTTCATGATCCAAATAGCAAAGATATTTACTATCAAACGGAAGGGTATCGGCTGCCAACAGAGGCAGAACAAGAGTATATGTTAAGGGCTGCAGGAACGGCGAATGGAAAATATCATTTCGGAGATAACGAAGCCGAGCTGAAAGACCATGCTTGGTATGGCGACAATGCCGATAGCAAAACCCACCCAGTGGCACAACTGAAAAAACCACTCATTGTAGATGGTAAAGACTTTTACGATCTCCACGGAAACGTATGGGAATGGGGTTGGGACTGGTACGCCAGTGACCTCAAAGGGGGAGATAACCCCGTGGGACCAAAAGGTGGCTCTTACCGCGTGATCCGTGGCGGTAGCTGGGGCAACAATGCGTCCGGCCTGCGCTCTGGTTTCCGTTACGTCGGCGAGCCTGGTTACCGCTTCAACTTTGTGGGCTTCCGCATATGAGGACTGCCAGTAATCCTTAACTCTTTTACCCTTTTTCCCTTGGAAAAAGGCTGAAACTAATGAACTTGAGGAAAAGCGTAGGCCCGCGAAGCGGGCCGTAGCCCTCAGACTATTTAATAGCCAAATGGAAATTTTTTTGGACGTTTGATGCTTTGCACCAATCCCATTTAGGACATTCCCCTTTGTTGGACATTCATTTTTAAAACAGATTTTTTAGCCGAAATGAGCCCATGACTGTCATGTTAGTGTGGCATCTCTTTGTGTTCGTCATATCATAAAATATTAGTTTAAACCGAAAAGACAAAATGATAAACTTCGCTCGTGCTTCAGGGATTCTCACACAAGCTCATGGAAATTTGTTAAAGGGTAAAGATATTAATCAAAATGATTTCAATAACATTCGATTCTGCGTATGGGGGGATTCAATGACGAAATCATCCGTGATTTTTTAAAGGATAAAGAACTAATCTCGGCCCGTGATTACTTGTTTTGTTAAAAATGATGTTCCTTATCTCACCTTTGTGCTGAAGTATTTCCCCTATCGAGCAGAAATCCGAGCAACAAGTCAGTACAACAATAAGAAAAAAGAAGCATGGAGGGAGTCTTTAAGCGAAGCCGACATGGGGTTGTTTAATCTGCTGAGGAAATTGGCGTTCAAAACGAAGCAAAAAGATGGTATGCCTCCATACATTCTGTTTACAGAATCAAAATTTAGCCGACATTGTAAAAGAAAAGACCTCAATCTCTTTTCGGAGCTAATGCAAATTGAAGGTATCGGGCAAGGAAAAGCTGATAAGTATGGTGAAGACATCTTAAAAATATCAAAAGATCGATTTGGTGAGAACTCAAATGTAAGCTCTTCGGCAGAAAAAAATGGAAGTAAAATCAAAGGATTTTCAGTCTTTTAGCGGCGAAGACTTGCCGATTTTTGTTAAGTGGATTGATTTCGTAAAATGGCTGATGGTTACAACCGATAATTTTCCAAAGAAAGCTCGATTTACTTTCGCGGACAGACTTATATCCATTGCTTTACAAAATGTCGAAGATCTCGTAGATGCTCGATATAGCTCTAACAAGACTCAGACACTAAGAAGAGTAAATAGAAATCTAGAAAAGATCGCGTTCTCATAAGAATTTGCTTTGAGATGAAGTTCATTCAAAAAAGATCTTATGAACATGCTTCTTTTCGAATAAATGAAGTCGGAAAAAATGTTGGGGAGCTGGTTAAAACAACAGGGGGACCATGAAAAGACACGCAAATCTTATTGAGCATAGTGGCATTTGAAAATCTTTTATTAGCCGCTAAGAAAGCATCCAGGGAAGCGCGGGAAAAGGGCCGTTACAGCTTTAATTTCCATTTAGAGAACGAATTAATTGTTCTTCAAAGCGAACTTAAATCAGAAACATATTATCCGCGTCCCTATACTCAATTTGAGTTGAGAGAACCAAAGGTAAGAAAAATATGCAGTTCCCATTTTAGAGACCGAGTTGACCACCATAGTATTTGCAATTTAATAGAACCAATTTTGGAAAAAGGCTGTCTTTGATAGCTATGCCTGTAGTACAATAAAGGGGCTCATCTTGCTGTCAAAAGATGTCAGGCGTTTTTCAAAAGAAAGCATAGAAGCTACTACTTAAAATGTGACATAAAAAAATTTTTTGAAAGCATCGACCATTCGATTCTCAAATCAATGCTCGATGGGGTTTTTAAGGATAAATCACTACCGTCTTTTGAATATCATTATCGATCACGAAGTTCAGAGCAATCCGTCAGGAAGGGGGCTTCCGATTGGCAACCTGACCAACTTACTTCGCTAACTATTATCTCGGAAAATTGGACCACTACATTAAAGATCAACTCAGAGTTAAAGGGTATGTGAGGTACATGGATGACTTCCATCTCTTTTTCAAACAACAAAGACGATCTCCATGAGCTGCTTTCCCAAATAGAACATTTCGTGAGCAACTTTCTAAAGTTAGAACTTAAAAGCAGAGCAACTTAATCATAGCCCCCGTCACTGAGGGAATTCCATTTAACGGCTTTAGAATCTTTAAATACAATTCGGCTAAAAGAGAATTTAGTTCGGGCTAGACGAAAAATTCGGAACAAGAAAAACTGTATCGAAACGGCAAACTGTCGGAGAAAAGCTACTGCTGTCCATAAACAGTATTGTAGGACATGTGGCCCATGTAAACTCCCTCGGTATAAGGAGGAAAATTTTGAAGAATCATTAAGATTGGCGTAATGACCAGTTCAAGATTGGCTCTAACCGCGTGATCCGTGGCAGTAGCTGGAACAACAATGCGTCCAACCTGCGCTCTGGTAACCGTAACAACGACAGGCCTGGTAACCGCAACAACAATGTGGGCTTCCGCCTTGTGAGTACATATTTAAGATTTGCCAGGGAGTGCCGTCTAAGGATTGCACTCGCGTGCACAGGCTTATGTCCAGGTCATTATCCAGAGCTGATGTGAAAGCATCAGACAGATATCACTCGACCGTAGCGTCAAGTAGCTTTCCTTTGAAAGTCGAACGCCGCCTACGAGTCTTCTTTGTTTGAATATTCTGGGCTGACTTGAAAATATGGGGATAGTTGCTATAAACAAAAAAATGTGACTTTAGGTAATATGGAATCGAATTGAAAACTTAGGCATAAGAAAAAGGCTGGAGCTGAGGTAAAAGTTGTACCCACTCTGCCGGCCCGGCGCAAGCGCAATGTCTGATCTCAATACGGCTGGTTATACAACCATAGCCCAACTGGATTTGAATGGACTGGTGGTTCTGGTCCTGCACAACTTGCCTTAGCCATTTTAGCAGACCATGGAGTAATCGGAAAAAAACCTGAGATACTATCAAGATTTCAAATTTAAAGTGATTGGCAGGTTAAATGAGGATAAGTGGACTCTCACTTCTCAAGAAGTTGAAAAGGCTTTTTGTGAAATCCAGACCAAGACAATACGAATTGAGCGATGACGGCTCCATAGTTCATGCTCTGTGTGGCATGAAAAGTTATCACCCAAAAGACGTTGCAAATCGTTATTGTGGGTATTGTCATATCTTCTTGGAGGAAAACTAGAATGGACGAATACGGAACTTATCGACCAAGAGAAGATGATTGGAACGAGCTGGCTTCACTTTTCAATGAAAAGGAAAACATTTTATTCCCATATTCCGCAGATGCCCAGAGCGCAATGATCATATCAATAAACCGAGATTTTGAAATGAAAGGTAAAATGCCATTTGGTGGAAATCCTGTAGGTCGTGCTTGGATCAGCGTATGGGGACGTGGAGCATGTCATGTGAATATCGATGATGAACAATATCCGAGCTATCTCGAAGAACATCTCAGTTTGCAAAAGACAATGCCATCCATTTGGCAGACCTACTAAATGAATTGAAAAAAAGAAGAGTCTAAGCTACGGCCCTATAATTGATTTCACGACAAAGTTCATGGAAATTTCTACCATAGCCACTGTGTCTCGTTTGCAATATTCTTTTAAAGCTCTCACCACCCTCTCTAAATTTTCTTTGCCTGAAACCATATCCATATGCATTTTCGCGGCCACATCACCTTTTTGAATTTCCAGATCACTGTAAGATAGGGATGGGCAAAGCACTGGTAGCACAACCTTTATTGAAGAAGAGCCACCGAAAAGAGGGTGGCAATAGTGTCTTTTAGCAAAGGGCTCCTCCTAAGTCCCGCAGTAAAACACCATATCGCTGAGGCGCTCCTCAAGATCGACAAATAAATTACCTAGATCCTTTAAAATCATTCTCTCAAACTGTGCGTGGTAGACAATAACGGATCCACCTTTGTTCTCAATTTCGGAACATAGTTGTTCTGCCAATGCCCTTCTTGGATCCGTGTCAGTCGTATGCAGAAATTCCTTGTGAATCACCTTCCGAGTCTAAGGAGAACTTTTGATGTGCAAGAATATTGAAATGGGATCCTGAGTATAAGGACTTGTGTTATTAAATTGTGAGTATTGCATAAGAAACCGCTTCGAAATCCAGAAAGTAAAGAGGGTAATTTAGAGTGTCAAGATGTCGCTCTATGCTTTTATTTTCAACGATTGCCTCGTTCTTTTTTGCGGCGAGGACATGGGCTAACTGGGGACCGATAAATCAAATCCTCTGGAACTTTGTCCATAGTCAAAACATTTTGCTTTATCAACAATGACCGTTTCTTATCTGTGATTCGTGGCAATTTGTGTATTGAGAGATGATCTACACTTTCCCAACAATGACCTTTGAATTCACAGTCATACGGATTACCGCATTGGGAGCCAATAGAAACCTTGGGCGCTTTTTCAATTTCAATGTTGCACGAATCTGTTCTAAGTAGTTTGAAACTTCTTTAAGAGGCTCCTCGATCTCTTTTGAAACATTATCAATCTCAAAAAGCTGATTTAGTGAAAGCTCCCCATTTCTGACATAGTTCCTATTCAAGTGCATTAGATATGCGTTCCTGATTTTCAATCCAGACTTTTCAGCAACAAATTTTTGAATAGCAACGTCGTCTAGGTGGTGTTTTTTTGCTGAGTTTGTCGATTTCACTTCAATCAAATCGAAAGAGTCATCCTTGTTTCTCTGGAGAACATCAACTCTGACCAAGCAATCTTCAAACTGTAAAGCCGCTTCGTAAATGTACTTTATATTGACGTCAGCGATGGCTTTCTATGTGTGCTCGATGGCTTCGTCTGGCTTTTTGTAGTCTTCATCAATAAACTCGCCATTGCCGAAATATTGTCGAGCTAAATCTCCGACTTCGTTCCCTTGTCGGAATAGAATTGCTTGGAATTCGGACGGAGAGTCCGCGAATTTCTTTTCAAAGTTATAAAGCCAAATGCTCTTAAGACAATTCTTGCCTTTGCAATATTGTGATTTTGAAAGGCGAATGATCTTGCCGCTCATCTCTAGGCCACATCCTTAACATGACTGAAAATATATTCTTCTGGATTTAGAGAAGTATTTTCTTGATCTCTAAATTCTCTAACTATGCGGTTGAGTGCAAACCTGTTCAAAAAACCTTTATCGCACAATTCGACAAAATCATCCTTCGAAATACCTGTCATTATTTCAAAAAACTGTGGCGACTTCGTTTGTATAACATCATCTATATTGTATTCTCTTTCGTAGGTCATATAGATGAAATCCGCCATGCAAATGGCTAGACGTTTTATCTGTGTTGCATACCACTTCTTTCGACTTTGCCGTTCTTTGTCTTTGTCCTTTTCCGAAAAGTCGTCAATTATCTGCTCTTTCTGTTCGTCCGTTAGATTTGGGTCAGATTTCACCTCTTCAAGGTCGCTTGCGTCTCTACCTATTTGAACTAACTCTTCCGCTGAAATGCTTCCAACTTCTTGCGTTCGGTAACCTTTGACCTTTTCTAAAATTGACAAAAGATGCGGGTGCTCCTCTAAAAGTTTCAGTTTTCCAAAATTAACTAAAACATTTGACGTAATTCTTCTTGCGAGAGCGATTCGTGAGCCTTCATGATTAAGTACTTCAAATATATCTTTGGAAGTGGTTGGAGTACTTACTAGACTTCCTTCATAAAATCTTTTGATGTCCAGGGTGTCACAAAGACCTTCCGTAACAATTTCAAGATTGTCCTTGTTTGGATCAACCCTCTGTTCAAAACTCTCTTGTTGGTCAATCTGATCTGCAATATTGCTTGCGCAATCATAAGTTACCTGGAGACACCTAGTTATGGCGAAGTCAAAAACCCATGCTTTGTGCTTATGGATTTCTTTCGTCTTGTGATTAACCCAGGCCGATTGGACTCGAAAGATTGCCTGATAATATGATTCGGCAGACTGAACATCGTTTAGAATTAGGATGCTGTCCCATTCTCGAATAGTAACGCCTGTCAAAAATCGCCCACAGGTAAGTGTTATAGTTCCTTGCTTTGATCCTTTTTCATTGACTTCGCCAATTGCTTTTTGGACCGAGGACTTTTCTCGTGCGATAATTCTATCATCATCATCCTTTCCTCGGTCGCTACCTGAGGCATTAATAATTGTAAAATTTGAAAAATAATGATGTCTTTCCAGCTTTTCAATTAATGCAGATATTGAGTCGACGCGATTTAACCACCAAACTGTATGTCGCTTTGTTGGACAACCTAAGCGGATACCCAGTTTGCCAAATATGCTGATTGAACGTGCGTCGTGATCCGATCGAGTAAGCCCTTCAATAAAGTGATCGACTGCATCTTCATATATAAACTTCCCGTCACGAGTTTCAAATAGGCGATTCAATGAGAAATCGATATCGTCGGTTTTAAATGTTTCTCTCTGTTCTGCGATATCTTCATCTGTTATTTCAATGGCTGAGATATTTAGATCGGGAAGCTGCCGATAAATGTATTCTTTTACGTTTTCAGGGTCGTTCTCAATCTCATCATTTTTGTTTTTTTGTTCGTCTAAGTAGCTGTATGTGAAAACTTGTTGAGAACAAAAATCATCCTGCTCAATCAATCTGAATGGAGTTCCAGATAAATCTAGTCGCCACTTAAACTTAAGTCGGTTCAAAATTTCGCGTGCTCTTTCCGTTCTAGAGCCATAATGAACTTCATCGAATATAACTAGATCCCATTCGATTTCTGGGATTTTTTGCAGTCTTTCTTTTGTATTCCCGTCTTCATCAATGTAAAGATCCTGCAGCGATACACATAGTACAATCGGACCACTTGTTCTTGGGAAATCTCCTGTTGATGATAGGGATGGGTCAATTGGTCTGTCCGGTTTTGATTTTGCTCGAATGCCGGTCCAATCGTTGAAATCAACCTGTTCGTTGACTGTATCGATCCATTCACCAATGACGTCTGGCTTGTAGGTGACGATTAAAGTGTTTCTTGAGTTTAGAGCCTTTGCGAGATGAATACTGGTGAAACATTTACCGAAACGCATCTTTGCGTTAATTAAAAATCTATCGGGATGTGTAGCAGCGCGAATCACATCGTCTGAGTATTCCCTAAGAAACCATTTTCTGGCCTTGTCCACAGCACCAGCCTGTTCTTTTCTAAGTGTGAATTTTTCAGTCCGTGATGTTCCATTAACTATTTCATTGTAGGCGCGCTTTACATCTTTGAATGGATCGTTTTTGTCAGTTGTAACAAACCACTCTCGTCCTGGCCCGTCTTCGATTCTTCGGCATCCGTTTTTAATAAGTTGCGCATGTATATGGTGATCTCTGATCCCTTCAGGTAAGGAGCCGAGAAGAATATAAACGGGCTGTTCAGGATTGCTAGTTCCGAATTGTTCATGGATTCGTTGTTCGTGGCGTCCAACAATACAGTGTCCGACCTTAATTAAACCTTCAGTCAGATACTTTTCTGTAGAATATGCATAAAGTTCCAATGATTCTAGCATGACCATTCTTCGACTTTTTCCCTAATGTGTTTTTGTTCTTCTTTGGTGAAACCGAAGTACTTGAAAAGTTCTGCATCCGTCCATGTTTTGGATATATCTACATAAGGAACCCAGGACCACCTATCTCGTGGCAAGTGTTGAGTAATCTTTCTTAATCCCAAAAAATAGCGTGCGAAGTCAGTTTTGAGATAGGTGACAAGGCTCTCCGCCTCTTGTTTTGTTTTGAAAGTATCTATTACGCTATAGGTTTCAGTCGAAATGGTTCCTTTCGGCAGAATAAAAATTTGATTTAAGGGGATCGTTGATCTTCTATTTCCCTTAGATCCACCTGCGACGGCGGGTACGGATACTTTCCAAAGATCGACTTTGTCACCGTTCTTTGGAATATCGGCGCTTAATAAAATTCGTCTGTTTGTATCTACTTAAACATGCCACAGAGTCTTTTTTGCATTCTTGTCTGCAGAGTCATTTCTAGAGAAATGATCCGTTGCCAACTTAAATGGTTTTCTGGCCATGCAACATCGAAGCAAACCTGCTGTCCCATTTTTTCTAATATTTTTTGAACTAGGGAGTAGCCTCTGGGATCATCTGTAATAATGTCAAATGTAGTCAGGTGAAGATTTTCTTCATACTTCCCATCGGAAAATGCCGTCTCTCCATTAAATGACTTATCAAAATGTAAAAAACAAACTCCGCCATTTATGTCTACTGTCGGAAAAATTTCATTGGATTTTTTGAAATATCGAAGGGTTTTAACCTTTCCCGAAGTGCGGATCATCTCTCGGAAACTGTCTAAGCCTTTTCCACCCCCAAACCACCTTGCTGGGATTACCAATACAAATTCAGAAATATCATTTGACTCGATTAATTTTTCAGTAAAATAGTCGTAGATCGACTTCGCGCTTTTGCCAAAGCCACCATCAGATTCTTGGTATGGTGGGTTTCCTGCACAGACTATCCGTTTCTTTTTGCCATTTGACTTAATGTATTCGATCATTTGAGTGAACTCCTTTTCAAATTTTTCCTTATCCAATCGCCCATCAGTTTCTGAAAGATAATGACCATCTTTTATAATGTGATTGAATTCCTTATTATGTGAATGTGTGTTACCTAAAAAAGTGCGAAGACTTAGCCGATGATGTCTTTCATCTGGAGCGAGCGCGAAGTACCGATTTGATTTGTATATTTCCTCACAAATTAGATCAGTGTCTAGGAGTTGCTTTTTGCTTTTAGCGAAACAACTTTGAATCGCACAGGCGAGCAATAGTTCTCCCGCCTTGCAAAAGGGGTCGAAGAAAGCAATATTTTCATCATTAAATACCTCCTCTCCTAGAAGACTCGTAATGCTTAATGCTCTTTCAATTCTTAGAATCGGTTGGTCTCGCCCAACTACGTTACCTAATACATCAACGATATGAGCTAAAGGTTTTAGTACAGCTCCCATTTAGGCCCCTATATCAAAATCTTTTCCCAATCCAATATTGATTGAATTCGGGATTTCATTGACGACTATTTTTGCAAAGGAGAGTTCTTCGAATCCTTTGTTTTTTCCAGAGGAAATATTATCGATGAGGCGAACTGCTCTCTCGAAATCAAGTGGAACTAGTCCATCATCTTCACACTGTTCATAAAAGTCCACCCAGGTGAGATTGAAATCAAGTTCGTGGTGCCCATTCTGTAAAAACCATTTTGAGCCACACCTTGTCTTTTGAGCATTAAGTTTTGCGCTCTTCTCATTGCTTAACGCAGATAAAGTTTCGTTTTCATCAATATGCCATTGAATAGCTGAAATAATGTGTGCGAAAAAGTCCTTCTTCGTTGAAAGGAGAATATCTAAAGACCTTTCGCCAACCTTGTCCCGCAAAAACGCCAAGGTTGCTGCCAGCACTCTTGTGCGACAAATTTCAACATTGTGCGAATCAAGGTCTATTGCCCAAAGCGTATTCAGGGAATTTGCAACTGAATAATAAGGAGCCTCCTTATTGAGGTTTCCCAAAGATTTTTTATAGATTGCTTCTAACCTTCGTTTGTAAATTGATACGACTATGTTTCCGTGACCACAGCAGGGTTCAAAAAAGGAGATGTTTTCGTCAGCCCAAAACCCTCTCTTGTTTTTTGCTAGTAGGTCTAGCATATTTTCGACATATTTTTCGGGTGTGAATACTTCTCCAAAATCCTTTACTCTTTTTTTACTTCGGTGGTGAAGGTTATCTAAGCTGATAATATTCATTGTGGGTCCTTTTGGTTACTTAACTGGTAGCCAACTTCGTTGCTGTTTTTTGAAAGCCATTTGTCTATTTGGTCTTTCTGAAAGCGCCATTGGTTTCCAATTTTGGTCGCAGGTATGGAGCCACGCTGAGCCATTTTGTAAATTGTTTCTTTGGAAATCTTTAGGTAAGACACGAGGTCTTCAATCGTCATTAGCATCCCTGCCTCCAGTTTTTTCTAGCGCCACTGCTCCCTTCGACCATAATTCTTAAAGACTTTAGGGATTTGATCGTATTGGCTGGTAAAGGCTGGTCGGCCTTGCCTATTTCTGGACGTTTGAATTTATGGCGAAGTGCACAACCCAAAGGTCTGGAGTCTGTGTTAATTCATCGTAAATAAGGGAAATTTAGTCAGATTTTGCAGATTCATTTGGAAATTTCTGTATCCCTTCAAAAAAGACTAGCCTTTTCAACCCCATAGATATAGTGTCCCTCGTACACCAGTGTACTTGTACACTAGGCTCCAACGTACACTAGGCTCCAACGTACACTAGGCTCCAACGTACACTAGGCTCCAACGTACACTAGTGTACTTCAGATACTAGTTATCCGCAGGTACACTCTGCCCCTAGAAATAGGAGACCAAATGAGTTCATTAACGGAACGACAGCAGGAAGTTTTGTCCATAATTAAGCGGCAGATAACTGATGGAGAGGGATTTCCGTCGGTCCGTGAAATTGCAGAGAGGTTGGGGGTCAACAACCCATCTGGAATTTCGGGACACATAAAAGCACTCATTAGAAAGGGATACGTCAGAAAGCAAAGTACATTTGCTCTTACTTCGGAGAATGATCAATCGGACGGGCAAATTCCACTGGTAGCAACAATACCTGCTGGTTTGCCAACGGAAGCGTTTGAAACTTCGGATGAGTTTTTGCGATTTGACGATAGCTATTTTTCTAATGGCGATATTCGAGCGGTTCGAATTTCAGGCAATAGCATGTCTGGAGATGGAATTCGTGACGGTGATGTTGGCATTATTCGGATGCAAAATAGAATTAACAAGAACGAAATTGCAGTCGTTCGGTATGAGGGAGAGGTTACTTTGAAACGGCTCAGAAAAACTCGAACGCATTGTGAGTTGGTACCTTCTAATCCTGATTTTCCGGTAAAGGCTGTAGAACCTGACAGAGTTGAAGTCGTGGGAAAATTAGTCGGGCTCGTTCGGAAAACATAAACGTGGAGGAATGTATGAGCACAATACATGACTATTTGCCAAAGCGTGAGCCGACTACAAGCATCCAAGTGAAGATGCCAAAAACGCTAGTCGAGCGCGTTAAAAAGCAAATGAGGGATGACAATGTAAACAACTGGAGTGATTTTCTCACAGCTTGTTTCCTGAGTTATCTCAACAATAAGAAGACTGGTACGAATAATAACACGGTCAATAGTCAATTGAAGCAACTATAGGCCGTTATTGTTAGGAAGGATCTACTCTAGGCAACTGAGGCGGAATTGGTCCGCGCTTTTGTTTGTTGAAATACATCTATGAAAAAGCGGAGCACAAATCAATGAGGAAGAAGCAGCAAAAGAAGAAAACATCGAAGAAGTCAAATAAGCACTCTGGTCGACCAAGTCATCCCGTAGCAAGAGAGAAGCTCTTGAAGGTAGCTCTCACACTTTTTTCAAAGAAGGGTTACACCGCAGTTTCCATAAGAGAAATCGCAGATAAAGCCAATGTAAACACCGCAAATATTAGTTATCACTTTGGTGGAAAGTTTGGTCTATACCGAGAACTTTTCACTCGAATTCTTGAAAATCGACAAAAGGAGATCAAAGACTTTGAGCAGGCTCATAAGAATTCAAAAAAGGAAAAGGCTATTTGTCGATGCGAAATGATCTCGCAACTGCTTGGAAGGGAACCAGAAGCCTTGAACTTCATGTTTCGAATCCTTCTGACTGAAACAGATAAGAAAATTAAAAATGTTATAACCAAAGAGTTCCTGCCCCCTCTCTGTGAAAATATTTATGAGGTTATGAAGAACGCGGAGATTGCTCCCCAATTTAACTTTTTATCTCCAGAAGATTTGTCCTCGTTCATTATTTCAATAAAGTCGTTCTGGTTTCTATTTGCAGAAGACTTCTCTAGAGCCTGCCCTCATGTAACCACTGGAGGTGAAATCAAAAAGCATTCAGATGCGGCGTTGAAACGACTTCTTCAAACTGTGCTCGTTGACGATTGTCCGTAATCAATTTTTTTAGCCCTCTCATTTCGATATAAACGCATATATTACGATCTGAAGAAATCCTAAGCCATTCGGTACGGCCATATACTTTTCGATGAATCGAATGGAGGTGTCTATGCCGAGGGTCAAGAAGACGTATGACGACAAAAAGCTCGAAAAGCTTGTTAAGAATGTGGGAGTGATGTTGAAATTTTACCGAGAAAGAGCGGATCTCTCTCAGAATAAATTAGCAAAGGCATCTGGAGTTTCAATTTCAACTATTAATGAAATAGAAAATTTGGTTGTAAATGATGTGCGACTTTCAACCGTTTCTACACTTGCAAGGCATCTGAAGGTCGATCCCCTTGCATTGATTGTTCCCAGTGATTTTTCAATATCAGATGGTGACACAAAGGAATTTAAAAAGGCTTACAAATTATTGGACAAGATTTATCGACGGATAATCTGACTTTTGGATTTCTCCTCCAAAGGCCATCTATCGTTACAACATAAAATGTTATGATCTATCGAAATGCTTTGGTAAATTTTTTTTGTCTTCCCGCCAGTTGTCTGCAAACACTGATTCAGCTTTGGCCTTCAACTTTTTGAAATCGGGCTTTTCGATGAAATCAACAAAGTTTCCGTATTGCTTGCAGCTATCAAAGTCTTCCTGCATGTAGCTGCCGAAGACTCCACTACTGAAAAGCAATGTCGGGATTTCTATTTGATTCGCATTCATCATTTCAAATAAATCCTTTCCGGTTCCATTTGGCATACAAAAATCAGTAATTACCAAATCGAAGCGGCGGTCAGTTTTTAACACTTTCAATGCTTCATTCGCGCTAGATGCAGTAACTATTTCAGAGGGAAACCAACGCTCAATTTCGTCAACTAAAACTAGTTTTAGGTCTTCGCTGTCCTCAACTAATAAAATTCTTTTCATATTCATCTCCTAAACTTTATCGGTCGCAGCAAATATTAATCAAACGATTAATATTGTACCTCAATTATCGGAATCTGCATGAGAGAAGAGAGAATAGGGGCTTGAGTCTAGGTCCGTTTTTTATCTGTCTTTGAGCGGTCTATAATCCACTGCATTTGGCCTTTGAAAAAGTCTGTTGCTGAATCTATACCCAGGTTTGCAAGCGCGGCTTCAAATTCAGCTTTCAAACCAACTGTTACTCGAAAGTTGATAGTGGTTTGATCGTCACTGGGGTCTTTTTTGGGAAGATAGTCTTCTGCTTTTGGCTTCTTCATAGCTTCTTCTTTTCTCATACTTTGTCCTGTCTTGTCATTACATTTTGTACATACAGTGATTTCTCCTCCTTTCTATTTAAGTAAATCGAGAAGTAATTGCTCAATTTCTGAACTGGGTGGCTGTTTTCTTAGTTTTCCTAGAATTATAGAAACCCTATTTGCCAGAAGGTCGCGTACAGAAGATTCAAGGGCTTCCAGTTCGGCTTCGGTTACGGCAGCTCCCTTGTCCTTGGCGACGCACCTGAAAGTTACGCATCATTTCTGAAATGTTTTTTGCCGTTCCTATTTGGCGTTCAGTCAATGGAATGATCTTGGCAAGTTTTATTGCTGTGTTCATATCCCCCCCTCCTTATTTCAAAATTTCTCTGGCTTGTTCTTCAACCGCTACTGCCAGTCGTTTAAATTCGGCGGGATCTGCAGCGTGCATAGCGAGCCTTGCCTCGAATGCGCAACAGTATCCTTCCATTACCCTTATAGTCAGTTCATCCTCTGTATGTATGAACTTGAGTTCTCTCTTAGGCTTGTCTTGATGCTTTTTTCGAAGCTCTGCTAGTTTGTTTTCGATGTGTTCTATGAAATCGTCTCCATTTGTATTTCCGCCAACGCTCCAAGTGATCTGCCTCGAATTGTTAGCGCGGAATTTCTCAAGCGATGGCAAAGTTTCTGAATCAAGAGAAGTTTCTTTGTAGTCATAAATGGAAAATGTATTGTTGCCGTTTTGGAAACTCCACTGGGTGGTAACTTTGCCATCTAGCTTCTTTTTAGCGACATCTTCAAATGGGCCGAAGAGCTCAACTAACTCGGCAATACTTGCTTTTACTGACCCAACCCTAGATCCCCCTCGTCCGTTTTGTATGCGCTTTAGGTTTTTCATTCTTCGTACCTCCTGTCGTATGTGTCACAGCTTCGCTCCGTAAGTACGGATTGTAAAGACAATTTGTAACTACAAAATGTAATTACGGAAACGATACGCACCAATTTTAGACTGATTGGATTAAGGCAAAGATTTCGGCTTGTTAGGAAGAGGGTTTAGCCATTTGGGGTAATTTACCCAAAATGCGGAGAGGCCCCCCATTATCCCTAGCTTACCCCAGAAAAGGCGACACGCGCCGCCTGTGGCCGTAGACAGCCCAGATTTATTGCCATTTTCAATCTATCTAAAAGGCCCGCCGTGCCCTTTTGAATAAAGTGTACTGGGTAGGCTTCCTCACTAAGAAGAGAAGCGATTGGATCCTCGTTAGGCGATAGCGCAGAGGAGAGGACGATAGTTTTGATCCCTAATTTTTTCTGGTAGATTTTGCGGATTAGAATTGGCCCTATCATTTTGGGCATCATGCAGTCAGTAAAAAGCAATGAAAATTTATCTGGATGACTTTCTATTAACTCAAGAGCTTCGTCGCCGTCGGTTGCTTGGATCACTTGAGAAAACCAAGCGTGGTCAAATGGACCTCGGCAATCATTCTCGCATCGTTCGATTTGATCATCAACGACCAATGCTACAGGCTTCATCCGTTGGTTCCTTCTTTTAAGTTCCTCGAATTTCTTTTCAAATTTATCAACCTTCATTCTTTGAATTTTGGCCCGCTTGAGCTCTTCAGGAAGTTATCTTTCTCGGAATCTGCAATTTCAAGGGTACATTTCTCGCAATTTGATATCAGGCTTAACGGCCTTGCAATTTTTATCTTTAAGCGAAGCTGGTATTGACGTTGATATCTAAATTAAAGCATCAAGCAATATTGAAGTGCTGAACCTTCTTCATGTCGTTGGAAAAGAGTAGCATTGGGGTTTCAATGTCACAGGCTCTAATTGATTTTGCTAAGTGGTATCTACTAGTTGCTTCATACGAAATCGACTAATATTGTGTTTACAGTCCCACTGTTTGCAATCTCCACCGCTCTTGTTCGATCACTACAAATTTCCAATTTCATATTTAGCGAGCTTGCAATGTCGATGACCATTCGAACCAGAAGGCTATTACTTCTTTCTTTGTGAGTAACCAACAGTATTCTCTTATGTGGTTGTTGGCATTCTCCGTATACTTTTCAAAACATCACGTATGGACCCTCCAAAGGCCGAGAACAAAAGAAATCCACTTGTGCGTTTGTTTTCTTCGTTCCAGTGAAACTATCTTCTTAGGGCAAGCATTTCTGCGAAGTCCACTTTGATGTCGTTAGCATCAGCCAAAAGAACTTATTTTTACCGATAATGAGCTCTCGCTTTTCATACGTTCCAATGCCCATTTGCCGAACGTCTGGCCTGTGCACCTTAGCAAACAATGCTAGTTGATGGCACCTATCAAATGAATAATTTTGCATTTCGTATGTAGTAATTAGGGCCTTTATTGAGATGTCAGATTAAGCAGTGACTGGGCGCGAGCGACTGAAGAACAAGTCTTAGCTTCAACAGGAAGGATTAAATCTTATAGCTGCTTTAATTGCTTCCGCAGCCCATGCGGTCTTCTTCCAAAATTAAGACTTTCATTTATGTCACCTTTTTCTTACCTCATTGGAACTTGATCCGATTCTTGTTTTTTCAAGTTGAAATCTCCCTGCATCTTCCAAGACTAAATAAATGTGCGTTATTCCGATTGTGGCCATTGCCTCAACAGATCGAATAAGATTTCCGTAGTAAGACATCCGTCTTTGGCTCAAACTACTTTTTGATTCGCGGGCATCCCTTGGCGCTTCGAGAACCACCTGCCCATTCGCATAATCAAGGTAGATTTGTTCCTCTTCAAATTTTGAAGAAAATTGGATTACAAGCCTGTTTAAAAGATACGACGATTCCCCACTAGTTGTTCTTCGAGCCTTGGATGTCGACAGAGCTTTCGTTATGGCCGCCCTGACCTTCTTGTAGTGTTCAATATCTCTAAAAACCTTTTGAGGAGGTTCGGCGTAGCTGATTTTGTCTAATTTACTCTTCATATTGAAAATCCCTGCTTTTGCCCGATAGTTAGCTATCTAGCATCAATGTACGGTCTAGTCATACTATATTTTATAGTACGAGTAAACCGGACTTTGAGAATTCGATGGGCTCCTAAGTCTTGGACTTCAGCTCTAATTTAGGATAAATATACGACTCGAAAAGGGCATTATATGGCAGAAAAACAGCTTACAGAACAAGAATGGGATAGGCTGGTGCGCAACTTCTTTAAGGAAATAGCGCGCTCGGCGACCCGTGGGCGCGGCGGGGCTCAGAAGCTCGCTGACGTCATTGGACTGTCTAAGCAGGCCATTTCCGATCTGAGGGGTGGCCGATCTGTAGGCCGAGTTGTTTCAAACGTCAGAATGCTCTTTTATAAGGCCGGAATTCCAGACGCAGACGCCAAGAAGTTTTTACAAAACCCCAACATTGTCATCAAGGGATTAGACTCTCCTTCACCCGTCGACAGCTTGGTTGAAGAGCTTAAAAATGCATATTCAGAAAATGAGCTTCTTGCCTGGTTAAGACTTCTTCTTTCAAAGAAGATTGTTGAAAACGAAGTTGGCGTAGGCTTAAAGGCTTTCACTAAGAAAAAGTCTTCTCGAAAAAAAACTTCTAAATCTTAAAAAGACTTCGCTTCAAAATTCGTCAATTAATATCAGGTAATTTTCAAATCTTTGTCGTTTCATGACAGGGTGTCGCTTTTTGCGTGAGGAGGTTCGACATTGGAAAATTCCAATGTTGAATTCCAAGGTTTCGATATTTTTTTTGAATCGCACTGCGCTTGACTGAAATTTTTCTTTTCAACCACTCTTTGTTTTTGTTAGAACTTGTTTCGGCTAAGAAGAGAAATACGGCATCCCTCTCTTATGGGAGATGGAGATGCCAAATGAAAAAACATCAATCTTAAATGACAGGATTTCGCAGTCTTCGTCTTTCAACTGCTTAATCCCTGCTCGATTAAGCCCGAAGTCTTCATTTGATTTCGGATTTCAAAATTTCAGAAATACAAGAGTACAGGTCTTATCAAGGGATCGAAGTCTTAACTGTCTTCGGGTCTTCCAATCTCAATTGGAGTCCGCATGACAAAAATTATCGAACTCTTACTTTCACTTGCAGAAAAGAAATTCTGGGGTGAGGTCACGATCAAGTTTCAAAATGGAAAGCCTGTTGTGATCAACAAGGTCGAGCAAATTAAGCTCGATAAGAAAGAAGACTGAAATGTTTAACAACGAATGCGCGAGTAGGAACAACCACCGTTGCATCCCAAATCAAGGGATTGCGGTGGAAACGATCCAAACAAAGAAGTGGTTACCATAAAGAAGGCGCAAGGTGTCCGGTATGCAACCAGTTTGCAAAGATGTACGAGCGAAAGCTCTACTCTTCAATGGCGGCGGCACTCATATATTTATATCGCCATTTCGATCACGAAAAATTTGTTCACAAATCTGAGCTAGTAAAAGCGAAGAGTTTATGGTACATTCGGCGGAGGCGACTTCGCCAAACTCGCATATTGGGGGCTCATTGAAGAGCAAGAATTCACTGGTGATGAGGACAAGAGAACCAGTGGATACTGGCGAATCACTCCTCAAGGTATTCGATTTGTAGAACGTAAGATCAAAGTAAAAAGCCACGTCAAAATTTACGACGGAGATTCTTTGGATTTTCGGGCGACGAAGTAGGAATTGTAGTTGCCTTGGCAAGAAATTCTCCTACTCAGAATTGATGGGATTATAGGGGTAATTTAGAACATGGCAAAATTACGCCTTATAAACAACCACAAATACCCGAAATCTCGGATAAATACTATAATATACCTAGGTATAAAACAGTTGATAAAAGAGGGAAGAGGATGCTATCCTGTGTCCAGAGAAAATGGGTTCGAAGTATCTTTAGACGGTAGATCAGACCCAAACTCGCAAAGAACATTCGATAAAAGGAAATGGTTAAACGTGAGAGAACTTGAGTATTTAGGTACGACCCCTTCAGGAATTAGAGGTTTTAGTCTATAGAGAAAAGATCGTCGCCTACAAACCCTTCGGGATGCTCCTGTTTAACAAGGACGAAATTGACCGTTACATAGAATCTAAACGCGCATTGGCTTGGTATGAAAAAGATAGAAACTAGAACTGATGAAAATGGAAAGGAGTGGTTCCGACTAACAATTAGGAGCGGAGCCCACAAATCAAATCTTCGTCCGAAGGTTAGTTCAAAATGGTGTAGTAGTCGAATAGAGGCACAAAAATTTGAGCGTAAACTCAACCTCCTTGTAGAGAAAAAGTTCAGCAGCGAGAACAGGCAGGTGTGACTTGGGGCAAACTTTTAGATCAATGGGAGCTTCATCTTAGAAAAGCTGATGACGAATCAAGGGGGTTAACGGCTCCAACTGCTCACAACTATGTGCAGGTTCTTCGAGACCATACAGCTCATTGGAATAAGCTGCCCGCGAGTGAAATCAATCAAGCGGACGTAAAAGAGCTGTATGAGAAAATTTGGGAAAATCATAGCAGGAGCATGCAAGAGAAGGTTAGAACATCCATTAATAGTATCTTCAAATGGGGCGTCCAAAGTCGTAAAATAAGAGGAGTGCATCAGAGCCCAACTATCGGTGTGAGTATGATCGGGAAAAAAGAAGACAAGATGCCTGAGATCCTAACTATCGTTGATATAAGAAAACTACTTGAAATGGCTCAAGAGCTTCAGCACTCATGGTATTTCCACTGGGCCATAGCTTTATATACTGGAATGAGGAATGGGGAGTTACATGCACTCGAATGGAAAGCTGTTAATTTCCATGATAGCGAAATCTACGTTCACAAAGCCTATAATACTAAAACTCGAAAAACTGGCACCACAAAAGGTTCTTACTGGCGTACTGTGCCGATAAGCGAGGAGCTAAATCTTCTTTTGAAGGAAATTCGACTTGTCACTGGCAAGGAAACCCATGTCCTTCCTAGATTTAAAGATTGGGACAAGGGTTCACAAGCAAAGATTCTAAGAACTTTCTGTCAGGGGATTGGGATCCCCTCAATAAAATTTCATACCCTTCGGGCCTGCTTCGCAACTCAACTTATACGAGATGGTGTAGCCCCTGGTGTTGTAATGTCGATTTGTGGATGGAAGGATTTAGAAACCATGCAAATTTACATTCGACGAGCCGGAATCGAAGTGAAGGGTGCGACAGAGAACCTGAAATTGATTGACCGACGTGCCGCAATGGGCAGGGTCATGCAACTGTTCAAGTCGTAACGCCAATTCACAATTGTCATTGACCTAAAATTTAGATATAAAAAATTAAGACTTCCTATGAGAAGTCTTAATTTGGTGGGTTGCTCAAGTAAGCTCAAGTTTCTGGACATGAAATGGACACCGAAGACGTAAGTATTTGAAATGTTTCATTTCGAGACGAATCCGCCAAATATAAAAACAGGTCGCCTAGTCAGGTGGCCTTTTTTTATATTTGAGCTGATCATTGTTGTGGGGATATGAATCAAAACTCTTTCAGTGCATTGAGCCCAGATTCCACGCCATTCCAGTAAGAAGATCCAAATAAATTGTAATGATTTAAATAGTGGTACAGATTGTAGATCTTCTCGCGGGTTTCTTTGCCCTCTGCGAGCGGAAACTCTTTCTCGTAGGCCAAATAAAACTCTGGTGAAAACCGCCCAAAAAGTTTTGTCATGGCAAGATCCACTTCGCGATCGCCAAAATAAACTGCCGGGTCAATGAGCCAAACATGGTCTTTTGAAAACATCACGTTGCCGGACCAAAGATCTCCGTGCACTAAGCTGGGGTGAGGACTGTGTGCATTTAAAAACTCCGCAATATGTGGGAGCATGTTTTTTAACATGTGTACAATCTCTTCCCGGAGTGAAGTTTCTCGGATGAGGTGAGCTTGAACCAATAGGCGTTTTTCAACAAAAAACACTCCCCAGTCTGGGACTTCGTGATTCCATTGTTGATTGAGGCCGATGTAGTTGTCATACCCCAATCCAAATCGCTCGAACTTTTTTTTGTGCAATCGAGCCAATCCAACGCCCAAGCTCTGCCAGAGCTCCGTCTTCGGAGGGGCGGATTCAATTTTTTCCAACACCAAAAAGTCTTTAGTATATTTTATGGTTTTAGGAATTGAAATGAGTGAAGCATCGACATGTTCTCGCAATAACTCGAGCCCCTTTTGTTCACACTCGAGGCTGGGCGATCCGGGAAGGGGGTTTTGCTTTTCAAAGGTCATATGAATTTCTCTTTAAAGCCCAAATTAAACTTCAATTTCGGCAGGGGATTCATCGCGCACTTCACGCGCCTCTTCTAAAACCCCCATGCCCTCGGGCAATTCTTTTTTGCCTTTGGCGCCAAGCTTTTCTAACTTTCGGGCCTGTACGATCACGCGGCTCTCCAGTCGAGTCATGCCCTTGTCAAATTCCTCTTGGGCCTTCTGCAGGTGTTTGCCAACGAGAGAGTACGCCTCAACGAAATCGCAAACCCGCTTGTGCAACTCTTTACCGACTTCTGAAATTCGAAAAGCATTTTCTGCAAGGGCCTGTTCGTTCCACCCATAGCGAATGACTTTTAACAATCCGATGAGAGTGGGAGGTGTCGCAATCAAGACTTTTCTCTGAAGTGCAAACTCCATCAAATCGGGCTCAGCTTCGAGCGCGGCATAGAGAAAGGACTCATTTGGCAAAAACATCACTGTAAAATCCGCGCTACCGCGAATATTAGAGGCGTAGTCTTTAACCGACAAATCTTGCACATGTTTTTTAACGTGCTTCCCATGTCGGGCCATTTCAACTGTGCGCTCTTCTTCGGTGCTCGCCTCTAAAGAGGCCATAAACGCATCAATAGGGGTTTTGCAGTCGACGATGACTTTTCGATCACCGGGCATTCTGACCACCATATCCGGCCGAAGATTCTTGCCATCGTCATCGGTTGAAGAATCTTGAAAAGTTACATCTGAAAACTCACTCATTCCGGCCAGCTCAATGCAGTTTTTTAATTGCACCTCACCCCAGCGCCTGTGTGGGGTTTTTAAGGGCGTCCTTCAAAGCTTGCGTGTGCTTCGCCAGAGAGTCATGGGTCTCGGCCACCTTCTTAAAGTTCGTTCTCTAGCTGAGTGTAAGTTTGAACTCGAGTTTTCTCTACGTCATTTAAATTGGTTTGATATTTTTCCAGAGTTTCACTGATGGGTTTAACCAGCTGTTCAATGGCGGTTTTCGTTTTTCAGTTCTTACCTTCGGACTGTTCTTTGGCAAAAACCGACTTCGCTAAATCCAAATTGGCGGTTATTGGACTCGAGTGTTTGAGCGGCCAAACTTTTAAAGGCATCTTGAAGTTTCGTTTGCGCATCCTCAAGAATGGACTTTTCTTTTTCAATTGCAGACTTGAGGTTTTCATTTTGGGTGGCAAGACCTGTGGCCCGAGCTTGAGATTCTTCAGTCGCTCGCGTAGAGATAAGACCTCTTCATTGAGTTTCTCATTAACGGCGATAAGATGAGCTTCAGCCTGTTCGGCGCGGGCAGCGGATTCTCGGGCGTCACTCAGCGATTGCAGCTGCCCCTGAGCCTTTCGAAACATTAAAAACAACAACGACGTCAGTAAAATGACGACGGCAGAAAATACAATAATCAATAGTGATTCCATAGAACAGCCCCCCGATTGGTCTTTGTCCTTAGAGATTTCAATAACTTATGCGAGCAAAGCCCACAAGAACTTACTTTAAGCTAAGAAGAATTATTATGACACCCCTTTAATTTTAAAATGAGTTGGGCTATAACGCTGTGCCATGGCCAATAAAAAAGCAAAAGACACATTCTATGTCATTACCTACCGAGATGCAGAAAAGGGTGAAGTGATTTCGCTAAAGGCCAATCATATTGGTGACTCTTCATTGGGGTTAAGTTTTATTTGTATTTCGGATTTTATCTTTCACTTAGATGGCGTGGTCGTTAACCCCACCGAAGAGCATCTGAGCAAGCGATTTGAAAACATCAAGAGTCTTCACCTTGGGATTTATTCGGTGATTAGCATTGAAGAGGTGGGGCTGGAGCATAAGGGTCTGAGTTTTAAACGTGATAGATCCAATTTGGTGTTTTTCCCGAAAGACAATCCTCCGACGACGAATGCATAGGTCGCTAAACGGCCCTGTCAGCCGGTTTAGAATTTAGAGATGAAATTGTAATTACTCCAATTGCTACTTGTGCTCGGCGAGAGTAGCGTGGGCTGAGACTTTCTCAGTGCCCAATTTTGGCGAAGCAGATTGAAAAAAACGACCTAGCATTCACCGAAATCCGACTGTAAGTGTCTGATATTTGGTGCTCAATCCGTGGCACTGGCCCTGCAAAGTTGATTGTAGGTCTCCGTAGATTCGGAATTAAAAAGGTAATGAACGAGTGAAGAATTTAATGTTTTTATTGGTATTTTTGATCGCCTCTCAGGCTCTAGCTGTAGAAACTACGGTACAAATACCAGTATTTGCCACGTGGAAACAGCAGCAAATCATTCGTAGCCAAAACGAAGTGGTTCGGCTCACTAACGAACTACTGATGTCAAAGTCGACGGATCATCAAATTTTAAATACCTGGGAAGAAACGATTAACCCGTCAGAAGGCGTAGTACGTCAAGACCAGGTCGGCGAAGCCTTAAAGCAAGCGAGACAGAACTTAGAAATTTCCAAAGAACTGGAATTTGATGACTATTTAGAGATCCACATGGAGGCCCTCATGGCAGACAAAGAGGCTCTTCGAGTATGGCTATCTCGCCTCAGTCAGTCTGAAGTGGTGGACGCCTTTCATTATTTGGCTGAGCGGGGAGATTCGAGCCTGATCCCGCCCATCGATGTGGGCGCTGCTGCACCATCAAAAGCCGAGACGCTAAAAGCCAATTAGTCGGGACAGAATTCTTCGACATTGCGGTGAAGATTTAGTTTGTAGCCATTCAACAGATCAAACCAACGCAATGCAATAAGTTCACGGAAATATTGTGCTTCCTCTAAATAGTTCAATGATCGAATTTTTTTTAACGGGTCACCTTGACTTATTTTGTGCCCACTTCATATTGAGAACGAAATTTTAGGCAATTTAACCAATAAACTGGAATCACACAGGAGGATGCCAATATGGCTAAAGCGAATATAAAAGTTCGTCCTCTTCACGATAGAATCCTTGTTCGTCGTGTAGAAGAAGAAAACACCACTGCGGGTGGAATTATCATCCCTGATACTGCTAAAGAAAAACCACAGCGAGGAGAAATTGTTGCCACTGGTAACGGTCGAGTGACAGAAGACGGAAAGGTTTTAGGCCTGGAAGTAAAAGCTGGAGATAAAATTCTCTTTGGCAAGTATGCGGGCACTGAATTGAAGCTTGATGGTGCTGACTACCTAATGATGCGTGAAGAAGATGTTCTAGGAATTTTAAACTAATAATAAAGAGGTAAATAATAATGAGTAAAGAAATACGTTTTTCTGAAGACGCTAGAAAGTCCATTCTAAAGGGTGTGAACGCTCTAGCTGATGCTGTAAAAGTGACCCTTGGTCCTAAAGGTAGAAATGTTGTTATTGAAAAGTCTTTTGGTGCTCCATTGATCACTAAAGACGGTGTAACAGTTGCCAAAGAAATCGAACTTGAAAACAAGTTTGAAAATATGGGCGCTCAGATGGTTAAAGAAGTAGCTTCTAAGACCAATGATGACGCTGGTGATGGTACAACTTCTGCGACAGTTTTGGCGCAAGCCATTTTTCGCGAAGGTGCAAAGTTAGTTTCAGCGGGCCACAACCCAATGTCTATTAAACGCGGTATCGATAAAGCCGTTGTTGCAGTAACTGCTGAACTTAAAAAAATGTCTAAAAAAGTTAAAGACTCTAGCGAAGTAGCTCAAGTTGGCGCGATCTCTGCGAACAACGACAAAGAAATCGGCGAAATGATTTCTCAAGCTATGGATAAAGTCGGTCAAGAAGGCGTTATCACTATCGAAGAGTCAAAAACAGCTTCGACAGAGCTTGAGGTGGTTGAAGGAATGCAGTTTGACCGCGGTTACCTTTCTCCTTACTTCGTAACAAATCCAGAAGCGATGGAAGCGTCTTTAGACAACCCTTACATCCTTATCTACGACAAAAAAGTATCTACAATGAAAGACCTTATTGGAATCCTTGAAGGGGTTGCAAAATCCGGTCGTCCATTGTTGATCATTGCTGAAGACGTTGAGGGCGAAGCTCTTGCGACTCTAGTGGTGAACAAGCTACGTGGTACTATCAATGTTTGCGCAGTAAAAGCTCCTGGCTTTGGCGACAGAAGAAAAGCGATGCTCGAAGATCTTGCGGTTCTCACTGGTGGAGTTGTTATCTCTGAAGACACTGGTCACAAACTTGAAGACGCAACTATCGAGTTCTTAGGTCAGGCTAAAAAAGTTGTAGTCGACAAAGACAACACAACTGTTGTTGATGGCGCTGGAAAAGATAAAGACATTCAAGGCCGCGTAAAAATGTTGAAGGCTCAAATTGAAGAGACTTCTTCTGATTTGAGACCATCAGCAGAAAAGTTGAAAGAGCGTTTAGCGAAACTCTCTGGTATTGTTGCTATCATCCAAAATGGGTGCTCCTTCACAGTTGAAATGAAAGAAAAGCTCGTGTTGAAGATGCATTAAATGCAACTCGCGCAGCCGTTGAAGAGGTGCCGGTGGTGGTACTGCTATCCTTAAAGCTTCACATTATCAAGAAAACTTGAAAGACTACTGACGAAGAGGGTGGTGCTCGTATCGTAGCTCGTGCTTGTGAAGAAACGATTCGTCAAATCCGCTTCTAACGCGGGTCTTGACGGAGCAATCGTTCGATCGAGTACTCAGCGGTAAAGAAAGCAGCTTGAGTTCAATGCTTTAACAGAAGTGAGAAGACCTTTTAGCAAGCTACAATTATTGACCCGGATTAGGTGGTTCGTTGCGGACTTGAGAACGCAGCTTCAGTTTCTAGCTTAATGCTTACAACTGAAACTATGATTGCTGAAGCTCCTAGAAAGAAAAACGCTATGCCAGGCGGTGGCATGGGCAGGAATGGGCGAATGGGCGGCATGCCTATGATGTAAGGGCTTGCCTCTGACGAGAGCAAAAGCTCGAGGCAGGCGAGGCCGTTAGGCCGGCGAGCAATTTAATCGATTGAATAAAAAAGCCGCCCAACCGGGCGGTTTTTTGAAAAGAAAGCAATTCGAAAGCCTGGCGGGCATCTTAACTAAGCGTCGTACAGCAACCTTTATAAAATAGAATTTAAAAAACCCTCAATCGGATGGCTTTTTTGAGAATGTGGTGTGACGAACGGGAATTCCAACTTAGAATTTAGAAGAGATAAGTTACGCCTACCGGACAGGGTGGTTTGCTCTTAGCTACTGTTCGAGGTGGCCCCGCCGAACAGCAGTATAAAGAGTTCAAAATCTAACATCCCCTGAAGCTTCCAATTAAGTCCATTTTTTTATGAATGAAAAAGTTAAAAATGATTGGCCGTAGTGCTTCTCACACTTCCGACTTTAGGAGTCTGTGCAACAGGCAGAAAAGTAAATAGGTGACCACCGGCCCATTCTCGTTGTCCGGCGTGATAGGAAACATTCCAGCAAGTCCTAATCTAAGCCAGACAATTTAACTTGGTAACGGTGGATGAGATGTCTTCAACGCATCCACAATATAGGAAGGCATAGCCCCCCTAGAATTTCAACCTTTGGCCCCCAAATATCGCTAGTAAACCTAAAGTTGTAGCCCACAGAAAACTCATGGCCATTTGGAATGCGACAATTCCTTGCTTAAGCCCCACATGCATTGAATACCTTGGGTCGACCCAAAGCTCACCGTGAAACTTTAAGTTTTTTTGAGAATCCATCATTAGTTGTAAAAGAACTTCCTTCGGACATCACTACCAAAACTACCAAATCCAATGGCTTGAACGGATCAAATGTGGGCGGTCGTTGCGGGACCTGCCTTTGCTAGAGCCAAAGCTGATTTTTTTATGATCCGGCCGTGCCAAACAAGTCGTCTTTATGGTCGCCTAAACTGAGATCATTGTCGTACTCAACGTAGTCGATACCGGAGAGCTTGGCATGTTTTGAATGGCGTTCTCAATCTCCGTAATGATTTTAGCAGCAAACGAAGGTGTTTCATCCACTTTGACTTTTATTTTCAAGAACTTCTTTTCAGTGGAAATTAAAAATTTAGAATTTAGGGTGATGTTGAGCTTTAATGATTTGAACGACCGTCAACACAGAGCCTTTTCCGACATCTCTTTTAAGTTAATCGTTACGACTTCATCAAGAGCTGACAACCCAACACAAGACCTGCAAATCATGGGAATCTTTCTTAAACATCGTCCAATAATTTATTGGTTTCCGTTTGAAGGGCTCGAATATCAAATTTATTATTTGAGTCTCTAGTGTAGATTGTGAGAGCAACTCGCCGTTTTTAACCAAAATAAAGTTTCAGCTCAATATCGATACCCCCGAGGTCCTTTGGTAGCAGGTTGCTAATGGCATCGGCATTAATGTGTTTAGAAACTTCCATCACTTTTCTGGCCGACCTTCAAATCGGAAGGGGGAGTAAATCGGACCAATGATGTCGACAGCCGCAATATCCCATCGGTGATTGTCGCGAATTAACATTTTAACATGATCTTCGATGGGTCGAGAGTATATTCCGCCAACATTATCGGCGGCGGGGAGAATGCAATTTTTCTAATTGTAAGTAGGGGTCGTCAGTTGGGTGCGAATAAATGGCTTGTCGTTCAAGTTGGGCCGACACCAATACGGGAAATAAGACAAGAAAAATATTTTCGATGAACATGCGCATGATTCTATTTTGGATCTTTGAGGAAAAACCGTCAAATTTGGCGGAGTTACTGAGCCGCATTCGGCCTTAAGCCGTGGGAGTTTTCTGCCTCTTGAAAAACCACTTTCTATAGAAGAAATACCCAGCACCCAATGCAAGAACAGCAATGATGATGTATACCTGCGCATGTTTTGCAAACGCTAGAGCTTCGTCGAGATTTTTAGCAAAATACCATCCGCCGACAACCCAAAGAGGCACGCTGATGAGGGCGGCGAAACCATCTAATAGAAAAAATATAGAGGGCTTAACGCCCATTACTCCGCTTGTGAGATATACGGGTGCACGAAGTCCTGGTAAAAATCGCGCAGTAAAACAAATAAATTTTGAATTTGCCAAAATCTTCTCTTCAGCCTTAGCAATGCGTTCTTGAGTAAAGTAGGTGCGCAGGAGCGGCAGTTGAAACGCTTTGCGACCTAATTTTCGGCCGAGAAAAAACAAAAAAGTATCACCAACAAGTACGCCGAACAAACCGGCAATCAGTGCTCCCGTTAGTGAAATTTTACCTAAACCAGCGAGAATGCCGGCGGCGACCAACGTGATGTCTTCAGGAATTGGAACCCCTAAACCGCAGGCAAACAGGACACCGAGAATCGCAGCATATGCGGTCACCCCGGAAAAGCCGGACAAAAATCCAATTAATTTTGCTGAAAAACTCACTTCTTGCATGGACTGTTTCGGTTTTGGTTGCGACAGCAGTATACTAATAATCATGGCGATTAAACTAGTAATTGCTGATGACGCCCCGTTCATCAGAGAAGTGATCAAACAGATAGCAATAACTCATGAAATGAAAGTCGTGGGAGAGGCGAGCAATGGTGTTGAGGCCGTTCAGCTGGCCCGGTCCACTCAGCCTGACGTTATTGTTATGGATCTTGTTATGCCTGATAAAAACGGTATAGAGGCCATCAGAGAGATTCTTGATAATCAACCTCAGATCAAAATTATTGCCTGCAGTACGATGACTAACGAAACCATATTAATCAGGGCGCTTAAAGCGGGCGCATGCGACGTAGTAATAAAACCATTTACACAAGAAAAACTATTAACAGCCATCAAAAAAGCGACAGGATACATACAGGAGCCAAACCCATGATCGGAGATTTTTTGTTTTTTTTAAAAACACTTATTATGACTTTCATTGTGATACTCGTTCTACAAATTAAGGTGGGTGAATTGACGTTGGAGCAAAAAGCAGCCCACTGGGCTCGGCAGAGCTCATTGGTAGAACCCATACAAGAAGTGGCCCATGGAGGTTTACTAATTGTTCGAGACGGTTGGCGCAAGCTCTATGGTTTATTGAGTGGAGAAGCTCAAGAAATATTTAAAAGCGAAGAGGCCCCTGGAAATCGTTCATTAGGAATTACATTAGAGCGTTCAAAAGAATATTTCAAAGAAAAGGCCTCAAAAGCGAAGGCTGCAGCAAAAGAACAGTCTGAAATAATGGAAGAGGTCGCGCGTGAAAAAGCTGAAGAGGCTCGGCGAATAGCAAAAGAAAAAGCTCATCAAATGGCTGATGAGCTTTCCGAAAATCTATCTGACTCCGACTTAGATGAATAAACTTTTATCGAGTCTGTTTTGATCGGCTAGAAGTAATACCGAGAAGAGCGTTTGCTTGCGCATTTGCAATGTTCAGCTTATTACCGCGAGTATTATCAGTGATTTTACCAATCGGACTTTCACTGGCTCGTAATGGGCACTCCCCTGGATTTCCAGGATCACTATTTCCCGCCGCATGAGCAGATACTGACATTCCAGCTACAGCGATAAGAGCTATAATTAATTTGGCTTTCATATTCCTCTCCTTCAAATAATTCAAAGTTACACTCTCTTATATAGCGAAGGGCGTGCCGAAACGGGCCAGATGCCAGATAAAAACATCAATAATTTTAGGCGGTTATGGGGCTGGAAATATCAGAGGCGGAGAATGCCGCAAAAGGGCCCCTCATTGGGCCTA
The DNA here is from genome assembly GCA_041391465.1 of Bdellovibrionales bacterium. GTDB lineage: Bacteria > Bdellovibrionota > Bdellovibrionia > Bdellovibrionales > UBA1609 > UBA1609. The sequence goes on from JAWKNX010000025.1 coordinate 30,731, forward strand.
CAGCTGTCAAAACTGTGTACAAATAGGAGATTTCTACAATTGAGCTCAACTGGATTAGGTTCGATTTTAGAACCAACCTATCGACTGCTTCTTGAGGTTCCGCTGGAGCCAGTTGCATCTAAGCTATATGAGCCGCCTGAAAGGGGGTCACGAAAGGGGTTGCTACCGAATCCGGGGGCAATATGTGCGGCCTCAATGGCAGCATCGCAGTTTAAAGGCAACGAAAGCCCATTGACGTGGGCCTCTGTAGCGCCACTGGATTCGTCTTCGGGGCATTCCCCAGTATTATGTGCTTGTGGATCATCGACTATCCCAGCAAAACTAAATTGAGCAATTCCTAAAGAAACTAAAATGAATAATAAAAACTTCATAACTCAATCTCCTCACAGCGCCAGGTCTGTTGTGGCCGGCGAAATGATCTCTAGTAGGTTGTTAAAGACATTGGCGACTTGAATGGCAACTCTTGGACCATCTTTACTGTCTACTTTTTCAATATCTCCATTAGATTTATAAACCACTTGAATGGCGCCGAGCCCCGGCCGCTCCACATATCTTGGTTTTCCAAATCGCTCTTCATATTTAATGTTCACAACTTTCTTCGATTGGTCGGTAATCTTTGAAATCCTCCCCTTCGCGTCGTAGCTGATTTTAACGATTTGTCCATCGGAGTTCTTTGCCATATTTAAATTGCATTTATTTTTATCGTAATAAAATCGCGAGGCGACAGATTTAACGAGTTTCTTTTGAAGCTTTACGACTTTTTTATTTCCTACTTTTTGAGTAACAGGAGAGCTTTTGCCAAAGAACTTCGTTGTTACCTGAGATACCTTTTGACAGCTATTCTTATACTCATAGGCGTAATGTCGAAAACGTTCCTTTTTGGTTTTAACAAATCCGTTGTCATAGTATTCGTAAGAAGTTCGAATGTCGTTTCTCACAAGCAACACGGGTTTTCCAAAAATTGGATGATAAGTCACTTCAGACTTATCACCATTTACATCTGACTTCGCTTGATAGAGGTATTTGTCTGTTGAGCCAGGCTTTCTTTTGTAAATAAACTCATATGAGCTCTGGTTAGTAACTTTACCATCACACTTTTTAACGACCTTCGATGTATAGTGATCATCGTTTTTTACATTATAATCGTAGGTCTCGACACAGCCTTTGCGATTAGTAAAAGACGTGACCCAGTCTCGTTTTTCATTATACGTGATTTTTTTAGAGGTTCCGTCATTAAATAAAATCTGGGTTAGGTTGTGCAAACTGTCGTAACTGTACTGGTAGGTGGTTTTCCATTGATTTGTCACCTTCACAAGGTTGTCACCATTAAATTCATACCGTGCCATCAACTTTCCGGGTGCGGAAATTACCTCTACTTTGCCGGTTCCTTTTTTGTATTGAAGATTGATTTGGCGTCCGTTGTTGTCAACGACTTGAACGAGTTTATTGCCTTTGTATTTTAAATCTAAATAATTTCTATTCTTGTCCTGCATGCGTGTGAGTTGACCGTCTTTATCGAAAAACTGGTAAGTGCCATCTTCGAGAGTGCGAACAAAGCGGCCTTTTTCAAAAACAATGGTTTCTGCTCCTGACCCGTTTGCTCTATAGGTTTGACCAGATTCAACCTTACCTCCCAAATCAAGCTTTCGAGACAAGGCCATTCGGAGATACTGATCCTTTCTAAGGTCCTCTTTTAAACGATTAAGGTCTTTGCGAGTGAGTTTTTTATTTCGCTTTGCCACCTCTTGGACGATCGTTTCTATTGTAGATGCGATGGACTCACCATTTACTGTTCCGCCACGCGTGTAGGTGATTTCAGCTCCACCGCCACACTCCGTGAGGAGTAAATTGTTTTCTGCTGTCGTTTCAATTTTAGTTTCAAAGTCTGAGCACCAGCCAAAACCAAACATTCCGTTAAACAGTGATCGGCTACTATAAGTTCTTCTCACTCTTAAGTCGTACCCAGATCCGGGTACAATGATATCGACCCACGTGTCCGAAAAGTTTGCGCTTCTCATATCTACGATAGCATGTGCAAATGGTATAAATAGAACGCTCAAAGCCACAGCCAAAAAGTGTTTCATCCGCTTTTCTCCCCCAGGATATTACACTTTTATTGTAACAACTTTATTCATCACAACGCTACCCACAGCTAGCAAAGCCAGCATTATGACTAAGGCGACCCAGCCAACAGTCGTGGTGAAAAGTGGCATAACTGAGTTGGGGTCAAACATCATCATGATCGCTAGTATCACAAACGGGACCATAGTAATAATACGAGCCTGCATTTTTGAAGAGGCCGTTAGGGCATCGATTTTTTTAAAAATCTTTTGTCGCTCTCGGATTGTGAAGGCAATCGTATTAAAAGTTTGAGCTAGATTTCCTCCAGTTTCATTTAATATGCTCACTGAATTCACAAACATAATTACATCCGGCTCAGGCACTCTATCACCGAATTCGTTAATAGCCTCTTCTAGGGACAAGCCAAGTCTTAGCTTATTTTGTATCAGTCGAAACTCTTGAGTGATCGGGCCATTCATGTTTTCGCAAACTCGATCAATCGTGTTTTGGACACTGAGGCCGGCCTTGATGCCGTTTGCCATTAAGGTCATAGCGTCAACCATTTGATCGACGATTTTTTTATTACGTCGATCGAGTAATGCAAGAAGAACTTTTTTTGGTAAAGACCAGCCCACAATTGTAACGATGCTGCCGATGACTCCTCCAACCCACAGATTGGGCCAGAACAATAAGAACACGATGACTCCCACGCCAAAGCTCAATAATAACATGGTCCAAGTTACTTTTTCTTTGTCAGCGTCTACAAACATCTTGTCCATGAGCTGCATCACTTCTTCTCTGGTTCCAAGGCTTCTCTTGTAGAGAAAGTTTAAAACTTTATCGATCCACAAGTAGGTACAAATAAAGATAGCTACACCGAAGACAACCATAAAAACGAGATCATTTTTAAATAAAATACTCATAGACTAGTCCTCCCCACTGACTTTCTTTTTAGTTGGGACTTGTGTGCGAGTCGGTGTGCGGGAAAGTCCACGTCGAGAAGGGGCCATTCGCTTCGCCGAATCACCTTCGGCCGACTGAGTTGCGCTTTGTGGAGCCGATGACATGCTGAACAGATTTCTAGGAATTGTAACTCCGCGCGCTTCGAATTTTTCGATAAAGCTCGGGATTAAGCCTGTTGGTTGAAATTGACCGACAATTTTTCTATTCTTATCGAAACCCGTCTCTTTAAACACAAAAATATCCTGCAACTCGATGGCTTCGCCACGCAGTTTTCCGACTTCGGTAATCTGTTTTATTTTTCTGGAACCATCACTCAGTCGACCAATTTGGACAATTAAATCGACGGCGCCAGCTATTTGTTCACGTATGGCTTTCGCCGGCAAATCCATTCCCGCCATCATACATAGAGTTTCAATTCTGGAGATCCCTTCACGTGGGTTGTTAGCGTGTACGGTTGTCATTGACCCATCATGACCAGTGTTCATTGCGGAGAGCATATCCAATGCAGCACCATCGCGGCACTCACCAACTATAATTCGGTCAGGGCGCATTCTTAATGAGTTTTTAATAAGATCGCGAATAGTTATCTCTCCAGTCCCTTCCATATTTGCGGGACGAGTTTCGAGTCGGACGACATGTTCCTGACGTAACTGAAGTTCCGCCGCGTCCTCACAGGTAATGATTCTCTCATTGGAGGGAATATATCCAGACAACATATTCAAAAGCGTTGTTTTACCAGATCCAGTACCACCGGAGACGATCACATTGAGGCCCTGTTCAACACAGATTTTTAAAAAATCGAGCATGGATCGTGTACTGGTACCCCATTTTACATAATGATCTTCTGTAATAGCTTCCTTCGCAAATTTTCTAATGGTAATCGCAGGTCCATCAATCGCAAGAGGCTCAATGATGGCGTTGACTCGACTGCCATCGGCCAGCCGAGCGTCCACATAGGGAGTCTTTTCATTAATTTGGCGGCCGAGAGGGGAAACAATGCGTTCGATGATTTTTCGTAACTGATCGTTTGAGGTAAAATCCACTTCACTCAGCTGAATCTTACCGTTTTTTTCCACAAATACATGTTTAGCGCCGTTGACCATTATCTCAGATACGGTCGGGTCGGCGATCAGCTCTTCAAGCGCACCCAGGCCAAGCGATTCATCCAGAACTTGTTTAATAATACGTGAACGATCGTCTCTTGAAAGCCCGCCTCCAAGGCGATCGGTCAGTTGAGTGATCATTCTTTGGGTTTTTTGACGGAGTTCAGCTTCTTTTTGGGGGTCTCCATTTGTGTTTGATAGGTCTTTCTTCAAATCCATTTCTTCAATCAAACCTTTATGGATTTGTAGCTTCAAAAGAGTTTCAGGATCTAGATCACTGTTGCTGATGCCCCTTTTTCTACCAGAGGAGACGGAGCTGGTACTTTTTAATTGAAGATTAGATTTTGCTTGTGCGGCGCCTAGTGCACCAGCGCCGCTGGGCCTTTGCAGTTGCTTTAATTTTTGTAACACACCACCGGTCAAGTTACGTAGAATTTGAGTGTATCCAGCTCGCAAGGGGCTATTTTGTGATGTTAAAATAAATGGAGTGGATGATTGCAGTGCTGTCATTGCAGAAATATCGTCTTGTGGAATAACTCCGATGACTGGGCGTCTTAGATTTTGCCCAATAGTTTGCGGATTAATTCCACCTCGGCTCATTTTGTTAACGACTATGTGAAACATATCTGCCGGAAATGTGGCAGCAAGCAGTTCATTGAGTAAGCGACGGGTTTGGTTGACGACCAATACTTCGGGGGTAGTTACAATAAGTACTGCACTGGCGATTTCAACCATGGAGGTCTGCAAATCCCCCATTTCGTTACCAAGGTCTACAATAATGTAATTGTAATACGGGCTTAAAAGGCTAATTTGTTTTTTAATCAAGTCGGCACGCGCTTGCAGTGTCTGGTCCGGCCCGGTGACGGCACCGATATAATGCAAGCCGCTTGCATGTTGAGCAACTATGGCACCAATGGATTGTGCATTAATGCTACCAGTATAGCGTGTTAGATCGCCAACCGTTTTATTGGGTCGAAGCCCTGTGATCACGTTTTGATCGCCGGCGCTTTTGAATCCAAATCAATAAGCAAAACCTTCGCGCGCATTTCTTGGAGGAGGCACAGGCAAAGTTGGCTGCGAAGACACTTTTGCCCACGCCACCTTTTCCACCGGCGATGCCAATGACATGACATTTTTCATCAATGGCCACAATAAACCTCCATATGGTTTATCGGTAAATCCCTGATCTGGCTTGAGTTTTTGCCCTCGGTTGGGTCCTCATTTCGGCGGCCTATATCAAATCCCTCGGCTCTCATGGCTGCGGATGCGTCTTGAGCGTCGCTTCACCCTACGGGTGCCGCCACGCTCGATACGCACCACCATTCGAGAACTTAGGGCTTTGGTATAGGCCACCGAAATGAACACCCCAACGGAGGCCACCGACGCTGATCTATGCATCATTATTCGTTTAGTCGGAATTTGCGTTTGATTTTTGAAGAGCCGCTGGATGCAGAGCTTTTGATGACCGGTGTGACAAAAACAACGAACTGAGATGTAGAATCGCGAAATGTTTTTGAAGCATAGAGCGAAATCAGTGGGTTTTTACTCGCTCCTCCGGGGAGTTTATTGTAGTCCGTCCCCCGAGAGCTCGAAATGAGACCACCCACGGCCGCACTCTGGCCACTTCGTACGACGATCACTGATTGAATAGATCGCTTGGAGGTCAAAGGCCCTGATGGAGTCATACCTATGAGCGATGAAACACTAAAGGCCATCTTCAATTTAATTGAATCAGATCTTTCACCCAGCACTTGCGGAGTAATCTGGGCTTGAATTCCGGTTTCTTTAAAATTAGTGGCGGTTCCACCATCAGTTGTCGTTCCTATGTACGGGATTTCTTCCGTGGAGTTGATAATTCCAGTTTGCATATCTTCAACAATAACGCTCGAACTTTGCAAAACCCGAGCGTGTCCGTGTTCTTTAGCCCAATTTAACTTTGGAAGCAGGTTTGTGATGGTCCCAGTGATGGTTGAAACCACTCCAGCGGGACCACGTTCGCCCGTGGAAAACTGAACCGCAGAGCCATCTCCTATATCTGGAGTCCATTGAAAGCGACATCCCTTTTGGTAATCTTTCTTCAATTCAACATAGTGCAATACCATTTGAATGATCTTTTTTGGACCTTCAGGTTTGGCCTCTCGCACATTGATAAGGTTAATAACAACAACGGATCGACGCTCTTTTACTTTTCCTTCTGATACGGCATCGTCCATGACCACGTCCGGAGCATAAGCTTTAGCGATGATTTCCGCCTGATCACGTTCACGAGGTGCATCGACGAGACCTTCCAATATAAATTTGCCATTTACAGCTCGTACAGATATTTCTGGATTGTTGATATCTCGCTCTATCATTTGAGCAATTTTTCTTTGGGCCAATGGGCTAAGAGTTACCAAAGAGCTGGCTAAGCTACCATATTGTTTAACAACAGCAAAAATTCTCTTCATGTCCCTTGGTAGGAGAATTTGACCATCGACAACAACTCGGTTGTTTATTATTTTAATTCGGATTCCCTCAATATCGCTGAGCAAATTTCGAATCTCTCTAGCGATGCGCCCTAAAGTTGTGGCTAAGACATTCAGTCGAAATTCGTAGATCACTTGTTTCGTCACAGGGTCGGTCATGATGACCGTACATAGCCCAGGCTTTTTTGGAGTGAACCGAATCATTTTACTTGTGGGGTTAAATCGAGTTTCAATGTTGCTGTCCTGACAATTACCCCCTTTAACAGGGTTGGCAGGAACGTCCGCGACATTCTCATCGTGAAAAACACCGACGAGTAAGTCCACGGACTTCACGACTTTTGCATCTGCCAGAGAAGGCAAGGCAAAAACCAGTAATAAAGCAACCAAGTATCTTTTCAACATCACAATAAAAATCACCTAAGGTTAAAAAGTTTTAAATCCACCAGAGTTTTTCCGCTTCTTGTTTGGGCTTTGTGTTTTCTTCGGCTGTGGAGCTGGAGTTGGAGCTACACTTGGTGCATTCGAAACTTGTCTTTTTAAAGCAGTAGAAGTGATTTCGCCCCGCAGGCTTTCAACAGTTGTAGGTCGTAAATTAACCCGTGCTCCTCGATCGCTGGGGTGTCTTAGCGCAAAATAAAGCGAGCTGGGGTTCGTTGCCAATACATAAACTAAATTTTGAGCCTCTCTCGGGTCGACTTCCACAGTGACATTTGAAAAGGTGGTGTCGGCTCGAATATTTCGGATAAAATCACGATTTCCGGTTCTCTCAAGCAATCTTGGTAATTCGTTAGCGACTTTAAGACCGGTAGCAAGAATTAAAACATCCTGCATGATAGTGCGAATTTCTTTTTTCTGTTGAATGCCAGTGCCAATATCTACCGCTGCTAGTAGG
>JAWKNX010000026.1:0-38181 GCA_041391465.1 Bdellovibrionales bacterium
AGTACTCAATAACGATTCGGGCAGGCACCGAGTAATTAGAAAAGACAGACATAAAATCAACGGCTAAAAATATGGTGAAAAAAACCAAAAGGCCTGCAAGGAAATACAGCAAAAACAGCTTGGAAATATATTTATCGACAATCGTAAACACCCTACTAATCTAAAAGGGGCTTTGCGGCGGGTCAAATAGGATTCTTCTCTCCTCTTATATTCACTAGTAGGTCTTGACTGGACCATGGGGCACGGCTACCGTTGTTACATGGCATTGCGCGTCTTATTGGCTGATGAGAGTCCAACGATAAAAAAAGTATTTCAACTGGCACTACAAGACTTTGCCGTAGAAGTGAAGTCCGTCAATGTCGGTTTAGATGTTAAACATGTTGTAGAAGAGTTTCATCCAGACATCGTATTTGCGGACATATTATTGCAAAAACAAAATGGATACGATGTATGTACTGAACTTAAAAGCAGTGCTTCCACGCAGCAGGTACCTGTGGTTTTAATGTGGAGCGGTTTTATGGATTTAGATGAAGAAAAGTTTAAAGCCTCTGCAGCGGATGGGCGAATTGAAAAGCCTTTCGATGTGCAATCACTCAGAAATCTCATTCAAACCCACGTGCCAAAAACCACAAAACAAACACTGAGTGAATACCTTAGCTTTCCCAAAATGCCCGAATTTGATGAGGAGCCACGGCGAGATCACAAAGAGGAGCCTTCAATACCTCCCCCTAGTTCTTCGGAACCCGACAGTGAAAATGTGATTTCATTAGGGCCACCGCCACAACCGAAAACATCTTTTGAACCCAAGGCCAGTAAACCACCGCCTATACCCGATCAGCACTTTAGCACTTCTACGGAAACCCCTGTGCTTGGTGAAAAATCAAAACAAGAGTCCACCCCCTCATGGGATATGGAAAGTTTTGAGCCCATTTCCCTGAATCAACATGATGACGACCTTGATGAGTTGGACGAAACCGGCTTTACTGCCGTTTCAATGATGAGGAAAAAGTCCGACACACAAACTCCCCCATTACCGCGTGAAAGCGAAAACGACTCTTGGGTCTCTCAAGATCTCAGCCGATTCAAAATGGATGACGAGATTTCTGAAGACACTCCGCCCGTGAGTTATGTGCTCCCCGATTTACCAGACAGTTCAAACAGTATTGATTTAACATCTGGTGATTCGAAAAACTATGAATATGATGAATCACTCGATACTGATGATATTGATTTGAGTGATGAGTCTACTTTTTCAGGATCTTTAGCCGGACGTAATGAGGATTTGCAGATTGAGGATGTGCCTCGACCGGATATCTTTACAGTGGAAGATGACGAGCCACTCCTTGGATTTCAAAGAAGAGCTTCAAGTGCAGTGACTCGACAAGATATCGAACAATACATTTATGATGCCTGTCAGAAACACTTAGAAGATGTGCTCCAAGAAGTGATCCCGAGAGTTGCTCGCGAAATCATTCAAAAAGAAGTGGATAAAATTCTTAAAAGTGAGTGATAGTGAAATATGAATATCGCCGAAATCATTAAGCAAAGCATGAGCGAGGATATTCCTCACGGTGATATTACCAGTGATAGCCTTGGAATCCGCAATCAATTTGGATCCGCCCAGTTAATTGCAAAAGAAGACTTGGTACTTTCTGGAAGCATTTTATTTCAAGAAAGTATTAAGTTTCATGATTCAGATGCTCAAATAAAATGGTATTTTAACGATGGCGACACAGTCCTTGAGAAGCAATGTATAGCATTGATTCAGTGTAACTTGGTACAATTGTTAAAAGCCGAACGAGTTGGTATAAATTTTTTGGGACACCTCTCTGGCATCGCAACAAAAACGCGAATGTTTGTTAAAGCTCTAGGGGATAGTAAAACGAAAATCCTCGACACGCGAAAAACCACACCTTTGCTGCGAGCCTTAGAAAAACAGGCCGTCGTCCACGGTGGTGGCCAAAATCACCGAATGAATCTCAGTGACATGGCGATGCTAAAAGAAAATCACCTGAGGCTAATGAATGGTAACATTGAATTGGCTGTGGAAAAAATTCGAAAAGTTTCTCCCAAAGTAAAAATAGAAGTAGAAACGACCAATTTAGCTGAAGTTAAAGCTGCTGTTGCCACAAAGTGCGACCGAATCATGTTGGACAACATGGATGACGAAACTATCCAACAGGCTCTTGAATTAATTCCCTCCAATATCGAAACTGAGGCCAGTGGCAATATGACTATTGAGCGCATGTCTCGGCTGGCTCATCTTGGGTTGGATTATATTAGCGTCGGCTCCATTACCCATTCTGCACCCTGCGCTGACATGAGCCTGCTTTTTGACTGGGATGATACTAATGAGGCCAATTAAATCGGTATTTCAATGTTCTGGAGATTGGGCTGATAGAGAAAACATTAGCCACGACAGTTTTGCAACCATTGGAAGTACTAACGATCATGCCAAATCCATTTCACTCAGTGCGGACTTTTATGATCAACCTAAAATAATATTGGCCAATGAGCAAACACATGGTCGTGGGCGTGGTTCACATCATTGGGTTTCAGCTCCTGTAAATTCTGCTTTATTCTCTTCTTGGATATTTGATCTGCACAAACCTCCCCAGCCCATCACATCTCCCCTCATTGGACTGGCGACCTATGAAGCTTTAAAGAAAACCTGGCCGGATATTCGATTTTCTATTAAAGCACCTAACGACATCTATGTGGGCTCAAAAAAGCTCAGCGGTCTGTTGATAGAAACTATACAAAAGGGAACACATCATAGGTTAATCGTCGGCTTGGGTATGAATGTTTTAGAGAACCCTGAGGGCGTGAACGAAGCCACTCATTTACTCGAACATATGAATTCATTTTTGCTAGTGGACCAATGGGAGAGTTTTCTAAATGAGTTGAACAAGAATTTTAAAAATCAACTTAAGCTCATTATTTTGCCCGAATTAGAAATGGCCGATCGAATACTACTAAAAAAAGCACTGAGTGCCTGCCCCCTGTATACTTCGCCTCTGAAAGAAGTCAGTCCAAACGGTGACTTGATTTTTGACAATGGCACTCAATCGTGGCATGACCTTTAATAACTTAATCTTAGAGGCAAGCGATGGCATTGATGTATACCCCACCCGGAGAATTGAATTCTAAATTACCTGAATTTTCAACCCTCTCCGTTTCTGGAAAAACAATTAAAAACAGTGATTTTGCGGGCGCTCAAGGGCTCCTCGTTATGTTTATTTGTAATCACTGTCCCTATGTAAAAGCCATAGAAGATCGATTGATTCAATTGGGACAAGAGTTCAAAGAATCTGCAGTCAAAATTGTAGCAGTTTGTAGTAATGATGCCTCAGACTACCCGGAAGACTCATTTGAAAACATTAAAAAAACCTGGGAGCAAAAAAACTACCCCTTTGAATACTTGTACGATGAGAGCCAAAGTATGGCGAAAAATTTTGGAGCCGTCTGTACACCAGATTTTTTTCTATATAAGAATGACGCCGAGGGCATGAAATTGTTTTACAGAGGCCGTTTGGACGACTCGTGGAAAGACGCTTCTACCGTAAAAAATCGAGAGTTATCTGCAGCCATACAAGCCCTCCTCGCTGGCGAGCCCATGGTTGCGGATCAAAAGCCTTCGATGGGATGCTCAATCAAGTGGAAATAGTATGAATAATCCTGTTCGAATTATTGTTTTGGCTTTTGCAGTGTTTCTTGTTTACGTTGGAATTTCTGTCGTTATTAATTTGGGTGTTTTTAAAGACCCCGTACTCCTTGGCGAAAAAACCTATCAAATGGATGTGGTTTACAAAAAAATTGTCGGCCCTTACTATAAGGTGGGAGAGGCTTTCCCTGAAGTGGAGAACTCCGCCCGAAGCTTTGGTTTGGCCTGTAAAAAAACTTTTGGTCTTTATTTGGATGACCCCGAAGTTGTCGATGAAGATCGATTGCGAGCCCATATAGGATGTCTGATTTCTGAGAGTGAAGTCCCCAAAAAAGGCGATGGGGGTTTAATACTAGATACCCTGGGTCCAGGAAAAGCTCTGGTCATCACTTTTGATGGCTCTCCCGCCTCAGGACCTTTCAAAGTTTACCCCTTGGCAAAAGATTGGTTTCTAAAAAATTCCAAGCCAATGTTTAAATCGATCCTCGAAGTTTATGTTACTAAAGAAGATGGGTCGTTTTTAACTGGTTTTATTTTCCAATTCAAAACTAGCAAACTGGCAATTCACCTAGTGCCTATGCGATTCCCCTCTACCGAGCTTGGAAAAAATCTAACCATTCGAGGGACCGAAGCCAAACCAAGAAAAGCTCAATGGGTTTAGATAATACCCATCCAACATTAATAAAAAATCACTTTGATCAATCATCAAATCTCCCATACAACCCTTCAAAATATCTCTGCCCGCAACCTATCTTGTTTATCGACCAACTTCTGCCGTTAAATAATTACTTTCATATTCAGAAAATTGAAATTTGTAGTGCCGGACTTTTCACTCTTCGATTCGTTATTTCCTTATATTCAAATTAGGTAGGATAGCCATGGAACGGCTTGAACCAGATATTACAGTTGAGGTCCTTGTACGGCGATAGAGAACTTCCATATTATTCAGTTTGTCGTAATTTTCATATGGGACTAACTGGTAAAGTCTCCCAAGCTTAACAATAGTAGTCTTGATCTGACAAGGCAGTGATCCTAAGCCTCGTCAGAACACTTCAATTATGGCTTGTTCTGTGCACTCAAAATATCATGGTATCTACCGAATAGATTATTTGCTAAGCGAGTGTGCCGAAATCCAACGTTTATAACCTCTGAATATAATTATGAACATCTAAGATGCGAAGAGAGTTCTCCACTCTACATCGATAGAATTGATCAAAGAGATCACGAATGTAAGCTCTAAAACGCAAAGAATCTTTCCCAAAATGGCGTCCGGCCCAGCAATGGAGGTAAAATCAACAGCGGAAGCCGGTACTCCGCTCACCAGTACGCAGTATGCAATCAATGAAACAAACACTCGCTTCAGCACTACTCCTGGGGACGGTTATCGATGATCTGATTGTTTTGAACCGAGTCCAGTAGCTGTCGCAAATAAATGACCGCTTGATCCGGATTAGAAGTGATCACAGAGAATAGTTCCTTTAACTCTATCATTAGGCGTTATTTCTTGAGCCCCCACGGTTCGAAATCTGACTGGGGCAACGCAACGAACGATTGCATCAGATAGCGTTTTCAGTTTTCTCCCACTGCCAATGCTCTTTTTCGCGAAACAAACCATCAAATTGGATTCGAAGATAATGTAAATCTTCTTTCATTGTTCAATTGCGAAAGATCGCGATATTGATTGAACAATTCATCTGATAAACTCTCTAAATTTAAATTCCCACTGAAAATATTGCGTGATTGTGCCCAGTCGTCTTCCGAATAGATTACTTTTGGTTCAACGATGTTTTGTGCCATTCCAAATCATCCGAACTAACTCTTGCGATTCACTATACAAGCTCGTTTGCAATCCATTTTCCGTACGAGTTGTGCGAATGATCAGTATTTCCTGATCATTGGCTCTTTCAACCCTATGTTGTCTCGAGGTTTCCACATCTGACGAATCCACTTTCTTTGCCCATAAAGAACATTATCTGCTGACCATCTTGGGACCCGCTCTCGACTTTCCATTGAAACGACTCAAGATTAAACTAATATTCCCACTACCAAAATAGGTCACATTGACTAGTAGTTTGTTTTTGATCCTCATTTAAGTATTTTTGATTGTATTGAATTCGACTCACGACACCTCGATAGGCGTCTTCTAATTGGTAACCCTCACAGGCATCTCTATTGTTCGAGCGATAAATAATCTCGTCGCCCTCTTGTTCCAAAATAGGTTTGCTCCAATTGGCACATTTGTTCTAAGTGAGACCAGAACTCCTCTGTGATCCTCTCAAGAAGTTCATAATGGAGTGGCTCTCAAACTTCTCACCTAAAGCCCGCCAGCGACAGGTGGAGTATAAAAATAGTAATACAGAAACCCACTTCATATTTAGTCCCTATAGATTTTTTCGAGACTGAACATAGACTGATTCATCCATTGGATAAACCCGAATCTCAAATTCAATTTTATCCTCGTCGCCTTTAGCAAACTCTCCTTATGAGCACTGAATTTTAATTCCACTGGCTCCGTTCCACTCATATCAACAAGACCCGGTGATAAATTGAGAGCACAACAAGATGCTGCAACTGCATGAAATTGCTTTTGTTTATTTCGCCCAGCCAATATCTCCCTCGATCTCAACAACCATTCTCTCATTAGTAAGAGTTTTGCGCCAAAAGCTCTTTTATATCCCCGGTAAAATGTAGCCGCGCCACTTTGAAACCCTGATCATCATCACTGGCAACCGTAAACTTTATCGAAGATGCCAGTTGGCGTAGAGACTCCTTGAATTTCATCTCCGCATCTAGACGTTGAATTTGTTCTTCGGTCAGCTCTGGAAAGGGGCGGTTATCTCTATCGTCCTGTCTGGTAAATAAGCCGTCATAACCGCGATCAATCTATTTTGAATATGACTATTGTTTCGACCGCGACTGAATGAGCCTGAACTTTTGCTCTCTACAGTAGAGCTTCCAGAATTCGAAATTAAAACATAGGGTTTACCATGCTCAACCAACATAGAACGCTGAAGATTAATTATGAGTCGCAATACCACTCGTCACCTTCTTGAGGAATACCGTAGGTCACATTTAGCCTGTCAATAAAAATGGAATTCTCCCCGTCCTTCCACTAAACACGGGCGCACTTCTAAATCCCAACCACTTTTTTCAACAGCTGTGTTGGGTGACACCATTTCGGTACCTGTTTCCTTCAATTGAAGACGGCTCGTTCGCACTGCTCTCCGATCTTCTCTAGAGTGTCGATTTCAGAGACTCGGTCAGAACGTTTCCTGCATCCGTGCACCTGCAACATGTTGCTTGTCAGGTTCCAAAGGCCGCACTGAGGCCCCACCACGAAGAGCCCATTGTGTTGATCATTCCTCTTGGAGTATCACTATCAATAACACCCTCGAACACACCGGTGGCTCCAATAGAAAGTTCTCGAATGGTCGATTCAGAAACCGTGTAAATGGTCACTTTAACTTTAATGTCTTTTGGGTCTCTAGCTAAAATAGGTTTGTCGTGATATTGAGCATAAAAAATCATTCTAGCAAGCGAGCAGCTGTCTTCAGCATGAAATTCGATCCCTTGCTTTGGCGGAGGACTTTCGCGAAGATAACCTTCATCTTCAAGAAACGGGTCGCTGCTGGATCCAAACGCGGCAGCCCTCGTCATATGTACGAGGTTCGCAGGGCGGGCATTGCTTGGGACATATTCACAATACTTACCTCCACAGTTTACTGAATTTTCAGTTCGAACTTCCGAAAATCCTTTTTCAAACTTAATCGCATATTCGTCACAAATCTGTTCGTCATCGCCGACCGCTCGCGCAAAAAGGTCCGCCTGAGCAAAGCTTGGCAAGGTAAGCCAAATAGAAAAGATTAAAAATAATTTGTGTTTCGACATTATGATCCCCTATGAAAAGACTTAAGATTACTACCAAGAATATAGGGGGATAGAAATAAATGGTTGAAAGCCCTGCAAAATCTCCAATTTAGAAAAAGTGACCACTTTTAAACTTCAACTCCAACGCTTTCCACTTACGGCTCCTTTACCGGTGTAGTATTTTCTAAAGCCCATATAGCAAATACAAGTGCAAGCTACTGACACCGTCCACCGAGTGATATCAACCTCCCTAATCGTGACTCCTTCAATTGGCTCCAGCAAAAAAATCAACAGCCGAAAGCGAGTCTCTCTTTTCTATTTTAAAATAAAAAAAGCAGCCCAAAAACCGGACTGCTTTTTCATTTAAAAATTCAAAAAAAGATTAAAAGCCTAGGCTCGAAGCTTATTCAATGCAGAGCCTGCTTTAAACCACTCGATTTGTTCTTTATTAAAACTATGACTAACAGCAAACGAATCGGTTGAGCCATCTTCATGGGTCAGCTCTAGGGTCAATGGCTGTCCAGGCGCAAAACCCGCCAAACCTTTCACCGCAACCTTATCTTTTTCTCTGATTTTGTCATAGTCGGATGGGTTTGCAAATGTCAGAGCAAGCACACCTTGTTTCTTCAAGTTGGTCTCATGAATTCTGGCAAAACTCTTAACGATGACCGCTCTGGCGCCCAAAAATCGAGGGCTCATCGCAGCGTGCTCACGGCTACTTCCTTCACCGTAGTTGTCGTCACCAAAAATCACCCAAGGTATACCATTGGCCTTATAATTTCTGCTATTTGGGCAAACTCTTTCCCCGACTCACCCGAAACTAAGTCATTGCCTCGACCAATTTCACTGGTGAAAGCATTGTTTGCACCCAACAACATATTATTTGAAATGTTATCCAGGTGACTCGATACTTTAACCACGGTCCTGCAGGAGAAATGTGATCTGTAGTACACTTACCGGCAGCTTTGCATAGCACATAAGCACCTTCAATGTCTTTGCCGTCCCACGCAGCAAAAGGCTCTAGAATCTGCAATCGATCACTGTCCGGAGCCACTTTAACTTCAACTCCCGTACCTTCTGGCTTTTTATAAGCTTCAGGATCGGCTAGAAGCCATTCGCTGGAAGCTCCGGCGCTTCAGGCGCAGCTAATTTAAACTTACCATTCGGTCCTTCTACTTCGTCACGATTAGGATCAAAATCCACTCGTCCAGCTACACCGAGTGCCATAACAATTTCAGGGCTAGCAATAAACGACAAAGTTTCAGGAGTTAGAATCGTTTCTAGCTCGGAAGTTTCTATTAAAGGAGCTTACGATGGTATTCACATCGCCTTTTTTAATATCGTCTCGCTTCCATTGGCCGATACAAGGTCCGCAGGCGTTTGCTAGTACAGTGGCTCCTACTTCATTGAGAACCTTCATGTGACCGTCTCTTTCCAATGGTCTTTTTAATTTGCGAAGAGCCGGGAGAAACTAAAAAGTGTTGGGGCATGGTCACACCATTATCAAGTGCTTGCTGAGCAACATTGGTTGCCCGTCCAATATCTTCGTAGGAAGAGTTCGTGCAAGAACCGATCAAGGCTGCAGATAGCTTTGTTGGCCATCCTTCTTTAGCACAAGCCTCTTCATGGCACTCAATGGTCGTGCAGCGTCTGGTGAGTGAGGACCTACAATGTGTGGTTCCAGTGCAGACAAATCAATTTCAATCACTTCGTCGTAGTATTTTCCTGGATTTTTTAGAACTTCCTCATCAGCAGTGAGCAAATCAATGTTTTTATCAGCAATAGCTGCAACCGCTTCTCGCTGTGTAATCGACAAGTAACTTTTCATTCGCTCATCATACGGAAACACTGAGCAAGTAGCACCTAGCTCGGCACCCATATTGGTAATAGTTCCTTTACCAGTACAAGAAATTGATGAGCACCCTTCGCCAAAGTATTCGACAATCTTGTTAGTGCCTCCTTTTACCGTCATTATTCCACAAAGCTTTAAAATAACGTCTTTTGCGCTGGTCCAACCTGACATTTTACCTTTTAGGTGAACACCAACTATTTTTGGGTTCTTAACCTCCCAAGGTAGTCCTGCCATCACATCCGAAGCGTCGGCACCACCAACGCCGACTGCGACCATGCCTAATCCACCAGCATTGGGTGTATGTGAATCAGTTCCGATCATCATTCCACCTGGGAAAGCATAGTTTTCTAATACCACTTGGTGAATAATTCCTGCGCCGGGCTTCCAGAATCCAATTCCATAGCGACTCGATACACTTTCCAAAAGTCAAAGACCTCATCGTTTTCAGCCATGGCTACTTTCATGTCTTCAGTCATTCCCTCGTGAGCTCTTATGAGGTGATCACAATGGACTGTGGAGGTACCGCCTTCTTCCTTACCCGCCAGCATAAACTGCAATAGAGCCATTTGTGCCGTCGCATCCTGCATGGCCACACGATCAGGGTTCAATAACAAAAAACTTTCTCCACGAGTGAGATCTTGACCGAAGGATCAACTAAATGTCCGTAAACAATTTTCTCCGCTAAAGTCATCGGTCGACCTAAACGACCTCTAACTACCTCTAGGTTTTTCGGGTATTTTTATAGACGTTTTCAACGAGCCCAGGCGTCGTTTCAATAGTGGCCATGTACACTCCCTTTTGATGATATTTAGAACAGTCTCACCTTAATGGAAAGGGGCATCAATCACAATGACTGGCTTTCTGCATTAAGCCTCTCCTCAAACCTAGACCCAATTGTTGAGACTATGAATCAAGTATGGTCTAGTAGTTTCAAACATGGAGAGTCCTTTGGGGAGAATGTATGAAATATGGGCTACTATTAATTTTTTAACGTCTATGGCTTCAGCACAAACTAGTGACCTCAGTGAAGACCCCCAACCTGTCCTCGCCGAGAACTTGCCACTCAATCATTCGGAGCAAAACCTTCTCAAGGAAGCCCAGCCGATTTTTAATAAAAAAGTTATTGATAGCTGGACCGTAGATTTTAGGTACAGGCATCAAACTCAAGACGACGAATCCGTTTCTCCCTATTATGACATCTCTAACAAAATCCAAGCCCGGATCGGTTTTTTTGTTCAACCCGACTCGAATATTGGATTGGGTTTTCGTTTGGCTACCGGAGATGGTTCGCCAGTTTCACACTTCAATCCATTGGAGCCGATGGCGAGCTGGGGAAAGAGTTTTAATATTGACCGTGCTTATCTCGTCTGGGAACCACGAACCTCTATCAAAGTATCTTTGGGTAAATTTGAAAATGTTCTCTATCGCCCGGGAGAATCAGCAACTTCAATGGGATCGTGATTTTAATCCTGAAGGGATTTCCATATCTTACAATAATGATTTATCACAGGATTGGAATTTGAGACTTCAAGCTATTAATTATCAATTAGACACCCAAACATCGGATGCCACTTACCCAACCCTATATGGGGTACAAGCCATCGGTATCTATGAAAAAGGGTTCCACCGGTACTCACTCAATGCAGAGTTTTTACATTACGTTGATCTTATTTCAAGAGCCGTTTTCTCTACATCTCCAGGCACAAATTCTCAGTCAGGAAACGCCTATCTTTACAATTACACCGTTAGTGGCGCAGGACTGTATTACAAATATACGGGCTGGAGACACCCCGTCCAAGTCTACATAGATTATGCCAAAAATAACCAAGTGAATAAAAACAATCTCGCCACTGGCGGAGGAGTTATTTACGGTAGTACAGAAAAAAATTATGATTGGCAGGTTTCAGCTGTTTACCAAGAGCTTGGTAAAGATGCGGTTCTCGACATGTTCACGCATGGAGCGTTTATGGGAGGTGGAACTGATAACCGAGGAACATCGTTTCGAGTAGATCAACGAGCGAGCAAAAGTAGCGTCATCAGCTTGATATATTATGACGGACAGAGGTTTATCGCCTCCAACGACAGTTCGCCAACTACTGCATTTAAAATGTTGCAACTGGATTGGATGGTTTCTTATTGAGACTCAAGTAACACATTTGTAAAAAAACACGGGGCGTGCCGATCACCACGACACATCTCCGGAGTTTAATTTACACGTAACTTCCTGATTTAATTTTCTCAAGAATGATTTTTTCAGTTTTATGTGGATCTTTTGGGTCCACAGAGAAAAACGCCTGTTGCTCACAACGCTGCTTGTTTTTAATTAACCACTTCAGAATTTGCGCCAAATCCTTATTCTTTTTATCTTTAAAGAAAGGGTCGTTTTCTAAAGCATCTTTAGCCTTTTTCAAAGACCTCGCTTCACTGGCGTTTTTATCATTTACTTTATAACAATGTAGATCATATTTTTTTACATCTTCAGGCAAAATTCCCAGAAACTTCACCTCAGGAGCCGAGAAATCCGCATTTCGAATTAAACTGGCCGCCGACCCAGCTTTTAATGTTCGATAAATATTCTGGAGGGTATAGGCATCCAGATCTCCGAAGAAGAAAATCGGAACATTAAGTTGATCCTGAATTGTTTTACACCAAGCGCGCACGGCATTACTTGGAACCCCTTGAGCACCCATAACTATACAATTATTTCTACGGGTCATACCATTTGCAACGAGCGTATTCGCGGTACCTTCCGACTCGACGACTAAACAAAATTTAATTTTTTTAGTCGCTTTCAACTTGAGGGATTGAGGACGGTTCTTCGGCTGAAAGGGTGCCGTTCCCAACATGCCTAAATCTACGGTAGAAACCGTTCCATCAGATTGTGTTTCAGTCACTGACATACATTGAGAGTAGGTTTGGCCACCGCGATCATTGGCGAAACAATTCATTTCTTCACGATAGACTTCCATCATGTCACAAATAAATTCGATCACAGAATCACTCTCGTTTTGCTCTTCAAAATCGAGCGCCTTAAAACCTCGATCGCTCTTCACCAAACCTTTCGCCATATAGTACAGCTCACGCTTTGTATTGACTGCGCCAGTTTTGATATTGTTTAAGAGTATTTCTAACATAAACACAGTTCGTGCCAATTTTTGCACAGAAGAAACGTTCAACTCAGTACGAACCCGCTTATCACCGGGAGTTAAGAACCCCACCTTTGGGTTGTAAAACGAATTATCTAGGCTGCATTTTATCGCTTCCAACGTCGGCTTTTTTGCCCGCTCTAGATCTCTTAACATTCTATCGCAAAGTTCTTTTGCTTCTTTTGGGATATTCTTTTTTGAATCTCGTACTTTCATCAAAGCCATTTATAACTCCTACTTTTTATTTCGTACTGCCTTTGTGGCTTTTTTCGTAGTTTTCTTTTTTGCCGTTTTCTTACTTGTTACCTTTTTAGCCGCGCTTTTTTTGCTCACTTTTTTAGTCGCCTTTTTTGCGGCAGTTTTTTTAGTCGATTTTTTAGCGGCTGCTTTTTTTGTCGTTTTTTGAGTCTCTCCCACTTCAATTTCATCATCGGACAAATCTATGCCTTCCGCATCGACCTCATCACTATAGTACCCATCTTCACCAATCAAATTCTTTTGTCGTTCGCGATGTACTGCTAATCTTTCCTCCGCAACCTGCAAGTCTTCTTCAGCTGCTTTCGTGTCTCGACCAAGTATCTTTTTTAAACCTTCTTCTGCCATTTCTTTACGGGCTTTGCTGGCACCAGAAATTCTCGCCAGCCCTTCCACCAATATAGGACCAAACTTTTCAATGTGTTGTAGTTTTCTTTCAAGGTCGGCGGCCTTATGCTCTCGTTTTAAGTGACGGCTGAGCTTTTGCCCCGCTTGCATGACTGCGCGCCGAATTTCTTCAACAAGCTCCTCACTGGCATCAATAGTTTCTTTAGAGGCATTTTTAAATTTAATAAAGGGTGATGTCACCGCAACTGCGATGACATACGGTCCATTAGGTATGGAATTTCTAGATTGCTGCAGACCATAGGCGCGCCAATTCACTGATTCAACGGCGTTGGTGATAGCACAAGCCGCCTTATCAAATTGTAAAGGTACACGGTTTGCAAATCGAAGGAGCTGCGCTTGCTGTTCCTCTGCTTTCGCTCCGCGATCTTTAAAACGTGCAACAGCAACCTCGACCACTACTGGTTTAAAATCACAGATTTTAGGCTTTCGAGTGTTTACTGAAAAGAAATCCACTTCTCCCAAACGCATAATGCTTTTTGCAAGTGATTCTTCACCGACCGTCAAAACCGAACGCGTAGACGGGTTTGCCAATTCTGTCTCTTGAATGGATTGAAACACTTTTTTAAAGTCAGACTCCGCCAGCTTACCTACTGCTTTTGGCAATAATGATTTCGGTAATCCATGTTTAGCGAAATCTTTAATCGTGTTATCAGTCACTCGAGAAAAGCCGGTTTTCAAAAATTTGCTCAATGACATATTGCTAAATAGCAATGCATGGGTCATGAACTCGCCCAATTTCATCGTATGCGGGTGGGGTAAAGTGGCTTTTGGTACTTTAGGCACCTCGTCGCTCACTCGATCTATTTCCACCCAATCATTATCTAGCAATTTATACTTTAGAGATAAGTGGGGGTTTACCAGCGTCGTCCCCTCGAGATAGGTCAAAAGCCCGCCGT
Organism: Bdellovibrionales bacterium; assembly: GCA_041391465.1. GTDB lineage: Bacteria > Bdellovibrionota > Bdellovibrionia > Bdellovibrionales > UBA1609 > UBA1609. The sequence continues at coordinate 14,089 of JAWKNX010000026.1, forward strand.
CTCCATTTAATTGAACTCTTCCATCAATTTTAAATGTGACTTTGACGCCATGGGGTTTATCCCAATCTTTGACCTCACGCTTTTTCATAACCCCTTTGTTCTTTTTAATATCCACATCAATGACAGCCTGTATAGCTTTGCGCATACGCGATGTTTTACTGATAACTTTAACACCTGTGGCGTTGGTCAATTGGGCCCAAGTGGTGGCCGCCGAAATTCCGATCCCTGCTGCCCACGAGAACACTGACCTCTGCCAAATTTGGAGGAGGCCAAATACTCTCCGAACACCTTCGGAAGTGACGCCTCTTCGAGTCCGGGGCCATTGTCTTCAACGGTGATCTCAATGAGGTCGGTGTTTTTAGCACCCCCCTTACCGGTTTTTTTAATTTCGATACTGAGTTCTGGTTGAATCCCATGCTCTTCACAGGCATCTAATGAGTTGTCGACGGTCTCTTTTAGAGTGGTCAAAACTGCTTTGGTTGGTGATGAAAAACCCACTTGTTGTAGGTTTTTTGCAAAATACTCTGCGGTGCTACTGGTTTTGATTTTGCTCGCCACGGCGCTTTATCCTTTCAAAAGACCTAATAAAAAACTTCCCAGGTTGGAAAAAGAACCACCTGGACCTCTGTCTAAAGGTACTAGAGGTTAAATTATTCAGAGTTTTCCCATTGATTTCAAGGCTTTCCTCGAATAGGCCCCTGGACACCCTGCGATTAAACAATAATTATTTCTAAAAGATCGAACTACTTTTGTGGGTCCGATGCATTCAATAACATCTCTGCAGGAGTGAGATGCCGCTTATCTGTATTACAAGTTTTGCAACAAACCACAACATTTCCTTTTGTGGATCGGCCTCCGCGGGCCACAGGGACTTTGTGATCCATGGTTAACTCTTCTTTGGGGAAATTTTGCTGGCAATAGTAGCAAATTCCTTCGGCAAGCTTTTGCCGCCACCAAGAGGTGCCTCTCAATTCTCGAGCCCGTGCCCGTTCTTTTTTCTTGTGGGATTCCGGGGCTGTCTGGTAGTAATCAAACATAGCTGGAAGCTTTAACATGATATGTCAATAATTCACAACCCCTTTCCGGTTGATGGAGGAAAAATGACACAGGAACAAATGGAATCTCGCCTCAAAGCCGCCTATCCGGATTGTGATCTGGTCATCAATGATCTCACAGGCACGGCGGACCACTGGGAAGTTCGAATTGCCAGTTCAAAATTCAAAGACCTTTCTCGTATTCAAAAACACAGGGCCGTTATGGATGTCTTTGCGGAAGAGCTTAAAACTGGCGAAGTTCACGCTCTAACCGTTAAAGCCATTGAAAAATAATTGTAAAATTACAAATTAACCAATGAGGTGAAAAATGTCTGACACTCAAACTCGTATTAAACAATTACTTGAATCTAACAAAGTGGTCCTTTTTATGAAAGGTGACCCTACCTTTCCTATGTGTGGGTTTTCAGCTCGTGCCGTTGCCATTTTAAAAGAACTGGGGTCAGAGTTTCATTCCGTGAACGTACTTGAAGATGAAGAGATTCGACAGGGAATCAAAGAATACGGGAACTGGCCCACCATCCCACAACTTTATATAAACAGTGAGTTAGTGGGCGGAAGTGATATCATGATGGAAATGTTCGAATCCGGAGAATTAAAAAACACCCTAGGAGCCTAAGTGAAACAAAATTTGCGATGGTTTGATAGAGGTGCTCGCTGGACTATCGGTGTAGCACTTCTCACTTGGTCCATTGCAGGTGGCCCCTGGTGGGGCTTCATAGGTATTTATTTTTTAATTACCGGCAGCTTTGGTTTTTGCCCCGGATATTACTTCTTTAGTATTAACCGATCCCAATAATCCCGACTTTTCTACGAACACCTCATATCTATATATTCCGATAGATATCTGAAGGAGTTTGTCATGAAAATTTTGTTGGCAGAAGACGATCCAAATATAGCCAAAATTGCAATTATGACCCTAGAAAAATTAGGGGGTCACGAGGTTATACATGCATCGAATGGTGAGGAGGCGCTCGACCTTGCTATAAACCACGATGTTGACCTATTGTTACTCGACGAAATGATGCCTAAAAAAAATGGGCTGACCGTTTGCCAAGAATATCAAAGTACTGTGGCTCAGCCAAAACCCGTTATATTTTTAAGTGCCAAGTCCCAAATGGAAGACCTTGATGCTTTTCTAACTTACGGAATTGGCCACATTGCAAAACCATTTGACCCCGCCAGTCTTGTACAAAGAATCAATCAACTGCTGGAGAATGCGGACCAATGAGGAGTATCCAGGGGCAACTTACACTTTTTTATTTGGTGTTTGGCAGCATCGTTGCCGCCCTTTGTCTCAAAGTTTTTGAAAATTACAAGCTGCAGTCAATGGCCCATGATCAATTGAAATACGGGTATCAAGCGGAAGTAAACATCAAAGACGTGGTCTATATCAATAAGCGGCGTTATGCTTTAATGCAGTTAAAAAAGCTCCGCCCACTCTTAACTCCAGAAACTCGCTCACTGGCACTTAGCGATGTTATTGCTGCCACTAATGAGGGATCGCCTAGCCGTATTCAGAGTACGATTCAGCATTTTCAAAACATAAACACGGAGTTTAAACGAGTCACGTACAATAATTTACAAATTCTTAGAAACAATATTGAGTACTACACCATGATCACTTTAGGGCTTATCATTGCCCTTTATTTAGGAACCTTTGTTTATCTCAAACAAAAAGTTTTTTCCCCCTTACATAGCATATCTAAAAAAATGAAGGATTTTCTTGTAGATAAATACACCTACCAATTTTCGGTTCCGCCCGACAATGAAATCGGCGATTTGCAAACCAGCTTTAATTCCATGGCGCAAAAAGTTCTCACCCAAGTCGACGAACTGCAGGCTCTTGACAGCGCCAAGTCCGAATTTTTAAGTATTGCCTCCCATGAGCTAAGAACACCGATGACTTCAATTAAGGGTTCTTTAGGTCTTCTCCACTCGGGCGTCACAGAACAGCTCAACGAGGCCAGCCTTAACTTAATCAGTATTGCCGAAACAGAAACCGATCGTCTGATACGTTTGATCAACGACATATTAGACCTATCAAAAATTGAGGCCCGAATGCTTGACTTTGATAAACGCTGGGTCAATGTAAAACACGTGATCAATATGACTTTGGAAAGCCTTGAGGGGCTGGCAAACACAGCTCATGCAAACCTCGTTAGGGTAAATCTCAATGATTTTTATGCTTTGATCGACCAGGATAGAATACAGCAGGTTCTGACAAACCTAATTTCAAATGCCATTAAATATTCTCCAGCGAATGGCCATGTCTATGTGGGCATTGAAATCACCGATAAAGGTCACTTAAAAATATACGTACGCGATGAGGGCAATGGCATCGCACCAGAAGACCAAAAACTCATTTTTGAAAAATTTCGACAAGCCACTGGTAAAAACAACCCCTTAGTAAAAGGAACAGGGCTCGGCCTGGCGATTGCCAAAGCTTTCGTAGAAGAACACAGTGGCACTATCGGCGTAAACTCTAAGCCCGGACATGGGAGTGAATTTTATTTTACCCTGCCCGAGTGGACTGATAAAAAACCTTCAAATACTGAGGATGCAGCATGAAACACGACAGCCCTGAATATCAACAAATGCTAGCCGAACTGAAGTCCGATTACCTGAAAAGTCTGCCGAAAAAAATTGAACTCGTAGAGCAGGACTACGATCGCCGTGATGCTTTGGCTTTGCGTGAACAGTTTCATAAACTTAAAGGCAACGGCAAGACCTATGGTTTCGAGTCTGTAAGTATTCTGGCTGATGTGGTCGAGAAGTTGTTCGTAGACTCTCACGAAAAAGGTCTTATCGCCACACCCATTGCTATATCCATTTTACATTCCATCTATGACAATGAGCAGGAACAGAAAGATTTCACCTTGGAACAGGATGCCCGCATGAAAGAAATTTTGTCCTTGTCGTGACCTCGGGGAACAATTTATATAGGCTAGATGAATCTTCAGGAGAACATTAATGATCGATCAACTTCAGACTATTTTCAGTGCGGACCGGGTGTTTACTGATCCCGAGTCTCTCAATACTTATGGTCGAGACTGGACCAAACATATTGAAGTCAATGCTTTAGCCGTTGTAATGCCTAAAACGACTGAGGAAGTTCAACAGCTTGTTCTGTGGGCCAATAAAAATCATGTCGGGCTTGTACCTTCTGGCGGACGGACAGGTCTTTCGGGCGCTGCTTTCGCTATCCAACACGAAGTGGTTGTGTCATTTGAAAAAATGAATAAGATTTTAAATTTTGATTCGGTTGATCAGACAGTGCACTGTCAACCCGGAGTCATCACTGAAACCCTGCAAAACTTTGCCCTGGAAAAAGGCCTTATCTACCCGGTTGATTTTGCAGCTCGAGGTTCGAGCCACATTGGCGGAAATATCGCAACTAATGCTGGGGGCATAAAAGTGATTCGTTATGGACTCACTCGCAATTGGGTCACGGGCTTAAAAGTTGTCACCGGCTCTGGCGAAATCCTCAACCTCAATAATAATCTAATTAAAAATGCAACGGGTTTGGATTTGCGACATTTATTTATCGGAAGTGAGGGCATTCTTGGATTTATCACCGAATGCACATTGAAGCTGACTCGTCCTACGAAGAACCCGCAGGTATTTTTACTAGGAGTCCCAGAACTCAGTGGAGTCATGGAGGTTTTTAAAACCTACACCCAGGCCAGAGATATCCTGGCCTTTGAAATGTTCACTGAAATAGCCCTGCAGTACGTTTTAAAATCAACGAATTTAAAACGCCCCTTTGAAACACCGACGAATTACTACGTACTAATTGAGTTGGACGTCGAATCTGAAAAAGACCAGGACGAAGCCAACTCCCTGTTTGAAACTTGTTTTGAGAATGGATGGGTCGAAGATGGAGCAGTTAGCCAATCCCCCACCCAATACAAAGAGTTTTGGCGCCTGCGAGAAGACATCAGTGAAGCCACGAGTGCCTACGAGCCATACAAAAATGATATTTCCGTGCGCGTTTCCAGAGTCCCTGAATTTTTAGAGGAAATGGATGCGATTTTAAAAAAGGAATACCCCACATATGATGTCGTTTGGTTTGGTCATATTGGAGATGGCAATCTTCATATAAATATATTGAAACCAAAAGATGTCAGCAGAGATGAATTTATGAATAACTGTAAATCGGTCAACGAACATCTTTTTGGTATGATCAAAAAATTCGAGGGAAGCGTCAGTGCTGAACACGGTGTCGGCCTCACCAAAAAGCCTTATTTGAATATCACACGTAGCGAAGCCGAAATTGAAATTATGCGGGGTCTCAAAAAAGTTTTCGACCCCAATGGGATTATGAATCCAGGAAAAGTTATTTAATAAACTGTATTAACCTGACCGGCACCTTCGGTTTTTTCCAACTCGGCGAAAGCACCGTTTTGAGAGAGCTCATTGTACAGATCCGTAGGAATTCCGATTTTTACAGATCCTTTTTCAACACACTCACCCGACTGAGAACAATTGAATTCCGCATCGACTGCTTTGCGAACATCTAATCGACCCGTCTGCTCATCATAACTGATGTCGAAGCTTTTTTGGATAATTTCATCCACAGTTGTCGTGCTGTCGATGGAAGCACTGAATTCTGCATCAATTTTGACTTCACTACCGGAGTTAATTGGATAAATCGCATTGGAATTAGCAAGATATACACTCAAAGAGTCTTCAACAGATATACTTTTTAACTTTTGAACTGATGCCTGATGTGAACCCGCTCGACAAGTACTAAATCTACCACGGTTTTCACAAACACGAGGTCCAGCATCTATCAAGCTGTCGTCTCTGTATCTAGAATTTCTCAAGCTTCTTGGGTTGTCAGAAATGCTGTCTGCAAAGTGTTTTCCACTATAGCAAAAATAATCATAGTAATCGGTTCTGGAATTAAAATGTCTCAGACGATCAAGGCACCTTACACCTTTTTTCTTTTTCAAAATACTCGTAATCTTACTTGATACACGACCTTCTCGAACACCCGTGATGGGGTCAAATTTTTCAATACGCTCTTCGCATTTACCATCTGTAACAACACCTCTGTCGTCTTCATTATAAGCACAGTCACGGTAAACTCGAATGGCTTTACTTCCTACACGATAGGCCGCCTGCTCGCCTTGCAAACACCAATCATATGTGGTGTTACCGATACTACACTCTTGGTAACGCTCATCATAATCAACTCGAGATTCGGTAACTGAAGTTGATTTACACCCAACCAAACCCATACTAACTATTGCTAAAAATCCGATAACCACGGTTTTCATATTTCTCTCCATAAATTAGGAATTATTTTTCTTACAGGCGTCAGTAATGCAGAGTGCATTCCATACTTGAGCGATCCAACCCCTAGAGATTTCAAGGGGTTGGAGCGAGTGTCGACATTATTGACATGGATTTTTTACTGAAGTTGCATCAATTGTTGTCAACCAGGGGTTAAGACACGACCCAGGTTTTTATACTGGTTTCTAATTGCTTAATCTTATCAGCTAACTCGCCCGCGTCGCCAGACTCCACATCAATGGCTAGAAATCCAATCTTAGCATCCGTCCCGAGATGCTGAGCTTTAATGTTGACGCCGGCATCTGACACTCGCGAGTTGATCTGCCCCAATACACCCGGAACATTTTTGTGAACATTTAAAATGCGGATCGCGCCGTCAATGCGTGGCAACTCTAGATTTGGAAAGTTAACTGCTCCAGAAGTGGAACCCATCCTAAAAAAGCGCGTAAGGCTCTCTGCCACTTCATGGCCGATCGCCTCTTGAGCCTCCTCTGTCGACCCACCAATGTGAGGAGTTAAAATGACGTTTTCAATACCTTGAAGCTCCGATTTGAAAGTGTCTTTATTACTTTTCGGCTCTACCGGAAATACATCTATCGCCGCGCCTGCCAAATGCTTTTCCATCAATACGGATTTTAAAGCCGGAATATCGACAACTGTCCCTCGGCTGGCGTTAATGAGGTAACTCCCCTTTTTCATCTTTTTGAGTTCAGAGGCCTGAATCATATTTTTGGTTTCCGGGGTTTCAGGAACATGGAGAGTTACAAAATCACTTTCCACCAAAAGCTCATCTAAAGTCTCTCTTGGTTCCGCATTGCCCAGTGGTAGCTTTTTCATAATATCAAAGTAAATCACCTTCATCCCCATGGCCTCGGCCAGCACACTCACTTGCGACCCAATATGCCCATAGCCAACAATTCCCATAGTCTTTCCGCGAACTTCGTTGCTCCCGTCGGCAGTTTTACTCCACTTTCCTTCATGAGCCCATTTTGAACGATCCATGAGTTGCCGGGAAAGTGACACACTTTCAGCAATAACCAGTTCTGCCACACTTCGTGTGTTAGAATAAGGTGCATTAAAAACTGGAACACCTGCGATATTTGCCGGCTCCAAAGCCACTTGATTGGTTCCAATACAGAAACACCCGATGGCTTTTAAGTGAGGATTCGCGTCGATCACCTTTTTGGTCATTTTAGTTTTGGATCGAATTCCTACGGCTTGATAATCACTCAAAGTCGAAATAAGTTCATCTTCAGCAAGTGCTCGATCTAAAAGTTCAACCTGAAACCCCTCTGTTTCTAACCGCGTTTTTGCCACCTCATGAATATTTTCTAATAGGAGAATTCGAATAGAATTTGGATTGAGTTGAACGTTCATTTGAGCCCCTTTTATATTACCGGCTCAGTGTATGCGTTTTTGCGTCGAAAAACACTGAAAACATCATCAGTTGCACGGGGTCGAAACCGAACTTCTTAATATTTACAATCACATACACTTGAATTCGCCGAAGGTTAGAGATATCGTTTCGATGGATCCTCCTCTTTTAACTTAAGGCCGGGTTTATGGACCAAACACTTCGTTTGTTAGTGATCGATGATGATGATCTTGTTTTGCAATCGCTCCGTATGGCGACCCCCAATCAATGGACTTTAACCGGCTATAATTCTCCTGATGAGATCGATTTTAACAAACAATTTGATGCCGCATTTGTAGACATGCACCTCACTGGTAATATCAATTCCAGGGAAGGGCTAGAAATTATTCAAAAGCTGGCCCAGTCTCACCCCCATTTGGAAATTGTAGCAATGAGTGGAGACCTGAACCGTGATCTGATGGAGGCGTGCTTAAAAAATGGTGCTTCGCGCTTCTTAGCCAAACCTCTCAGCGCGGACGAAGTGATTTTGACATTAGATAAAATCGAGGGCTTAAAACTACTGCAAAATGCCAGTGGTCGAGGGGCTCTCGATTCGGTCACCTGGATTGGAAATAGCTCCTTATCGGAAAACATAAAAAAGCAGGTCGCAAATTTAAGGGGCGAATCAGGACCAATACTTATCGAAGGCGAGTCCGGAACCGGAAAGGAAGTCATTTGTAATTTGATTCACTCTCAAGGAAATGGAGGGCCTCTCATACGTATCAACGTGGCAGCAATTCCAGAAAATCTGTTTGAGAGTGAATTGTTTGGACACGTCAAAGGGGCCTTTACCGGAGCTCAAAGCAATAAAATGGGACTGGCCGAGGCCGCCCATGGAGGAGATTTATTTCTCGACGAGGTGGAGGCCTTGAGTCTCAATCACCAAGCCAAGCTACTTCGCTTTCTCGAAACAGGAGAGGTACGCCGTGTTGGCTCGGAAAAGCCAATTCACGTAAAGGTAAGAATTATTGCGGCCACGAATCGCAGTCTAGAAGACATGGTGGCGCAATCTATGTTTCGAGAAGATTTGCTGTGGCGCCTCAACGGTAAAAAAATCACATTGCCGCCTTTGCGTGAAAGACCCGAGGACATTAAAGCCTTGTGTGAGTTTTTTCTAGGACAGGACTCTGCAAGAAAAAAAACATTGGAGCAAGATGCACTCATCGCCCTCACTCAATACGCGTGGCCTGGAAATGTCAGAGAGCTCAAACGTGTCTGCGAGCAACTCATTGTCATTGCCCCACTACCCATTATTCGGGCTGATGATATTCACCCATTGATTTCGAAGAACGTTAGCCCGTCGATCCCCGCTTTAAATTCAGAAAACTATTCAATGGGGCTGTCGGAACTCGTCGCGCGCTTCGAATCGAAAATTATTTCTGATTGCCTCAATCAACTTCAAGATATCGATAAGGTCGGACAGCTTTTGCAGGTTTCCAGATCGAATCTCTATAAGAAAATTAAAGATTATGACATTGACTGGAGAAAATAATGTTTGAAAACACACTCTGGGTTGAAGAAATGTACCGGGAAACAGCAATTGTGGTTCTCGCTTTCATCGCTATCATCGGCACTCCATTTTTTATTTTCAGAAACAAAAGCACTCAAAACATGGCCATTTGGGCCAGCATTAAAAGTTGGTTTTTTTACGCTCCTGCTGTCCTTGTACTTTTCTCATTCCCTAAACCTTGGCCACTTATTTTTGTAACACTCGCTTCCATTTACGCCAGTAAGATCTTTTTTCAAATGGTTGGGATGTACCATAGAACTTGGTTCGTTTGGGTGACATATGCCTTCTTGGTGCTTACTGCGTATCTGGTCTACCAAGACAGTGAGTGGGCCTATAATTTGGTACCAATGCTGTTTATGGGGTGCCTGTGGTTTATTCCACTATTGCGAAATTCGCCTAAACGTATGATTCAGTACATCGCCCTATCCACAATGGCATTTATGTTTTTTGGTTGGTCACTACTGCACCTCATTCGAATGTATGATTTAGAAAATGGAATTTATATGATCATTTACATTTACATACTTTCTGAGGTCGCCGAAAACTCTAATATTTTGTTCCATAATTTTTTTGGAAAGCATAAATTTTTAACTAACATTTCAAGCTATATCAGTATTGAAGGGGTCTTGTTTTCCATCTTCTTTACGGTCCTCATTGCCTTTGGCATGCGTCATCTTTTGCCAATAAGGTCCGAACCCTATTGGCTGTCAGCCGGCCTCATCGCTTCGATTGTCGGCCATATCGGAAACTTAATTATCTCGGTGGTCAGAAAAGATTTGGGAATTAAACCCAGCGGAATTTTTATTCTTGGCCGAGGCGATATTGTTGACCGACTCGACAAAATGATTTTCGTGGCCCCTGTGTTTTATTATATTTTTGTCTACCTTCAACACGGTCTCCCTTACTGAAGGATTCAATTATGAAATGGGATTATGAGAACGATCAATGGTATAATCTACCTGGGTATTTGAAGCACCTTCCGCTTTTTACTCGCCAATTCGACCTCGGGAGCTTTTTCTTTCGAGTATTGTGGGCGGTTTTTTTAAAGTTTACCTTTCGCTTCTACATTCGAATGTCGGTCAAAGGCGATTTCGCAAAAATATATAAAGAAAATCCTCGATTGTTAATTATTTCCAATCACGCCAGCCATATAGATGCCGTTTCAATTGCCGCAGCTATACCATTTAAATATTGGGGCGACCTGTTTATTGCGGCGGCCAAAGATTACTGGTTTAAAAATCCTGTTTTTACTTTTTTTCGAAACACTGCTTAGGCGCAATCCCCATTGATCGGAAAGACAAAACTTCAGAAGCGGTTAAATTGTGCGTGCAACTTACCAAGCTTGATCGAATTTGGATGATTCTGTTTCCTGAGGGTAGCCGATCAAAAGATGGCTATATTCAACGCTTCAAAAAAGGTGTGAGCATTTTTTCTCAAAGGACAAATACTCCCATATTGTTTCTTTATTTAGAAGGCAATAAAGACTTAATGCCAAAAGGTGGCTTTCCTCGGCCAGGAAAATTAGTCATTCATGTGGGCCCCATTCAACCGCCGGCGCCTATTGAAGAGGTCGACGCAAATTACCAAAAATGGGTAACCCAAATTAATCCTGAGGCCTATGGCCCTCTCGTCGGAGATCCTGACTCCGAAGATCTCAGCTACGATGCCGATATGGATTAGGGGAGTCTCTCAGTAGCTCGTAAATGCATGGGCTCTGAAACAATTCCAGTATGACGTAATAAAGAAGCTGTGTTAAGCATGTAGGGCAAAACACAACACTCAAAAGGACCGCTGCTGGTGATAACCAATGATTTTGTAATTCAAGTGGCTACTGTAAATGGTAGCGGTAGCCAATCTTCGAACAGCGTACTCGTTAAGTCGCTTTTTCGCATGGGTATATCCGTTTCTGGGAAAAATATGTTCCCAAGTAACATTGCGGGTCTTCCCACCTGGTTTACAATTCGACTGAGTCGAAAAAGTTTTTCCGGCCGAAAATCAGGCAACGATATTGTTGTGGGAATGAACTTGAACACAATAAAACAAGACATTGATAGCGTAAAACCTGGTGGGTACTTTATTTACAATTCGGATTTAAAATTTGATCCGATACTCTTGCGACAAGATGTGGAAAATATTGGAATTCCTTTTAAATCCATCAGCAAGGATCTTTCCGATTCAATAAAATTAAAGAAGCTTTTGGTCAATATGGTCTACGCTGGTGTTGTTTCTCAGCTCATTGACATTCCTGAGGAGATCATTGCGGGGGTTATTGCAGATCAGTTTGCTGACAAAAATGAAGTGATTGAGTCCAACTTAAAAGCCATTAAAGCAGGTCGAGAATATGCCCGGAAACAATTGAACCCTTCTGAGTTTTTGTTAAAAGCTGAGCCTGTGAAAAACGGAAACACTGGAAAAATTCTAATTGATGGTAATACGGCCACTGCTTTGGGGTTAATCTATGGTGGGTGCTCTTTTTTATCTTGGTACCCCATCACCCCCTCCAGCTCTATTTCTGAAACCTTTGAGCATTACGCAAAAAAATTAAGGGTCGATGAGTCGGGTCGTCATAATTATGCCATCGTCCAGGCGGAGGATGAACTCTCAGCCATTTCAATGGTGATTGGAGCCGGCTGGGCGGGGTCAAGAGCGATCACCTGTACCTCCGGTCCGGGTCTCTCGCTGATGGCAGAGGCTGCGGGATTGAGTTATTTTGCGGAGGTTCCAGCTGTTATTTGGGATGTGCAACGAGGTGGCCCTTCCACAGGACTCCCCACTCGCACCCAGCAAGCTGATGTGGGTTTCGCTGCCCATTTAAGCCACGGTGATACCGAGCATATTCTTTTACTGCCCAATTCGCCTCATGAGTGCTTCGAATTTGGCCAAACATGTTTTGATTTAGCTGAAACTTTGCAAACACTTGTTATTGTTCTATCTGATTTGGATTTAGGAATGAACCTTTGGGTATCCGATGAATTGAAGCCTACTGGCCGTCCTTTTCATCGAGGAAAAGTTTTATCCGAAACGGACTTAGATCATCGCGATAGCTTTGAGCGATATGCTGATGTGGATGGCGATGCCATACCTTACCGCACCCTTCCGGGAACTCACCATAAAAAAGCGGGATATTTTACTCGTGGTACCGGACACAAACCCGATGCTGGGTATTCTGAAGACCATATAGTTTACAGAGACTTGTTAAAAAGATTAAAAAAGAAATTTGATACAGCAAAAAAATACGTACCTCGTCCAGAAATCAAATGGAATGAAAAAGCAAATATTGGAATTATTGCCTTTGGCTCGACGGATTCGATCATCGAAGAGACTCAGTACCTTCTGAACATGAAGCAAAAATCGTCTAGTTATATGAGATTGCGAGCATACCCTTTCACCGAAGAGGTCAATGATTTTATCGATCGACATGATAAGTTGTATGTCGTCGAACAAAACAGAGACGGGCAAATGCATTCGCTGCTGGTAAAAAATCGTCCCGATGCTTGGAATAAACTCAGCTCCATTGTTCAGTATGATGGTCTGCCTATCGAAGCTGAACACGTCTATAAAGAAATTATGCTAAAAGAGGGGGCGCTATAATGTCGAATTTAAATCAGCAGGGCCTTACTAAAAACGACTATATGGGAGCAAAATCCACATTGTGCACTGGATGTGGCCACGACTCGATTACTAGCAATATTATAAACGCATTGTTTTTAGCAAATATAAACCCCTACGATGTCGCAAAAATGAGTGGTATCGGATGCTCTTCGAAAACGACTAATTATTTCCTCAACGCAAGTCACGGCTTTAATTCCATTCATGGTCGTATGGCCCCATTAGCTACTGGCGCCAAAGTGGCCAATCATAAATTGTTAACGCTTGGAGTGTCTGGAGATGGGGACACAGCGAGTATTGGGCTCGGGGGCTTTGCTCATTTAATTCGCCGAAACCTGCCGATGGTTTATATTGTTGAAAACAACGGTGTCTATGGGCTCACCAAAGGCCAGTTTTCTGCCACTGCCGATCGGGGCAGTTTGCAAAAAAATGGTAACGCTAACCCCTTCGAAACCATCGACATTTGTTCACTATCTATAGATTTGGGCTGTAGTTTTGTGGCCCGTAGCTTTTCAGGGGATAACAAACAACTCACAGCTATTTTAATGGCCGCAATGAAACACCGAGGTACAGCAGTAATAGATATCATTTCGCCGTGTATTACATTTGCCAATCACGACGGATCTACAAAGTCGTTTCAATCTGTAAAAGAGCATTTACACCCACTTAATAAAATAGACCTAATTCAACCTTTCGATGAGATCCATGTGGATTATGAACCGGGCACCACAAAAGAAGTAGAAATGCATGACGGTTCAAAAATTATACTCTCTAAAGTGGGCGAAGATCACGATGTGAAAGATGCTTCGAGTGCAATTCACCAACTCATTAAAGCACGACACAACGGTGAAATACTCACAGGTTTATTTTACGTGGATGAATCTCACGAAACGTTGTTGGACACACTACAACTTTGCGATACTCCCTTGTCACAATTAAGTGAAGATCAGTTACTGCCCGACGAAAAAGAACTGAAAAGTATTTGCCTGCAGTTCAAATAGCTACTCCCTTTTCGAATTCATTGATGGATTTTAGTCGATAGACATTTCTAATGTTTACAATAACCTTTGCTGTTTGGGGCAAAGGTATGGCTGATGAAAGCCGCGCTCCTTCTGCCCGCCATGGCTTCGGTGTTTTTTTCCATTTATTGGCTCAATTTTAACGGCAGTAATTGCCTATTTCGAATGTCAGTAAAAACACCAACTTATACTTCCAATAAGTTCCTCCACCTAAACTAAATGTATCGAAATTAAAAACCCATACAAGGTGGAACAAATATGAATACATCAAGTAAATGGCTACTGAGTGCCTTATTAACTGTAAGCATTCAAAGCCAAGCAAAGGATTTTCTCGTACGTTTTCACAACGTTGACAATGTAAAATCCTTAGCCGCATATGGAGCAACTGTACCCGTTGTAGATTCTTTAGGAATATACAAACTTGAACCTTTTGCACCATTAGAGACTGACAGTCTTTTAAAAAGTCTGAAGGCAGACCCTCAAATTAAATGGGCTCAAGAGGACCACCCGGTCTCTATGCGCTCGACTCTTCCAAATGACCCTTCGTTTGCATCGCAGTGGAGTTTAGATAATGATTCTGACACGGACATCAATGCTCCTGAGGCGTGGGATTTTGGTAGTGGTGGAAAAGATGGCAATGGCAGTGATATCGTCATTGCGATTGTTGATGGTGGCGTCGATGCTTCCCACCAAAGTTTGGCCCTGAATATGTGGGTGAATGATGGAGAGATCGAAGGCAATGGTGTCGACGACGACGGAAATGGATATGTCGATGACTACGCTGGGTGGAATGCCTATAACAACAACGGAAACGTTTATGGTTCACGCCACGGTACGCACGTTGCTGGAATCGCAGCGGCTCGCGGAGATGATGGTCTTCAGGTGACTGGAGTGAACTGGGATGCAAAAATTATGAACATCCAAGGTTCATCAGGAACTACCTCAACTGTACTCTCAGCCTATGGATATGTTTTAAAGCAAAAACAAATTTGGTTAGAATCAGCTGGCGAGCGAGGAGCCAACGTCGTTGTTACCAATTCCAGTTTTGGAGTTGACTACGCCAACTGCGAAAATGGTAGCTACCCCGCTTGGAATGACATTTACAATGAAATGGGTGCCGTCGGTATCCTATCCGCCGCTGCTACTATCAACAATGGTATCAATGTTGATGTACGAGGCGATGTACCAACTGGTTGTTCTAGTCCATATATAATCGCGGTGACTAATACGACTCGACAGGGTGTCAAATTTGACCGTGCAGGGTTCGGCTCTAAGAATATTGATCTTGGTGCACCAGGAACAGGCATTCTTTCTACACTTCCGAACAATATGGAAGGTAGTCTCACTGGAACATCTATGGCAACTCCTCACGTTGCTGGAGCCGTTGGGTTTTTACACTCTATCGCTCCTGGGAACTTTCTTGATCATTATGAGTCAAATCCAGGTGAGGCCGTGCTCGAGCTAAAACAAGTTCTTCTTGATTCAGTAACTCCACAAAATGACTTAAGAGATATCACTGTTTCGGGTGGGCGCCTTAATTTGCACGCAGCTACTGTTAAAATGATTGAGGATTATCGATAATTGTTAAGTTTTACGTTCCAAAAAATTGATACAGGCCGACAGATAAAACTGTCGGCTTTTTTTATTTATTTTAATTATTTTATTTCTAAAAAGTTATATAGATTCTTATAGGCGATATTTTCAATTTTATCTGCATTTAAATTTTTAGTGAGCTCATTAAATCGCTCCACCATTTGTTTTGGGGTGAAGTCAGGAGCGTCGGAGCCAATACAAATTCTTCGATCAAAGTTATTAAATAAATATTCAATGTCTAAATCAATTGAACTGCCCCGATATTTCAAAAGAGTAAAACTCAAATCTAAAAGTAAGTTTTCGTTATGCCGAACCAATTCTGCATAGCGCATAAGTTCTACTCCACCACCATGTAACAAAACGATTCGCCCCATTTTTTTTCGACCGAGTACCTCGACAAGTCCATCGAAGTTCAAACCTTCACGCATGGAACTGGCAGATGAAAAATTATAGGTACAAAGAAAAGTCACCAACCCTTGATCGCCCGCCAGCGAAAGCGCTTCGTGTAAATTGTCGAGAGTGAAATCATGCTCCAGCCTACGTGGATGAATTTTAATCGCCCTGTACCCTATATTTTTTATGCTCTCCAACTCGGAAGGAATATTCTTTGAAAAATCCAGTGCAGCCACTGGATATAATTCTGAGTATTCGCTACATTTTTCAAAATAGGACTCATGTTCATAGCCACCGATTCCTGGCAGCCCCACCGCACAGGCACCTTTTAGCCCGGCTGCTTTGACTTGATTAACCACAGTTAAAAACGAGCAGTCCTCGCCACTGTTTAGGTATGTTCCATCCAAGGTCGGGTGTGTTAGCGAATCAAATATCATACATTAAACTCCAAGTGGTTACGCATATTAGTGATAGTATCTAACATTTCTTTTTGGTCATCAAATCGCAATAATATATTGCTGCAAACATGAGAACTTGTTTTAAATTGATGAAGCTCCTCACCGTGGGTCAAATAGTCCGATTGCTGCAAGACATGGCCCTGAACTTCTGACGATAAATGAAATCCCTTGAAATTAATATTCTCAAATGAGTGAACCATATAACTGGCCACGCAATGATTTGTGCTCCCGTCTATATTTAAACTGAAATCTAAATTCAAAGCGGATTCTACAGCTGCCCCCACAACATCCACACCCGTCGCGTATTTAATTGCCGAGGGAATATAATTTCCGCCTGCTCTGGGGCCAATTTCAATAATAAATGGCTCACCGTTCTCCAAAACCATCACGTCTAAATTAAATGAACCTCGTATAAATCCGGCTGCTTTTAGAACGGATTGGAGTTTGGTTTCAACTTTGTTCAAAAACCCAGAGTCCCTTGTAGAGGGAAATGTTTCTGCAAAAGGTGCGAGACTAACTTTTGGTTCATAAAAATGTCCGTCTCCGAAATGAATAAACTTGAGTTGGCCCTTTTCAAAAAATCCATCCCCACATATTTGAAACCCAGTCTTAGTCAGATATTCCTCCACAACCGCCTGTCGACTCCTGGAAAAAACAAAGGCGTATTTGAGGTGTTCTTCAAATTTCGTTGGATCCTCAACGATTGAAACGCCTTTGCTCCCGGATGAATCTAAGGGTTTTACAATGTATTTCAATTCAGCAAAATTTAGGTTTCGAATCGATTTTTGCCAGTCCGATTCACTGACCTGAATGCAGGTGATTGGTTTTTGTAAGTTACGCTCCTCTAAAAATCTGCGGAACTTTCCCTTATTTGTAAGGAGCTCAATCGTAGAGATAGGGTTGCCAGGTAACTTCATATGATGAGCCACTGTGGCTTCTGTTAACGCACCTACATCTGAACCAAAGCTAAGTACGCCGTCGATGTTTTCACTTTTTGCCACCTCTAAAACTCGGTCTACTTCAGTTATACTAATATCATTGAACGCTTTGTGGGCCATCGCGTGCCCCGGGTTTTGCGGGCGATTGTCCAGGGTAATAACTCTATAGCCGGCCTCAAGGGCATATTCTATAGCTGGAGTTTGAAAGCGAGCGGCGCCCAAAAACAAAATCTTCTTCAATCGTTACTCCTACGCTTCCAAGTCTTGTGAGTCCTGAACACTATCGTTAAAATTGAGCTTATTCACCGCCAACAGACCCATCCATCTTCCTTGAAAATCGAGCCAATCTTCATTTGAACCCGGATCAATTTTTTCAACACCGTGGACCAAGTCCGCCTTAAAGTACAGAACATCCCCCACATCTGAAACATCATCTAAAAAAACTCGTTCACCTTTTTTGGATTCTACATATAATCCACCTTTGTGAAACTCTTTGCCTTTTTGGCTCATAATAAATATAGGAACCACCAATTGATGGTAATTCACCGGATCTCGATGCTTGTTCAAAAACCCCATGCCTTTCGGATAAAATTGAAATGCCAGTCGAGCAATACAATCCTTCTCGGACGCCGGCCCCATAAACGCCATTTCTTCCAATCCACTCAATCGGTTTTTTAATCGATAGGCATCGGTAAATAGATCGAAAAAACCAAACAGGTCTTGATTCCACGGAAAGAATACAAACTGGTGAAAACAGCCCTTCACGTAAGCCCGCTCATCGTTGTTGTTTCATCCTATGAAAATTAGGGCAGTTTTCTAGAATAGGTTGATAATTGGGGAGAGCTTTGCCCCACTTGCCTCAAATAAGTTTTTATTTTATTGATCTTTTCCAAGGGCAAATAGTTTTTTACAACGACTAGGTTTTCATTTTCGACTTCACGTTTTAATTTTGCAACCTGGTCGGCATCCCTCAGATTTAATTCTTCTCGTTTAACATTAATGACTTCTATGGACCCGCTCAAAGAGAATCCTCCACGTTAAGTTTTTTATCTACTATAAATAATGGACGTCGCTTGGATTGATCAAAATTTTTGCCGATATAAAGTCGTTCACCCCCAAGGAAAACAGAATCGCGCCCGTGCAAAATAGAATGGTCACAATTGTAGAGCTCCATCCTTCTTTGATGTCTTTAAATAGCCAAAGAACAATAATTGTTAAACCACCAACTAAAGCCAAGCCAAAGAAAAACCCCATTTTAATGTAAAGTGCAATAAGTAATTGGATTGTGAGAAGTAATACCATCAACAGCGTGCTCTATCAATTTCGTAAGAGTATAGGAGCTTTTACCATATTTTCGCTTACGGTGTTTAATTTGAACAACCGTGCTTTTAAACCCTAACCATCTAAGAATAAATAAATAGTGTCTATGCGCATCTTCTAACTTTAAAAAAGCATCGACCACTTTGCGAGTGAGAAGTGAAAATGTACCTACTCCGGTATCGTACATACATCCTCTTTAATGAGGTAGTCAAAATTATTTTGAACATACGGGCGAGCAGATTTTTAAAAAAACCATGTTCTCTTTTATCTTTTTTTGTATAGACAATATCAAAGCCATTGTCTGCCTGCTCGAGCAAATCAAAAATATACTTGGGGTCATCCTGGAGATCGCAATCCATAAGCACACCCGATCGCCCTTGGCATATTGCAGACCCACAGTGATGGCCTTATGCTGCCCGAAGTTTCGGCTGAAGTTTACACCTTCACTTTTGGATTCTTGCCACATTGCTCTTCGATCACTTCCCAGTTTTACGGTATCATCGACGAGTACAATTTCATAATCAAATTTTTGATCAACTGCCATTCAATCCCGTAAATCAGCTCGGGAATGGACTCACGACTTTTGTATACGGGGCTGACGATTGAAACAAACATCGGTACTCCATGGTAAAACACTCCTATCCATCATCAGACAGGATATAAAAAATCAATTAAATTATAGGGTTATCCTTTTTTGTGGTCACGACTTGACCCACAATAAGTTTGCCTAGACTAATGTCGATGCCGGGCGGTTGGCCGGAAACACTTTATTAAAATACAAATCGGTTGAAAAACAATAGGCGGCAAAATCGTCGATTTTCTTTACATTTCAACCCCGATTTATCAAATTTTCAACCCGCGTAAAAAGAGCCCCATTTTATGGTAAATTCATAGAGCTCTAAAAAGTTGTTCACCCACCACTTCAGGAATTTAGGCATGATGAATGGACTTAAGAAATGAATGTGGAAATTAAAAAGGAGTTAAAAATGAAAAGTATAATTACTTTGATAGCAATATTAATGGCAAGTTCAACTTTAAATGCCGGGCAAATCAATATTGCAAATGCCAGTTTAAAAATAGTTGAAATCTCAATTTCAGCGAAAGAATGTTTGGACAATAGAAGGTCGAAGGGATGGCATCTATCGGTCAGAAACCTGTGAGGTTCCTGTCAACTTGCAGGCCATACCCAGTAATGGCGTAATGATAAAAAACCAAAATACCGGAGATCTCACTATCGATTTTATCAAATCAACTGTTTCTTTGAAGACGAATTCATGTACAACAGCATCTGTTCCTGAATGGGAAGAGTACTGCTCTGTCGAAGCGGTCGCAACAAACAAGAACTCAAAACCACTTTGGTCTACGCTGTAGAAGCTGATCAACAATAGAATTGAACTCTCACACTAATATGGGCTCTTGAGACCTATTCAAGAACCTCAATTTAGTCCAACGCAATTGCTCATATTTTAAGTGGGCCAATGAAAACTCAACGGGAATCTAACTTAAGATCAATGAGAAAGGCCTTGGCCTCGTAAAGTGTATTTCCAGTCACAAGTTTATCTCCTCCCAACATTATACCTCTGCTGTACCAGGCCTCCAGCAAGGTTTGGCATATTGACTCTAACCTTTTGAAACTGATGTTGCTCATCATTAAATTGATAGACATCAAAGCAACTCCCTCACCAAGATGACTTTGTGCCTTCGATGACTAGCATGCTTTCTGATAGGGTCATTGGCCCGTGATAAACTAGTTCATTTTTGGAATCCTCGCCCCGCTGTAAAACACCTTTTATGGTTTGTATTAACTTTAACTCGCCATCGATCCATCTCATCACATAAGTCAGAGACCAAGCCTCCGATTTAGATGTTTCGTCATCTGGACTTTTAGTCTTTGGCAAAAAGATCCTCAAAATCTCTGATAGAATGTTGCTCACGGCAATCCTGTTTTACATTGCTGGCCTCAAGCGGGTCACCTAGTGTGTTTAAATATATCTCCTTCTCTTGAACATAACCCTGAGCACCCCGTTTAAATACGTGAGTACCTCAATGTATACCCGGCACTGAATGTATAAGGTGCCGCGCTGTCGATACTTGTGATATATAAAAAGTCCCCCGAAAGATTTACCGATTCGCCAAACCGAGTTCGACCTGACATTGGAGAATTGATCCGTTGTCGAAGTTCCGCTTTTTCCTCAATCACTTTGTATAAATACACGGTACCCGCGTTGTCCGGCCGCTCCTCGGGCTTCGAAATAGCAAATTCCTCTCCGCTCACTGAAACATCCCAACCAAACCGGTCAGACCCGTTCCACGTTGGTGGCTCCAAATAATCAATGATATTAAGTCCGAATGTCTGATTCGATAAACCGTTGCCGAGCCCACACCACTTCTTCGATTAAAGCTCGATGGGAGAAGTGTACAGGAAACAAAATGCCTTCTCATCCAGGATGCTATTCCAATTCCTTTGGTCATCCGAGCCCAGAAGCCAGGAGCCAAAGTCAAGAAGTTCCTTTATCGTCATAAGAAAACGGGAAACAAACCACGTATATGGAGTTATTCGCTCCCATATACATTCCCTCCACTCAATACGATGCGGTTTTCATTGATAAAATTATGCTCCTCTATTTCTACGCCAGCACTGTTCCGGATTCGTGCTGTTTAAAATAGAAATTGTCATTAAAAATACTGACACGTCCTCCGTTGCAGTTTGCCCTTCAGAGTCTGAAGCGCAAAGCGTAAATGAGTTGCTTCCAAAAGAACTTGGTACCAATACGTCAAACTCACCTTCTCGAGTGGTCGGGGTAATATTTACTTCTGAAGAGGATGCAGTTAGTTCGTAGGAGGCTTACCACCTATTACGTAGACTTTTGCTGGACTCTCCAGCACTCCTTTCTTCGGGCACATAGATATCAATACCTGTGTAACCGCCGCCGTTTCCAGCGCAGTTATTATAGGCCATTAGCAATACACCCAATAACATAACTTGGGTTGCAATTAGGAATCGGTTTTGAAATCATACATAGCGCAAAGTTACCTTGCAACATTATATCATTTTTCAACATCTTTCCCCCTTAACCTTTAAGCTGATTCTCGTAATGGGACACTCATTTGAGTCACCGTAAAAACAAGCCCTTTCCCTCGCCGCTTCTCTTTAATACAACCCTTCTCTTTTTGCCCAATTAAGAAGGCGAAGCTGATCGGTAGAAACATCCAAATCCTGCATTAGCCGCTTTCTGTCAAATTCCACCTCGGAGCCAAGACCATCGATGAACAGTCTCCATCGTCACTTCCATTCGATCCACCTCTCCATAATTTTGATAGAGACATAATCCCAACTCATTACCAAACGACAGTCTATAACCTTGACCAGTCGTTTTAATTTTGATGGGAACATTGTTGGCCTCCAATTCGCCACGAACCCGCGCCACTAGGGAGTGGACTCGATGTGAGTACTAAATGGATCGAAATACTCATTGGGAAACACATTTGAAAATAAGGTGGCCACGGAACTGGGCGATACAGGTCTTCGCACAATGATTGCAATACCTTGTGTAGTAAACTCCCTGCATTAAACCCCACACTTCGCCCATCAATAAGCCCAGACTTCAAATCAAGACGGGCGGCTGACCCAAAAACTATTTTGCATGTGAAGAATAAAAGATTCTGCCAACTCAGGGGCCTCAGTGTTGGCAACATTCTTGTGCGATAACCCGGAAGTGGAGTCCCAAAATACACTTTTTTAAGTATATTCATCCCTCTTAACCTGCGATAAAAAGTAGTGACATTCTCGTGCGGTCTCCCAATGCTGAGCTTTCTGGCCTTTTTTAGTACATCTTTTAAACTGTGAATCCCCTGATTGCGGGTTGAAGCACTAAATGCGTTGATAACTGCCACCCATTTCTCCAAGTACAGCCCACTCAATCCCCTATTGTCCACTTGAAAATAACTGGCCGTTTGCAGGTCCTTTTTAGCTAGCTCATAGTCGCCGGCTTTAAAAGATATTTGGGCCTTTAGCTCATAAATATTACCTATCAACAAAGTGAACTGCTCCTGACCCTGCAGTTCAATGAGCAGAGGACTTGGCGACCCCCTTCAGCCATTTGCAAATTCCCAACCGGAAATGTATGCAGCAGAAGGTTCCTCAAACCGACAACTCGCTGATAATCAGTCAGTTTATTACTGTTTAGATACTTGAGTAAGTGAGGAATTGCTTTGTCGTACTCCCAATTTGTGAAGTGAACAAATGCCATATTCAGTGAAGCCTTAGGCAAAACTTCCACATTTACAGACTCTAAGATGGACTGAGCTTCTCCCGTCAGTCCCAAGCCAATCAAACCTGAAGCATATTCAATCCGCTCTTCATCTGTTGCTTTTATGCGGGTTTCCTCTTTTGAGTGGATTGTTCGATTTAATAATCTCAAAGTATGCTCAGGCATACCGGCACGTATAAACAACTGCGAGAGTTCGACCCTGAACTTTCGGGGTACGCGGGATAACTCAAAGGCACTTAATTCGCGCTTAGCATGGCTCAATCGACCGCTACGAATATGCTCATCACAGATTTTGAACTTATCCAGTATCCCCTTCATAGGTCAATTATATGACCCTCTAAACAATTTTGAAAGAGCCCTTACCATCAGCTCTAAACTAAGCCGCTTTGATGAGCTTTACGAAGCAAATTGGTACATTTTGCTGGGCCAGAACTATGTTTTTTACCCCCTATACAAAAGTCGTATTCTGAAAGGGTAAGGGGGCAAGCAAAAAGCGTTGCTTGTTCTGAGGGGGCAGAAATGAACAAAAATAACCAACCCACACGGGATCAAATTTTTAAAATTATCGACAAGGCCAAGTTTGCACCACACGCCGACAACACACAAGCCTTTACGTTTCATTGGAATGGGACAACGTTAGAAATTAATTGCAACTCTGATAGAGATGCACACACATTCAACCCCAATAATTTTGTCACATATATCAATTTAGGCGCGACCACTGAGTATATCGCTATGGCTGCCAGTGAATTTGGCTATAAAGCAAATTTAAAGTTGAACTCAAAAGAATATCTTAATGCAACTGGAAAAATCGGACATATCCTATTCAAGGCCCATACTAGTGCCCAGGTGGATCCTCTTATGGACCATTTAACAAAACGCACTACTGATCGCAGAAGCTTCAATAAAGGCAACATCATTGATATCTCGAAATTGATCCATAGAGATATTGATCTGGGCAATGTTCAATTGCATGCGGCTCCCGCTAACCACAACGGTCTTAGAAGTGTGGTGTTCAACACTGAATCCACAATTTTCGACTGGAAGCAAGCCCGCCAAGACGTTTTGAAATGGGTACGACTGACACAAAAACAAGTCTATGCAACCCGAGACGGACTGCCATTTTTTAACCTTGGCATGAATGCTCTGGACGTGATTTTTATGAAAGGATATGCGAAACTCATTCGACTGCAAAACTTCTTGACCCCATTGGTT
>JAWKNX010000027.1:0-38084 GCA_041391465.1 Bdellovibrionales bacterium
GCCGTGTCGAAGCCAGATTCTTTAATGAAACGGCTGACTCCCCGGGGAGCATTGATGCAATAAAAATCGACGTTGTCGGCTTGAAGTTTTTTAACGTTTGGCAGTATTTTTCTAACAAAATCGAGCTCGAGTTTGATGGTGTTAAACAGGTCTAATACGACGGCTTTATTTTGATAGGCCGATTGATCTTTAATAATGCCCTCGAGTTTTTCCGCCACCTCTTCGCCGTACTTTCCGGTCAAAGTTTTGGTGCAGATGAACACAGTACATCTGCCAACTCGCATGAATTTGCTTCCTGAAGACACAAGATCTCTTTCGCTATAAAATCATTCAAAATATCAGTGGATAATCCACCAGTATACTCATCGGGATATTGTGAAATTGATTAAAGTTTCTATGAAGTTATGAGCTTTCCCTCGACTAAAAGCGGGTGCCATAAATTGAGACAATCTATGTCCTTCGGTGCCAGGCTGTTTCGAAATGGTCTCTATGATGGTGGAAATCCCAGTTTGGCGCATAATGTTATTGAAAAGGGCGAAGTGAATATAGACCAAAATCTAGATATGTTGTTGTGTCGTTTTTAAAAACTAAAGTTCTTATTGAGGAGTCTATATGGCTGAGTTTCGTGTTGAAAAAGATAGCATGGGTGAAATCAGGGTTCCCGCAGATAAGTATTGGGGAGCACAAACACAGAGATCCATTGAAAATTTTAAAATTGGTGGTGATCGCTTCCCGAGAGAAATGATTCGTGCTCTTGGTATTTTAAAAAAATCAGCAGCCAAAACTAATTTTGCTCTTGGCCTTCTCGATGAAAAAAAAGCCAATGCTATTATGCAAGCGGCGGACGACGTTATCAATGGTGAGTTAGATGATCAATTTCCACTCGTCGTCTGGCAAACAGGCAGTGGAACTCAAACCAACATGAACTCCAATGAGGTCATTGCGAACCGTGCCATCGAAATTTTAGGTGGCACAAGAGGTGATAAAAGTGTTCACCCCAATGACGATGTTAATAAAGCCCAGTCTTCTAATGATACCTTCCCAACGGCGATGCATATTGCGGTTGCCGAACAGGTGGCGCACCGTTTGATTCCGGCCATAGAGCATTTAAAAAAAGCGCTTGAGGAGAAGCAAAATCAATTTTCTGATATCGTTAAAATTGGTCGAACGCACCTGATGGACGCGACGCCTTTAACCCTAGGGCAGGAGTTTTCCGGTTATGTCACTCAACTCGCGCATGGACTTAAACGCGTTGAAAATGCCCAGCCCCATATATACCAACTGGCATTGGGCGGAACGGCAGTAGGCACGGGCCTAAATACTCATCCTGAGTTTGCGGAAAAGGCAGCGTTAGCTATTGCAAATGAAACGAACCTTCCTTTTGTCAGTGCGGAAAACAAATTTGAAGCTCTTGCCGCCCATGATGCACTCGTAGAAATGAGTGGAGTTCTCAAAGTCTTGGCCTGCAGTCTTATGAAAATTGCCAATGACATTCGTTTGTTGGGTGGCGGCCCTCGATGTGGGCATGCGGAACTTATTTGCCAGCCAACGAGCCGGGGAGTTCAATTATGCCCGGTAAAGTTAACCCAACACAATGTGAAGCTATGACAATGGTATGTGCTCAGGTGATCGGGCAATGACATGGCTGTTGCTGTTGGGGGATGTACAGGACATTTTGAACTCAATGTTTTTAAGCCGATGATGGTCTTTAATGTACTCAACTCCATTCGGGTTGATTGCTGACGCCTGCGAGAGTTTCATCGACCATTGTGTTGTTGGAATTGAAGCGAACAAGCCAAACATTCAAAGGCACCTCGAAAACTCATTGATGTTGGGTGACGGCACCCAATCCACATATCGGCTATGATAATGCTGCCAAGATTGCCAAAAACGGCCTATGAAAATGGTACGACTCTTAAAGAAGAGGCGATCAATCTAGGACTGTTGACGAGTGAGCAGTTTGATGAGTGGGTGCGACCCGAAGAAATGATCGGCCCAACGCATAGGAGGTCGTGCTTGAAATCGATTTGTGTTTTTGCAGCTCTAACGATACCGTTAGCGAAGTGTTTTTTAATGAAATTGAAAAACCAGGGCATCTCATAGGCCAAACGCAAAACCGATTGGTTTATGGGGGTGCTAATTGCGGTTTAATGGGAAGAGTGGCTGACGCGGCATTAAAAAGTGGAGCCCCCGTTTTGGGAATTATGCCGGAAGTGTTTGCGGATAAAGGTGTAACTCATGATCAGCTTACAGACTTAGAAAAGTTCCGGATTTTTTGCAAGAAAAATGATGCTGGAGAACTCGGATGCTTTTATAGTTTTTCCCGGAGGTATTGGAACTTTAGATAAGGATTGAGATGATTTGTTATCGTCAAATACAAATCCACAATAAGCCCATCGTATTTATAAATTTATTTGGGTTTTGGGATCGATTTTTTGATATGATGTTTGAGCTCCGACAGCAAAAAATGATCAGTGAACCTCTCAACAGTTATTATGAAGTGGTGAATGATAGTGAGCAGGCAATGGAATATTTAATGGGGGAGTTCAGTTAGTATGCCATCTTCTAAATTAAATCCTGGCTGGAATGGCTTTGAAAGTGATGACGTTCGGCTTATCGTATTAGCTCGAAAGAAAGTCGATGCGAGAGCCGGGAAAGTTTTTAATCTCAATTGGTTTCCCCATGAACCGCTTTATATAGACCCACTTCGTATGGATGATAGTTTTCATTTTCTAATGCGCTACTTAATATGGAAAGTCGAGCCTTCGAAAACAAGGATATGCCTATGTCTCGGTGGGTTTTTTATGACTGTGCGATTATGCCGGGTTTGTTTTCGGGTTTTGCAAGAAAAACAGAAACATTGCCCTCTTCCATTGTAAAACTTTGGTGAAGAAAATCTTTGGGCCTATGACTTCTGTTTCATGTGGATTGTCATTCCCACGATGGTCAAAAACGAATGGGTGGCGCACAATTTGAGCTCCATTAATGCATTAGTGCCAAAAGAAGATCGACTTTATGGTTTGGGGTTTTTATCAAAAGCATTTGGCCTGGCCTATGCCAATATCCGCACGTGTTGTGGGATGACTCAATGGAATTCCCCAGCAATTCGCCTGCACTCTCATTATGGCGTTTTGGAAGTTCTTACAGCCTTTACTCCCGCTCATACCCATGCCCATACTTTGACATACCGCCTTCCCAAGTGGACCCTAGTGAGTGGGTGAGGTTCTTTACAGGAGAGGAGTCGACAGAATTTAGAGAATCATTTGAAATCAATGACTTTTTGTTAGATCCTAAGGACGAGATGAGTTTAAAGAGTTTCCAGTCTCGAATTGAACGGCAAAGAGGTCCATTTTACCTTGATGCGTCAGAAATTCGAAACAAGCCTCTGGATGACCCCTTCTCAGTATTCACAAAAATTAAGGAGAATCATGTCTGAGCCGAGTCAAACTGACGAATACATACAGGAGCTTCCTCCTGTTGCGGAAAACCCTTTATTTGCCTGCAAAAAATGTGATTCCAATCGCTTTTTCAAAATCATTGCTCACAAAAATGAACGTTCCGCAAAACTGGAGTGTGAAGTTTGTGGTGCAAAAAAAAGTTTCACAATTAAAAAGCCGAAGAAAAAAGGGACAACGACTCGTAAGCGAACTGTATCTACTAAAATGCAATGGGATGATCTTAATAAAGAGCATGATACGGAAAACGTCATTCGTTACACGATGAAGGGCACTTTTCTAGCAGATAGTGTATTGGATCATCCTAAGTTTGGAGTGGGTTTTGTAACAGAGTCCACACCAGCCAAAATCACTGTTATTTTTGAAGATGAAGTGCGAGAGCTTGTTCATAACCGGAGTTAAATTATAGAACTCTATCTCCTAGCCCTTCTCTTAGTGGTCATAGCCTTACTTCTGGTTTTCTTGGTTTGGGAGGCGGTGTTTAATTTGTGCTGCCGCTACCCCTTATTGTTAAAATGCCCCAACAACACGTCATTGGTACTTCTTTATTTTGTATCTTTCGTCGTATTAAATAACACCTTTCGGTTTTCTAAAATGAATTTAGTGCAATGGTCAGTGGCCCACCGAATGGACCCATTACTGGAGTGCTCGCGTTTCTTTTAGACGCGTTAGTTTCTCCATGACGGATTTCTAACTGAAAGCATTTTTAAGGCGGTTCTCGGTATAGTAACGGTTTAGACGTTTTTTAAAAAAACCTCGTAAGAGTTATTGAGGTAAAGATTGAATCCGCACAATGGGCAGAAAACATGGGTTATTTTATATTTATCCGCAGGTGTTGCTGGTGTGCTCTTCAGGCCCGACGGGTGTGGGCTTGAACATCTTTAAGTGCTATTTTGATTAACTTCGAGAGATCCCCAACGGAAACTCTCACCCACGAGTAATGCTATCATGGTTTATACAACAGGGATTGGCGCTACGGTATTTTTGCTGGCGGAAAACCGGAGACTTTTTTCAGATTAGGGTTGTGCATTTAGATATTGCTCGAGTTGTGAAAGTGGAGCTGTTATCACATCGGGCTACTCAGAAAAACACTCTGCTTCTGGCCCGACCCAGAAAATTTATTTTGACGACTTTGCTGGGCCTTTTATTTCTCAAAACTGCATTTGCATTAGTGGGCTGATCCAAAGATTTAAACGCTCATCTAAAAATAATAAAATTTGGCTTGCCAGCCCTAAAATATTTACATAAATTGAGGCGCATAAGGGTTAGGGGGAATTTTGAAGCGATTAGTCGCCTTTCTCACGTTAGTCACTACCGGTCTATTATCAAACCCAGCACTCGCGAGCGTTCTCGAAAATTTGAGAAATGACCTCACAGTCCCCGAACACTGTCGAACCACGCATCTCGCAGATTTTGATCAAAACGCATTAATGATCTTTACTGTCGGCCCAATGGGTGGAAGTGAAAGAGGTTTTGACTACGAATACCCGTTACTACGCGAGCATGCGAGTTGGCTCTTCAGAGCCCTCCACGGTGAAGGCAGTAAAAGTGAATGGGAAAGAAAAATCCGTCAATATCCTCATCTATGGGAAGATTATACTATTTTAAGAAGACATCATATGCAGAGAGACTTTCACTTTGAGGTCGAAGGTGAGGTGTTAGAGCTCCTCGCGATCATTCATATGCAAAGACAATTAGACGCAAAGAACTCAGGATTGTATGTCAGTGGTTCGGTGGAATATCACGGAAACCACCAACAGAATACCATCGGCGAGTTGGACATGATCGTAGGGGACCGAATAAACTGCCAGATCGTCGCTTATGGAGAGGTCAAACTGGGTTTAGGAAGTCTTTCAAAAGCTCGCGCTCAGGTTCGTCGATTTTTTAACTTTTTACACAACATGGGCCTGAACCCCCATTGGGATGCGCCCGATGACAGTTGGTTTGATGAAGCCTTCAATCAGGATCGATATGCTCAAAGGTCGATTGAACAAGTTTCGGGTATGTGATTTAACTCAGCTGTGATGGAATCTGTTCAAGAATACATAGAAAAAACTCTGTCTGAAAACTTCAATGCCACTTATTTACAGGTGATCAATGAAAGTCATCAGCACAATGTTCCCGCCCATTCTGAAACTCACTTTAAGGTCATTTTGGTGACAGATGACTTTCAGGGGTACCCGCCGTAAAGAGGCAGCAGAAGGTCTACGGACTCCTGCGTGAAGCATTTGAGCGCGGGTTGCATGCGCTTTCGCAAAAAACATACACCATCGCTGAATGGGAAAAAGTAAATCCTGATTTGCTCTTATCTCCCGATTGTCATGGTGGAAGCAAAAAATAATTAAGAGAGCTCAGCCAATTGCTGTTTGATTTGGGAAAAAGCTTGTAATCTTTTTTCGCGATATTCTGCTTCGGATTTTTCGTGTTGAGTGATTTGGGTGTTATCATCTAGGACCTCGAAGAGCTCTCCAAGATCTCGACAAATGCGCTTTATGTTGTTCACCGGTGTGGCCGAATACTTCGTCCTTGATTTCGACATGCCCTATCTTACCTAAGTCGAGATGGGAATTGCAAGCTATGAATTTCAATCGGTTTTTTAAAATTCAATTGGAAGTTTAGCCTTTGCAATTTTAATCAGCATAAGGTATCCCTCGAAGGAACCAAAATAAGTACTGAGAGGTCAAAATGGCAGAGGAAATCATCTATACGATGAAAGGTGTTGGTAAGGTCTACCCGCCTAATAAATACGTTTTAAAGGACATTTATCTTTCTTATTACTATGGAGCCAAAATTGGTGTCTTAGGGCTCAATGGTTCAGGTAAGAGTTCTCTTTTAAAAATCATGGCAGGACTGGATTTAGATTTTGTTGGCGAGGCCTTTCCGGCTAGAGATTTTAAGGTCGGCTTTTTGGAACAAGATCCAAAACTTGATGACTCGAAAAATGTTCGAGAAAACATCATGGAAGGGCTAGGTCCAATAAATGATTGGTTGAAAGAGTTTAATGAGATCTCACAAGAGTTGTGTGACGAAAATATTACTCCAGAAAAAATGGAAGAACTCATTGATAGACAGGGTAATATTCAAACTAAAATTGAATCCGTTGATGGTTGGGAAATTGACCAGAAAATCGAACAAGCCATGGACGCTCTTCGCTGCCCTCCCGGCGACAGTGAGGTGACCAATTTATCTGGAGGTGAAAAGCGCCGAATCGCTCTTTGTCGGCTCCTGTTGAGTAACCCAGATATTCTTCTTTTGGACGAGCCTACCAACCATTTAGATGCTGAATCTGTGAGTTGGTTGGAGCATTTCTTAGAAAAGTTCCCTGGTACAGTGATCGCGGTGACGCATGATCGATACTTTTTAGATAACGTAGCGGGATGGATCTTGGAGCTGGACCGTGGTGAAGGAATTCCTTGGAAGGGGAACTACTCTTCTTGGTTGGAACAAAAAGATAAACGATTGGCTCAAGAAAACAAATCTGAGATGAAACGCAATAAAGCATTGGCCCGTGAGCTCGAGTGGATTCGGCAAGGTGCGAAGGGAAGGCAAGCAAAAGCCAAAGCTCGAATCAATGCCTATGAAGATAAGCTAAAAGAAATTCAGCCAGAGAAACTCAATGATGTCCAAATATATATTCCGCCGGGACCACGATTGGGCGCAAAAGTGATTGAGGCCAAAAATGTGAACAAGGGATTTGGCGATAAGTTATTGATGGAAGATTTGAGCTTTACCTTACCTGCGGGTGGAATTATGGGAGTCATTGGTCCCAATGGAGCTGGTAAATCCACACTCTTCAGAATGATCGTGGGACAAGATACACCTGACACAGGAACTTTTACTGTGGGTGATACGGTCAAGATGGCATTTATAGATCAAAATCGCCCCCTTGACCCAGACAAGACTGTTTTTGAAGAGGTGACCGGTGGAGAGGATATTCTCTATTTAGGTAGTCGAGAAGTGAACTCTCGCAACTATTTAGCTCGATTTAATTTCTCCGGTGGAGATCAGCAAAAGAAGATTGGAATGCTTTCCGGCGGTGAGCGGAACCGAGTTTATTTGGCAAAAATTCTTAAAGAAGGGGCTAACCTCCTCCTTTTAGATGAACCGACCAATGATTTGGATGTGAATACAATGCGTGCCCTAGAAGACGCTTTGGCTGAGTTCGGTGGCAGTGCTGTGGTTATCAGTCACGATCGCTGGTTTTTAGATCGAATCTGTACACATATTCTAGCCTTTGAGGGGGATAGCCACGCAGAATTTTTTGCCGGCGGCTACACGGATTATGAAGAGGATCTCAAGCGACGTCGAGGTGTGGATACGCTTGAACCCACTCGAATTAAATACCGTCGACTCAATTGAACCATTTTTCCTAGACTTTTTGTTAATCAGCGACGACACCCCTTCGGTTCCCACATTGTGGAGCCGATAGGGTATTCATGAAGTCTTTCAGAGATATCTTAGAGGAAAAAATTCGTATTCGGACATCAAATGGGAAGGTTGCGACTCCCACGGGTTCTTATGAACCATCAACATTGAATGTGGAGATTCCCTGGATTCACCAGATACCTCGGCAAAACACAATGCATTTTGGACCTTCTGTGAGAGATATCTATGGAGTTCCACCCAAGAAAACTATCCAAAATCAGCCCACTGAGCCTCAAAGACCGGAAATTGACACGGAACCATTGTTTCAGATAGAGAACTTTGATTTTCAAACACAGTTAGCGCTGGATATGTTTTTCAGAATGGGACAATTGCCCACACCGAGTGAGTTTACTGAAGGGCAAATCAAAAAGATTTTTAGAAAATTGGCGAAACGTCATCATCCGGATTTGCATTTTCAAGGCACTCAAACCGAGAGAAAGGGCCATGAAACTAGGTTTCGCGAGGTTCAAGAACTCTATAAAATCATAGTTGATCAATGCCATGTACACGGAAAAAACTTGGATTCCTCTGGGAAAGCGGCTTAATTCAAGGGCAAAAACCACTAAAAATTGAGTTTTCCCTAGGGAAAATAGCAAAAAAACGATTTTTTTGTTTTTTTTGTTTGGACAACAATACACCATTGGATATCATTTCTTTGTAAGTAAAAACCATACCAATTGGGGGAATATACAATGGCAAAAGCTAAGAAAAAGGCGACTAAGAAAAAAGCCGCTAAAAAAGCAACTAAAAAGAAGGCGACTAAGAAGAAAGCAACTAAAAAAGCTGCTAAGAAAAAAACGACTAAAAAGAAAGCCACTAAAAAGGCAACTGCAAAAAAAGCGACTAAAAAAGCCGCTAAAAAAGCAAAAACTAAAAGAAAGCCAAATGCTGCTTTCATGAAGCCACTAACTCCTAGTTCTGCATTGGCAGCTGTTGTAGGCTCTAAGCCACTTCCAAGAACTCAAGTTGTTAAGAAGCTTTGGCAATACATTAAAAAGAACAATCTTCAAGACGCTAAAAACAGAAGAAATATCAATGCTGATGCGAAACTTCGTCCAGTGTTCGGTAAAGGAACTGTTTCAATGTTCGAAATGACTAAAATCGTAAGCAAGCACTTGAGCTAAGTGTATCTCTATGATTAGTCAAAAAAGCCTCACTTCGGTGGGGCTTTTTTTGTAGGGAATCAGTGGCAATTTGCCTCGAATTTTGATAATTCAAAGATCTAAAGTGAAAGGACGAACATGGAACCATTGACCATGGATGACGTAAGAGGGATGGAAGCAGCGGGGAAGCTGGCTTCTCGAACTCTAGATCATGTCGAAAAGTTCGTTAAATCTGGAATTACGACGAACGAAATCAACGCTATCGTCCATGATTTCACGCTTTCCCATGGGGCCAAACCAGCTCCCTTGGGATATAATGGGTTTCCCAAGTCCGTCTGCACCTCAGTCAACGAATGTATATGTCATGGGGTGCCTGACGATCGAAAATTACAGGATGGGGATATCATCAATATCGATGTCACTTGCATTCTTAACGGGTTCCACGGAGATACCTCTAGAATGTATGAAATTGGCTCTGTAAGCCGTCAGGCAAAGACCTGATAGAAACGGCCAAAGGAGCTATGGAGAAGGGAATTGAGGCCATACAGCCACTGGGAACCACGGGTGATATTGGCTTTGCAATCAATAAGTATGTGACTAAAAAAGGCTTTTACGCAGTTAAAGAGATTGGTGGGCATGGTATAGGCTGAACTTTTCATGGAGACCCGTTTGTGCCCTCTTTTGGTAAAAAAGGAAAAGGCGATCGGCTCCGTCCTTGGACATGTATCACTGTGGAGCCCATGGTGAACAGAAACCAACGGTTCAATTCTGGAGTTTTCCATCCCGGGATCTACTATCAAATACTATGAAACTAGTGATAAGTCTCTGTCGGCACAGTGGGAGCACACCGTTCTTATTACTGATGAAGGTTATGAGATTATGACCGTGGGATAAGATGCAAGCCTGCGTTAAAAGCCCTTGAGTGGGCCGATTCTATGATTATTTCCAATGAATAATTGAGTTTTAGATTGAGAGTGCTAAACTTTGGGACTCAAAAATTTAAAATATAAGGAGAAAATTGTGGAGGCCACAGTGATTGAAAATGCCCACGCATGGGCCATTTAAGACCGGAACAAAAGAATTGGATTACATGGTTTGCAAAGAAGCGATGGATAATCCTGAGCGGTTAAACAGCTCGCTATTTGGGGACGTAAGGAAATTGACATTGCAGAGAGGAAATGCCTGGATTGATGGCACTTCGCTGAGTACGGACCTAGCCAACCGCTTAAAGGAGCACGAATTACTGGTTGCTTGCATGACTATCCAAACGGCTGTGTTGATCGAAACATTACAAGCTTTAGGTGCAAGTGTTCGATGGTCTTCATGCAATATTTTTTCCACTCAAGATCATGCGGCCTGTGCTGTTGCCGCCGCTGGAACTCCTGTTTTTGCATGGAAAGGTCAAACAGAAAAAGAGGCCGAGTGGTGTATCGAGCAAACCATCGTAGGGTGGGGAGAGAAGGGTTATGACCTTATATTGGATGATGGTGGAGACCTCACCAATATGATGCACGAAGAGCGCTTTGCAGACCTAATGAAACAAGTTATTGGTGTCACTGAGGAAACCACAACGGGTGTTCATAACCTTGAAAAACGACTTGAAAAAGGCACATTGAAAGTTCCAGCCATCAACGTGAACGACTCGGTTACAAAATCTAAATTCGATAATCTCTATGGTTGTAGGGAGTCACTCGCAGATGGTATCAAGCGTGCCACGGATGTTATGTTGGCCGGTAAGGTAGCCGTTGTAGCTGGTTATGGAGATGTGGGTAAGGGCTCTGCTCAATCACTTCGTCAATATGGTTGTCGAGTGTTGATCACTGAAATAGATCCGATTTGTGCATTGCAAGCGGCAATGGAAGGCTACGAAGTCTGCACGATGGAGGAGGCTCTTGCTGAAGCGGATATTTTTGTCACTGCAACTGGATGTTGCGATATCATTCGCCCCGAGCATTTTCAAAAAATGAAAAACAACGCAATCGTTTGCAACATTGGACATTTCGATATCGAAATCGATATGGCTTGGCTGAATAAAAATACGGTTATGGAAGAGGTAAAACCTCAAGTTGATATTCATAAATTTAATGATGGTCGGCAAATCATTGTACTTGCTAAGGGGCGATTGGTGAATCTTGGCTGTGCGACAGGCCACCCATCATTTGTTATGAGTAACTCATTCACCAATCAAGTTCTTGCTCAAATGGATATGTGGGAAAATAAGGGCGGCGATAAGTACAAGCAAATAGCAGTTTATAGATTGCCAAAAGAGCTGGATGAAAAAGTGGCGGCATTGCACTTGGAAAAAATCGGTGTGCGCTTGACGTCGCTCACAGACAAGCAAGCAGACTACTTAGGGCTAAGTCAACACGGCCCCTTTAAGCCAGAACACTACCGATATTAATTGCGAAGATGTGCTTGAGGGTTCTGTTTGGAGCTAGAATAGATACATTTAATAATTTACTTTTTGGCCATGGAAAACCATGGCCATTTTTTATTTTCTCCAGAAGATAAGGTAAATGACAGGTGAGACCTACTGAAGGCTATTTTCTGGAGGCCCTGGAGGCGGCGGTGGTGGCGGCGGCAGATTGGGCACCGACTCTGATGCGGCAACATCCCGCTCGGCTCCAGACATTTCGTCAATGGCCTTGTCTGAAATAACCAGTTCGTTGGTCGGACTCTGCTGCGGAGGATTGTCGGTTGGATTGTTATTGTCGTTGTTGTTTGCAACGTTTTCTGGATGAGGTGGCTGCGGTTTAAACTCAGCAATTTGATCCTCATTGACGGTCATCGTATATTGTTTGCAACTCTCTTTACCTGGAGCATAGTTGTCGCCGTGGGGAGCGAGTGCGTATAAATAGTATTTTTGATTCGAAGGTGTATTCCGCGCAGACGCAATTTCTCTCTGTCCGTCAGTTTGAACAGTCACTCGTGCTAAATCTTTTGCTCGTGGCCAAGTCGACATTTGATTGGGTGTAAAACAAACTCTAATGTGGTTCGGACCTGGGACTAGAAGATGACCTATACCCATTAAATAGTGACCAGAGCCATAACCCCCTCGGCGGCTTTTTGCTCATTCACAAACACCTGGTAGTTAAAGTGGTTTGACTCCTTAACTTGTAAGTGAAATTGTTCGGCCCAGCTCTGTGAGGCTGTAATCAAGACTAATATGGACAATAAGGAGACTCTAACCATGTTTTCTGGTCGGTACCTAAAGCTAGGAAATTAAAAAAAACTGGAGAATTCTTATTTTGAGATATAGCCGTCTCAGATTTGATCAACTGGGTATGAGGTTTTCAGACGCTAGAGCTCTCACGAATTTTTGAAACCCAGACGCCTGTACTTTTAGCAATTGAGCAATATTGTCGTCAGTGATTTCAGAATCTTTAAAAATATCCCACACATTGGTGATGAATACCCGGTCCGGAAACATAAAAGCATTTCTATAACCCAATACACCTTGAAGGTGCTCTACGGGGCGTAACCCTCCGAAACGCCCACCGAGTCCGATAAAGCACACGGGTTTATGCTCAAAAGAAGCCGGGTAATCCCAGTGATCTATAAAGTATTTTAAAGCGCCGGGGTAGGATCCGTTGTATTCGGGAACGACAAAAATGAGGCCTTCTGAGAAAGTCACTTTTGCACGGCTTGAACCAGCTCACTTTGAATCTTTTCAACTCCTCCAAATTGTGGAGGGTGTAAACCATCCAAACCCACTTGGTCCAAAGAGATGATTTCAACTTCTTCACCCAGGTCATTGTAGATATTCTGTACATAATAACTCAAGCGAAGCGATCGTGAATCCGGGCGGTTTGTACCTGCAATTATATACTTCATAGTCTTAGCTCCAAAAAAAAACCTCAGAGGATTTCTCTGAGGTTACCAAAATTTGAATTGATTAGGCTATCCAATTAATAATTTGTCACTGTGCGACCGTTCAAAGGTTGAATGGGTCTGTTGTTGTTTTCATAGTATTTTTTCAATGCCGCCAATTGATCGCTACTCATGGTCTTTGCGGTGTTGAGAACGACCCATCGCACTCCTTCTGAGCAAGGCGGAATGGTCAGAGAACCCCTCATAGCTGTAATGGGTTTTTATGGATGGAATCAAATCTGCGGGATTAAAATCGACTCCGGCTTTTTTGACTTCTTTTAGTTGTTGGAACATTTTTTACAATTTGATCGACAACCGGGTTCGGTGGACCTTCATTAAACAGTACACTCAGGTAAAGAAGTTGTCCGGCCTGATTTTTGTGAACGAAATGGAGTTCAGCAGCATATTGCTTACCTGAAAGTGTGTGCTCCGACGGCGTATGAAAGTGAAGTTGCACCAAATTGTAGATATCCCCACCGATAGAAATGATAGAACCCTTTGTTCCAGTGGCCAACAGACTATGCCCAGTATCAGCAATGGCCAGTGGTCCGGACTTGTACATGATATCTACGTTTTCCGTGCTGGTCGGTCGCTTAAATACGAGGTCAATAGGCGACTGACTGACACCATCTTTACAGGCACTAAACGCGGGATCTAAATTTCCCCAAAGGTTCGGGCCAAAAAGTCCATCGTACCCCCAGTGAGGTGCTTCGTTCTTCGCCTTTTCTACAACTTTTACAGAGATATCTGCTTTTTCCTCTTGAGCCATCTGTATTTTAGGCGCGGGCTTTTCTTCTTTTTTCTTTTTACTCGAACAGGCTGTGAGTGCTCCGCCAACAAAGGTGATTGCCAATAGGTGAATTCCGATTTTTTTAAGATTCATTTTTGGTCCCCAGTATAATTGTTGTGACTTATCTTACTGTAAACAATTCCATTACAATGGGGTACCCATCAAATCAGGCGGCTGGACTTAGGTTTTGCCTCAGAGAGGAGAGGTCGTTTTGCGGCTCCAGAATTCGATTCGTCTCAACGAGTTCGTCATTCATCAAGTCTCGCAACGTTCCATCGGGCCGGATGATTTTTGTCTTTGGCTTTTCAGGACTATGCAGTCCGGTAAAAAACAAAGTTATTTTTATGTGAGGCCACCGACCTTTGGCATACTCTTGGGATAAAATTTTAGCCGCCGTTTCGAAATTACCATAATCGTCATCTGAAAATCCCCATAAATGCAGCGGAGTTTTACTTTTACCATCGGCGGATCGTACGGCTACGCTCTCTTCAGGTAACTTAGTCTTCTCGATGCGATCTAAAATATTGAGCATCACTTTTACCTTTATTTCTGACGGGGAGTCGGCTTGTCCTTTAAACCTTGGGTGGCTGACTCCATAGAGATTTTGCGCCGGTGGGACTGAGTCGACAAGTCCCTTCTTTTTGAGTTCTTGAATGCCCATTTGTATGGTTGTTCCAGAGTGCCCACGTGCCGTAATAACAGTTGTAAACTGAGAAGTGGCCGGGTGGGACAGCGCCTTTTGAAAGGCCTCAAAACTTGGGCCTTTCCATTTATTGTTGGGTTGATTTAAAAGCTTTCTTACATCACGAACAAAGTAGTTGGTCTCACTGCTATCACGAAACTCTCGAAACGAACCCGTTTGATCATCATAATTCATTTTGTAATCTTCATAGGGGCCGGGTTTTCCCACCTGTTCACGGTAGATGGCAAAGTCAGAAGTGGACATTTGTAATTCTTGGTTTGAGTCTTTGTGAAACAAGTAGATGTGTGTGGGCATAAAGGCAATGTTGTCGTCCCAGTCAAAATTATAAGAAACAATTTGCTGGGGTGGATAGTTCTCTTTTTTTACTGAAGAAGAAGAACAACCAACGGATGCGATTAAAAGTGAAAGAATGAAAACACGAAATTTCATGAAAATGCCCCCAAATAAAAAAAGCCAAAAAGAAAACTTTTTGGCTTTTGCTAGATCTCTCTTAGAATTTGGCGCCCAGAGCCAGATAGTAATAGGTGTCTTCGGGCCGCAATAAATCGGCTCCTTTGTCCCAATTCGATGTCAAACTTTCCACGAAAAGTTCAGACCAGTAAGTTTCATTGAAGTTAACGATGAACAAAAAGTCCATACCCGCCTGGCTAATGTTGTAGTTGGGAAGGTTGTAAAAGCTTTGGTGAGAAAGGAGTAAATGTGCCATTGCCACAAAATTAGGTGCTACATCGTAAACAAGACCAAGTCGGTTGTCCCAAGCTACAGATCTTTTATTTGTGGTTTCAATGCGTTCAATTCTCTGAAATGATCCCGGCTCACCAGGGATAGCGCTGGGAACAAATACTTGCTCTGCAACGATGTCTTCTACCGTATTTTTATTATAGCGATATAACCTTGGGGAAGATTCGAAACTCAATGTCACAGCCTTGGCGAGGGGTTTAAAGCCCATAAAGTAGCCGCGCAATTGGGTCTCACCTGTTTTAGAGTGGTCTTTTCCGTGGGTAAATAAAGCCGGCCCGTCGCACTGAAGTTCATTCCGCCTGCAGAGAACCACTTGGTGCGATCGTACTGAAGTACGGTGTCGCCGAATTGAGCGTCCATTTCTCCCGCCTGCTCATTGTAAAAATGAGGAAGGTACTGACGGACTCTAAAGTGGTTCAGTTCGTCATATTTGTAGCGGACTTGGAGATAAGAGTATCCGCCATTTTCATCCACGGTCCCTTGGCCTAAATCAGCACCACTGAAGCTCTGTTCAAGGAAGAAAACAGTTTCTAATTTGGTAGCTGCAGGGGCACTCATCTGGTATACTCTTCAGCGGAAGTTTGTGCAAATAATACATTGCAACAAAGAATTGAAGCTATAAAAGTAGTGACCGAAAGGGATTTGATCATTTTATCTCTCCTTGGAGGTGGGTGGTTTGAGAAGGACTCTAACGCTTCGTATCTTTATGGACAAGTGATTTTTCTAAAACCCATCTGGGTTTATAAAGCTTTTAAAAAATACCTTAAGGATGGTGAAATGGGTGGCAATTCAAAACACAAATCAAATATTTTTCTGAAAGCACTCACTTATCCCAGGGCTCTGATCGTTTTACTTTTCATCCCATTTTGGACGGCTTTGCACGCCACCATCATTTTAGTTTCATCGCTTTTTTTGGGGCGATCGAATTTCTATGATTATTTGGCTCACATATGGGGGCGAACTCTCGTTCTGCTCAGCGGTCTTGAAGTGGAAATACGGGGTCGTGATCATCTTCCGAAATCGGGAGGTTTGATGCTGTTCAATCACACGAGCAATTTCGATATTTTTTTGATGATGGGGTATTTTGGCGATCGACGGATTAAATTTGGCGCGAAAGCAGAATTATTTAAAGTACCACTTCTGCTCCAGCCATGAGAAAAGTGGGAGCCATTCCCATCGAAAGAAAATCGAGAAAAGGTTTTAAAAATCTATAAAGAAGCCGAAGTGCGAATGCAGGCTGGCGAGACTTTTGCTTTGGCTCCGGAGGGGACCCGGCAGAAGAGTTTTGCGCTCGGCGAGTTTAAACGGGTCCGTTTATTTTTGGGGTGGGAGCACAGGGGCCACTGATTCCACTGGTCATAGCCGGTGCGTTACCCATAATGCCTCCAGGGTCCCCATTTATTAATTTGGGAGTTTGGAAGAGAAAAGTCATACTCGAAATCCTCCCCAGCGTTCCGACCTCAGGTAAAACGGAAGAGGACGTGGAGGAGCTTACTGCAGGTGCGCGAGTCCATGTTGGCGAAATACACCGAACTGAAAAAAAAAGAATTGGATCTGCCCAAGCCGGAGTGAAGGGAAAGGCGGCACTTGCACCTCTCCGATCTACGAGATGAATGGGTTTTATCTGACAGCGGCTGCAGTTAACTGTCAAAGTGTGCTGAAATTGCCCTCAGCCGCAACAGAAGTGAAGCTTTCAGCGAATTGCCAATCCCATCATAGTCCCATTTTAGTATTTTTTACCTTGCCTAAGGTCGGGCTCATTGGAATGATGATGAGGTCGAAAAGACGGGGGGACTATGAGCACACGACGGGGCGTCGCTCGAATACTGCATCTTTTAATTTCATTGGTATCAGTATCTTTATTAGTGGGTTGTACCGACATCAATGAACAGCACAAAGCAAAGGCAAAGATCTCTTCGTCATGGCCTATAATGGAGAATCTTTTTGATCTCGATCATACCTATGAAGATGAACATAAAAATGATTGGCAGTATTTGCCAATAGGTTATCCCCAGAAAATGGAAGGGTGTCTTGAGGTGAACAGTAGAAATGGTGTTGTTAACGAAAAATACTATAACTACTGCATTACAACTGATTGGAATCGAGAAAAACTCAACAAAAAATTAGAGTCCATCGAACAGGTTGTTATGACTCCAGTCGATTACCTGACTTACTGGGAATCTCAGAAATTGAAAGTGATAGTGTGGCTCAAGATCTAGCGAAACAATTGGGATACGATGATTTCCTCATAACGCAAAGTCCAGACAACCGTGGAATTGATGTGGCACTTTTTTACCGAGGCGAGGTTTGAGCTCATCGACAAGGTTACCCATCGGATGGACCCCAGTCGATATCAAGGTAAAGATACCCGAGACGCTCTATTTGGAGTTTTTAAAATTAAAGATGGTCCGCAAAAATGAAGTTTTTACTTCTAGGCATGAATCACTGGCCCTCTCAAGGGAATGAGGATGTTGTTCGCTTGCAAGTGGCACAGCAGGTGAGAGAAGTTATTAGTCAGTTGCAGGCCCAATACGGAAGCAATAGGCTTTGTCGTAAAAGTGCTGGTCATGGGTGATTTTAATGTGATTAAAGAGGACACCTGCATGCCGTTTATGATGGTTGTTGGGTCGAGTTGGAAGCACTCCCTTTATGACGTAGGTGATATGAACCGAGTTCTCTTTCCTAAAAGCGATAACCCGCCGGGAACATACTTTTAAGGGTGTGGATGAAACCTGGAACCGCCTTGATCGATTTTTTGTCAGTGAAAATTTGTTGTCAGGTCCGGCCTTCAGGTTGAGTTGAACACCTACGATGTGGTCGTCGAAGACTTTATGACCTATGAATTTAAACCTCAATGAACAAATCAAAACTGAGTTGAGAACATACAAGTTCCCAATCGATTCAAGCACTACAATGATGATCTTAATGAGCTAGGGCTCTCTGATCATTTTCCCATTGAAATGAAAATCAGCTACTGATTGACGATATGGCACCATCCGAAAGGGTCGTTGGAAAGACCCTTTTGAATTTTTTGAAGTTCCAAAAGAAGATTTTTTAATACCGGGTGGCCATTGCCTTGTGCTGACCAGAGGACTTCATTGCGATAATGAATTTCATCAATGGGAGTGATCCCAACGCCGTCTCCATTGCGGCCCCAATTTCTTTGAAATTGCGAATCTCTTCCAGTTGAATTTCTTTTTGAGCGGCTTCAACTCCTAAAGTTGGTGCCAATTGAAGCAGTGATTTATTTGTAATGCTCGGAAGAATTGTGCTGGACTTGGGCGTCACATATTTGCCTTTACTATCGATGGCAATAAAGTTTGAAGTGCCGAATTCTTCAATGCGAGTTCGAGTTTTAGAGTCTAAATACAACACCATGCTAAAG
Organism: Bdellovibrionales bacterium; assembly: GCA_041391465.1. Taxonomy (GTDB): domain Bacteria; phylum Bdellovibrionota; class Bdellovibrionia; order Bdellovibrionales; family UBA1609; genus UBA1609. The sequence goes on from JAWKNX010000027.1 coordinate 18,473, forward strand.
CCATTGGATTTAGCAATCTTCGTTGGCAAAAGGTCGGCAGCATAATTTCCAGCTGCCTTCACGCCGCCTGTACCTAGGGGAGCTGCTCGATCGTAATTTTCAGAGATAATTGCTTTTGATAAAGTTTTTCCACGCCGCCATAGTATTCTCCTACGGGGATAACCAGTACGGCAAAGGTATAAAACATCCGATGGCCTCACCCCAATCGTAGGGCCACTGCCAAAATAAAGGGAATATAAATGGAGCCATTTTCCGGAACCTCATCAACAATAGACTAATTGTGCCTCAAGGCCAATTCGATGGCTTGAACAAACGATTCATCTGTAATTGGCGGCATACATAATCTTTCACAGGAGTTGCGCAATCTGTTTGCATTTTCCAGCGGCCTGAAGACATTTAAGTTTTGATCAGCAATGCCTTAAATGCCTTTAAGCCTTCAAATGCCGATTGGCCATAGTGTAGACGTTGTGGCAGCAAAAGACAGCTGCAGTTGATCTTCAGGTGTGATCTCCAAATTCGGGACCACGCCTCACTCCAGGTGCTTTTAACTATAAATGGAGGTTTGACGTACTGAAAAACCTTTAATCTGTTTGGACATCTGGCAACTCTTTTATCTAGACGCAAAACGAAGGAGCGTTCCGCCGTATGCAATAGAATATGTATGTATGTTGCCTGCAGTTCTAATCTCGCCAAGATGAAGCCAAGTGAAAACCCCGCTGAATTGAGGTGCGACCTATTTTCATTGTTGGCTTGAGCCCTGAGGCTTCATATCAATTCTGATCGTCTTCCACCAAATCGATAGACGAGGCCGATGCCAAAATAGGCGACTTTACCAGGGCTCAAATTAAACTTACTCCGGCGCGACCATAAAATGGTCCGACGAATTTTCCAGTGAACCCAAAACCAGCATGAATACCCGTGATGTTTACGAAGTCAAATTCCTGTAGTCGGGTACGAAGTCTTTTATATCGATGGAGTGAAACCCATGGTGAAAATCCGCCGATAAACATCATAGGCCTCCCAATCAGACCGAAAAGATCCGGAAAAATTATAGTACGTCACTCCCTGGCGTTTCCGGCTAATGCTTGATATTCTAAAATGAAAGTCTTGTAGGGTGTGGCTAAAATGAAAGCCAGACCAAGCGTAATTGTTTCGACGCCACCAATGCCGTAAGGTAAAACTGCTCTACAGTTGTTCCGAACTCATAGTGTTCGTCTTTCACATATTTAATTCCTTCTTGCGCGGATGCAAAGTATTGGCAAAATAACAAAAACATAGGCAACGAGCCAAAGGGAATTTTTTCGGCGTCTTTACTATTTTCATGTTTTCACCAACGATCAGCTTCGGGCATAATACCACTGGATGTTTGTATTAAAAAGCGCATATTTAAGAAGTTTAGATGTTTTAGAAAGCTCTTCCGGACAATCTGGGTAATATATCATGGGTCACAATCATCGCGGGGTGAGGGTGGTTGCGAGAAATGATTTCACTGTAACGATACCCATCTTAGACCAAAACATGGGGTTTTTAAAAGGCTCGTCACCGTGGTTCTCCAAATTCGTTCTCCATTGCTGTGTCCAATCTTGAACCGACTGCTTTGTCATCGCAGTACATAATAATAGCGATGGTTTTTCCGGCGAGAAAAATAAAAAATATGTATCAATACCTAGAAGAAGACTAGTTAAAATGGAGGTGATTAGGCATGTAAGTTTTGCTATCGCGTTTTTCCACCTCTAGTGATTGCAAGTTGGTTTTGAATGAGCTGCATGCTGTTGTCATGAAAAGGGAGTACGATTTTTCAAAAACATTTGAATGTCTAAATCATTAAACATCTAAAGTGGCTCGCATAAACGTCGAAGGTATTGAGGATGATTGCGAAGTTGCATCGTTTCATTCGCTTGCGGCGTTCTGTTCTTGCTGTATTCGGGATCTTCGGCGATCCAAATCACGCAAATAGTTTTATGGTGTAGCGATTGGACTCAATCACAACTGTTGTAGTGGCGATCAATATCATTGTTGTTGTATTGGGTAGTAGTAAAAAGAAAAGACAATGCCCGTAGAAATAAATAAAATATTAAAGAATACTATTAAAATAAATATCCATTTGAGCTGATTTAATTTTTGTAAAACAAGCAGCGGGTGCTCCAATAGAATCCTCTTTGTCCTATTCGGTACATTTGGATCAGGGAATGAGGCTCTGGAGAATAACTGATCTTTGACCTTGGACTAGTCCAGTTAGCGTTTAATTTGCGTTTCAGATAATCAATGAGACCTTTGGGGTCATCGGTGATGATGGCGTCGACACCGATATCAACTAAATACTGCTTTGCCTGGATTCAGACTAGCCGTCCATGGTGCCACTTGAATATTTTCTTGTGCAACCTCTGCACCATATCTTTACTAATCCATCAATAAGGCGAGACAAATTCCGCCTGATCCCCTTTGCCGCAGCCACAAGGTCGACCATCGATCCACCGGTAAGCTGGCTGGTGCGAATTTTTGGCTCCAATTTTTTGACCCAATAAAGTGTCCGATGATCAAAAGACTGTACAATGGATCGCTCCACCATTCCCGCCCGTCGAATTTCATTAACCAGTAGTTCAGCGAATTTTTTTGGGCTAGGGGTGAGCTCTGGTTCAGTGGGAACGATTTTAGTTTCAATGTTAAATTCGACTTTCTTGGCAGTATCAATGTCGGACGCTTTAACAAATTCAAAAACCTCTTTTAGCGTTGGAATTTTTTCTCCAGGCTGGAGAACTTGGGTTTTAAACTTAGGATTGATAAGGCTTCCGCAGTCCATCTTTTTGATTTCTTCAAGAGAAAGGGAGGCCACGGGTATTTGAGATTTAATCTTTTTTTTGCCATCCAGACAGATGGTGTTATCAATATAGGGGTCATGCTGCAGAATGAGGACGCCGTCTTTAGTGACACCGAGATCCATTTCCAAAACATCCACTCCCACTTCTAATGCATATTTAAAAGCTGAAATGGTGTTTTCAGGACGAAAGGCTCTGGCACCTCGATGACCATGCACACTGATGGTTTTTGTCCACCCTATGGGGCCGCAGAGAAAAACAAATATTAAAATAAATAAACGCACGTTGAAGGACCTCTTTTTTAGCTGTTGATTTTACTGCGATAGACCAAACTCATCATGTACGCGCAAACTGTGCTTAGCAAGGCACATACGATTAACATATAAAAAACTGATGCCCATCCATAGTGATCAGAAAGGTATCCAGATAAAAATACGGATACAGAAGCGCCAATATATCCAAATCCATCAATGAGACCTGTGCAGGTTCCCGCACCTCGTGATCCAGCAATATCGAGTGTTAAGGCTCCGCTACTCATAGAATATGGGCCTAATAGAAAAAATCCAGCGAACCCGGAAAGAATCACCACCATTGAGGTGCTCTTCATTTCTCCAGATCCAAAAAGTGCGAGGAGTATCAGACTTAAAGTAAGTCCGGCGAGCATGATCCACATCATGCGAGCGCGGTCGCCATTTTTTGCATACTTGTCTGTGTACCAGCCAAGAAATATTGTACCAATACATCCAGCAAACGGAAAAAGTGCCGATTTGAAAATGGCATCCTGCGGGTCTAAACCAATATCTGTGAAGAGCTGAGTGGTCCAAAAGAAAAAGATCTGGCGTAAAATTGTTGTTAGTACACTAAACACCAGCAAAATATGAAAAATTCGCATGGAAAAAAGCGAACGCATCACATCCAAAGGGTTTACAGTTTCCTCTAAAGTATCGTCATCCAGTTCAACTTCAGCCAATGCTTGCCGGGACGAGGGAGGGAATTTTACGTTGGGGTAAACTTTATGCGGGTGACTTTTCGATGCAAAGAATGACCAGATAAAGACTAAAAATAAAAAACCGGCAGGGACAATAAATACATACTGCCACCCGAAACCAAGCGCCACGATAGTCCCAGCCAAAAACGTAGAAACCACACCGCCAAATTGAAAATTGATGCTAATAAAGCCCATAACAGTGCCGTTTTTTTCCGGTGGACACCAAGCACCCACTGTTTTGGCAAGCCCACCCCAACCCATACTTAAAAAATAATGGCCGATGGCCCATACGACAATAAACCAATAGATGTTATCGCCTTGGGCAAACAGCAAGTTTGTAACGATGGCACCTATCATGCCGAGGAGAAATACTTTTCGTCCACCCACTCGATCGCCAAGTGGGCCATTAATAAACTTCCCGATGGCATATACGATCAATGCGACCGATCCAATTTGCCCTAATTCCGTATTCGAATAGTTAAAAGCTTCTTTCAACAGGGGAAGGGCGGCGGAAATATTTTTTCGACAGAGATAGTAACCTACGTAGCCAAATAACATGACCGCAAACGTGCTCATTTGCCATCTTTTTAGAACGCGGGTTTCCTCTTGGGTCGGCTGTCGAAGCATAAGCTTTTCCTGTTCGTTGGGAATTGGACTTGGTATGCCTTGGCCGTAGGGCTTTTGTCATTTGTAAATTACTGGGACACCATTTCAGCAATTGATTCAGTCAATGTTTTGTGACTTTTTCAATGGTTCGGATCAGTGACCTGCTTCATTTTTCCACTCTTGAGAGAAATGGCGCAGTCTATCATAGCGATAGGAGAATATTTTTTGCACGTCTTTTAAAACGAAACTACCAGCCACTGCTGCACCTAAAGGTCCGAGTGGAAGTCGATAGATCACCTCGTCGGTCAGATAGGTCCCGTTTCCGAGGGTTCAAATAAATGTGTATGATGCCATTTCGAATAGGGCCCTTTATTTTGAACGTCGATAAAATGTGTATCGGGTTTGAATGCCCTTGATTTCGGTTTGCCACTTCATTGGAATACCACGCAGTGAAATTTTGTAGTCGATAATGGATCCGGTTTCCACATCCTCTGTACTGCTATTGAGTAGCTGAAAATTTAAAAATCAGGGGTTATTTTTTCAAGATTTCTTGGGTTCTTAAAAAAATCAAACGTGGATTTGCGATTTCGTGGGGAATCCATTGCCATTGGAACATCCGCCGGTCCAGGTAATGAGTTTTCCAGGCATAGAGATGGCCCAATGCCTTTTCTAAAGTGGGGTATTTAAACTGGAACCCTAAATTTTTAGATTTTTCAGGAATTATGAACTGATCAGACAGAGCTAGCGACGACATTTCTCCAAAAAGAATTTTTAGCGCAAATGGTGGAACCGGTATTACATTAGGCACTCGATTAACTTTTGCAAACTCACTATTGAACTCTTGGTTCGTCACCGGTTGTGGGGCTGTGCCATTCAACACGCCATTGTATTTATCATTTTCTAATGCAGCAATAAAGAGTCCAACCAGATCGTCGATATGAATCCAACTCAGATATCTATTTCCTGACCCAATGGGCCCGGCTATCGCTTTTTGGTAGAGAGGTTCTAGCTGACCTAAAAAACCTTGGCCTTGATCTAAAACAACCCCAATTCGCACAATACATTTTCGAATACTAGGTTTCAAATTATGGCTGGCATTCTCCCATTTGCGGCAAACCGTGGGGAGAAATTCATCAGAAGAATCAATAGTGGAATCTTCATTTTGAGGTGTTGACTCTGCGTTGGGGTAAATTCCTATGGCTGATGCCGAAACAAAAGTTTTTACATGGGGAGCGTGTTGATGAATTCCATCCACTAATTTTTTTGTGAATTGTTCCCGACTGTCTAAAATTCTTTGCTTAGCGGAATCCGACCACCGCTGATTGATGCTCTCACCAGCCAAGTGAATAACCGCTTCAATGTCGGAAAGTTTTTCCGAAGGCATAGGTTCTCGAGCCGGGTCCTCCCAGGTTAAAATTTGGACGGGTAAATTCCAATGACTCCGTAACTGCTCTTCACTTTTGCGGGTAACGATAGTCAGTTCATGTCCGCGTCTTAGAAGCTGTATACATATTTCATGACCAATCGTGCCGGTGGCACCAGTAATTAAAACCTTCATTAGTTCTCCTTAGACTTAAGTTAACCATGAAAAAGGTTCTTTTTAAAAGATAAACATCCATTGAAAAGTTATCGAAACAAAATTAATGAGTTTTGAGAACAATTTGCGTTTTTCAGCTCTAATTCAAATCATCGTCGATTTGTTAGCAAATGCCATGTCAATTGTCGCAGTTTTGAGCTCCATTTTACCGATGAGTTTCCCCAGTTTCCAAAGTCAAAATTAGAAGGTCATTGGCCAATCCACTTTGGTGCCCAGTGCGGATACGTTTGTTGAAGAAAAAAATATTTCTCCCGACGGAGCCTCACAACAAGCGTACACCTTGTTTTTCTAAAACCGAAGCGGCTGTGATCGGTGGTGAAAAAGCGAAGGCCCGATGATCGTACAGTTTCGAGGGCAAAGTGCACAGCACACTTCAGTATACGATGGAATGGACTTGTCCAGAAATGGCTTCACCAGTCCGCTCGGTGGATTGGGGGCATTTGCAGGCTCTCCCCCACGGAAAGAATTACCGAATTTTCTAGGCGAACATTTTTCAACGCTTGGGAAACTTGGCGGATTAATTATGCTTTCAAGCCCCCACCTCTCCTACGATAAACCTTTGCAAACCTCTGCTGTCATTGGCGCTGGTGAGTATGAAAAATCGTTGAAAGGGCAGTGGAATGGGGGACAAAGAATAAAGCGGGGATTGCGTGGTTAAGTATTAAAACCAAAACGTTAATACCATCGCAACCAATTACGCTCAGTCCGTGGAATTGGATTCTTCGAATCACCTGGATGCCGTATTGAAGCACGGCTGGAAAACCAATACACACTCGGAAGTTACCGCAAATCTCATTTTGCAAACGGGGTTGGAAGAAATCGATGACTTTAGCGAACTCAATGGAAAATTGATTGAGGACCCAAACTTCAATCTGCAAACACAAAAGTGGGGCATCAACTTAGTGCATCACAAATCAGATCCTTCTTTTAAAACCAATTCCAAGTGGCGGGGAAGTCATTACGATATTCAAAGGCGATCGCGAGACGAACAGATCTTAACCGGACTATTTACATGGAAAATTTTATGGCTCCCGATCTGAATTGGAGTGGCTGCAAGTCAACTCGGAAAGCGATGCCGAAAAAACAATGGGTTTCTGCCCACATTAAATTCGAGAAAGCCAACTTTAACACCAAAAGTAGTTTATTTGGACAATCCCAATACGAAGGTGATGACTTTACCAGCGCTTTGGGGGCAGGAGTATAGCGGCAACTCAGTGATGAGTTTATTTTTCCACGTATTGAAATCACGCAGTTGGGCCATCGAGTTTCCCCTCAATATGGTATCGAGGCTATACAAAAACTAAGTCAAGATTGGGCCATGGGGGTACAGTACTCTCGAAAAATTCAGCCTCAAGTTTGTCGCAGAGATTTGATCCTATTTCAGGAAACTCTGATTTAGATAATGAAACAAGTCATCAATATGAGGCGCGATGGATTTAAAGGTCGATTCCAAAACTTGCAAATGAAGACCTTTTTAAGTGGTTTCAAATTTGATTGATTTTGAATTGGTGTCTACCGCTCCATTAATACAGGTCAGTCTCGAATTCATGGTGTGGCTATGGATTATTCAATGGATTCACCCTTCATTAATTTTAAGTTTCATTGCAACGATTGTGGTTGGATCAAAAAGAGACGGTCAACCGGAACTCGGCCGACCACCGTACTTTGGCGAACGAGGATTACCGCTGGAGTGGGGTTGATAAAGGTGGGTATCGGTGCCGTTCTTTCTCGTGATTATTGGGCGATTGATGGTTTTGAACGATCATATATAGATACTGATCACGTAGAGGGATTTGTTCAAAGTGGGATCATCAGTGGTCGGGAAAATGGGCGTTCTCGGTTGAGAGTTAACAACCTGCTCAATCAAAACAATCGTTTGTGCCGGGATACTTTCGAGCCGGTCGGAGACCTTATGGCTTATCTTGAGGTCCGTCCATGATGAAGTGGGGATGGGCGATTTCTTTGGTTGTTCACGCTGCATTGGCGGTCATTTTTTGGACTTCCACGCGGCGAACACAAGCGCCGGTCGGGTTGGCGATTGATGTAATTCCGTTGAACACCGTAGAAGAAAACTGAGGTCAACGTTACCCCAAAAGAGCGCAATTGTTTCGGATCTACAGTCCCAAGCGGATTTAGGTAAATCATTAGACAATTCTATTGTCAAAGAAGAGACTCGAGAAACAGTGAGAGAGTCAATGCCATCCAGACATCCAATAGCGCTATCCAGGAATGGCCAATTCCGGATTTCCCCAGCGCAGTACCCAGCGACTTCTTTGCGGCGCGGGGAAGAGGGAACGGTGCGAGCAAATATCAACTTCAACCAGAAAGGGCATGGATATCCAGTGGGTTGAAACTGCACTATACAGGAAATCAATAGAGCCGCCTATGAAATTCTTCAATCGGCCAGGCGTCCGGCATATTTCTTCGCAGGTTTTACCCGTAGTTATTGAGTTCAAGATCGAAAACTGTCGTAAGCCGATAACGACCATGATAGAAGTAAGCTAGTAAAGAATTATCGGACACTGGGGTCTTTGAGTGATTTTTCTGTGTCTAAAATTGTTTTAGTTTTGAGGGCTTCTAGAAAAAAACACAAGAGTTCCTCATAGGCCTCTTGGTGTTAACTCGATATTTTGAAATCGAAACAAAACAATCTGAAAAATCATGCTCTCTACCTGTTCCATCGTCGCCATTTCTGAAGGGATGGAGTCGGGGATCCAAAGTGATCGTCATAATCTCCCGAGTGATTTGACGAGCCGAAATGGCAGCACAGGCATTTCCTTCGCAGGATTTCTGGTGCGGCATAGGCTGCGATATCACGGATTTATTTGCATGGGTTGAAACTTCAATTATAAGGGCCTGAATGTAATCAAAATCAGCATTTGCCGTCGTCTTATCGTCCTTAGATTCGACCTGGGACTGATGCTGTAAAAGACCAGTGAGATAGTCTTGGTTGGCGTAAGAATATGACGTTCCAACCAGTGCGGCTATCATAGCAATGAATCGTAACATTCTCTTTCTCCTTATACTCCTTGCAGTATAAGGGGAGGGGTTTATATTCCCTAAGCAAAAACATAGGGTTGAAGACTTTATAAGAACTGTCTAAGAGTTGTAACTTGCCCCATTGGTGGTCTCGAAAACCGATACATCTGGCTGTAAAAACTACTTGCTGATTTGAATTTGCCCCTTCTCTAGACGAACTCTCCCGGGGGTTTTTGCCGCCAATGGGTCGGCGGAAGTGGCTCCAGAAATGATACCGTTCTCCACCTTGAGATCCCAATCGTAATTGGTGCCCGCCGCAGGAGAAATGGCGACACGTCCATTTTCTATCGCCACATCGACCTCTTGGGAAATGTTATTCAGCTCCAGTTGCCCATTTTCACCGTCAACTTTTAACACCTTCAAGTGACCGGGCACCTGGATATCGCAGTTCATACCCTTTGCATCTTCAAACTTTACGGCGATATGATTGCGGTTCACTTTAATGTTGGGGCTGAGATCGTTATTCGAGTCACTCTGTACAACTAAATATTGGCAGTACCATTGGATTTCTTGGATTCCCTGAGCAGGAGTAACTTTTAACTGACCATTCTCAAACTCCACCTCAAGCGTGTCAGTGGATTCAGCGACGGCAAGTTGACCTCGGTTTTCGGTTTGTATTCGTAACTGGCGTCCGCCTTGATAAATAGAAAAGTTGGCGTCATTGAGTTTGATGGCACCACCGAACAGTTCGACCTGCCCTTCATTCTTCATGTCGATGATTGGGGAGAAAAAGATAATCAACGAGATCAATGTCAGACAACCCATTGCGAAAAGGCTAATCATTGTGATTGCTAACCATTTAACCCAACTTGAGTTTTGAGGCTTGCGCGGCTTTTTTAGCTGGTGTTGAATTAAAAAATGCTGAGCTCGTTCAAAGGGAGTTCCACCTTTAAACAATTGGCCGGGGGTATTTATGTCCGGCTCTGTATTGTACAGCTCACGGTGGAGTCGATCCGCCTCGGCGCTAAGAAATTGAGTTTTTAAGGTTCCACCGGTGGGCCCAATTTGGCCGTCCAACTCATTGATGTAGGCATCCAATTGTCTTTTTTCATTGGCCGTCAAACTTCTCACTGTGGACATATTGACTCCTGTTTTTTCGAGGTGAGATGTTTGTAGCACAGTGATACGGTGATGGCAAAATATTGGCAACCTTCTCAAATCGGACATTTTAAACAGTTATTTATATCCAAAGTTTCCGTTTAGGCTACACTTCAACATGACTCTGGCCGTTAGTATTAATAGGGGGAATAGCCTCGAAGGTGGTACGTTTAAGGTGGGGATTTAATGAATATTCGCGGTATAAATCTTCTCATTTTAGCTAACGAGAAAGAGTCGTTTGACGCTATTGAGACACACCTGGTGTACAAGGGTGTCCATGTTAAAGTTGTGGAAGCTGTAGAGCAAGCGCTGGCGATCATTGACTCGAACCCACCGACTATTGCGTGGTCAGCGTGAATCATCCCGACAATATGGCTCGAAAACTATTAGAATTCTGCAGGGACTGAATGTGCCTTCCCGCTGGAGAGTCAAACGATGGTGAGACCATCCAAATTTTGGACGAAATTGGGTTGGAACATAATATTTATCCGCCACTCAACGGGCCACGAACGGAATCCCTCTTACAGTATTTGCAAAAATTAAAAGGCAGAAATGATGACGAAAACACTCCGACCGTGGATTATACTCGCCAGAGCAAACCAAACGCTGAAGTGGAACTCAAAGTGGAGGCGACATCCTCGTTAAAAGATGCCATTCAAGAGCTGTCCAAGGAGGCGGAAAAAACTCCCAACTTTAATGGCGCACCAACAACTGAAGACGAAAGAATGGCCCTGCTTGAAAAGGCAATTGCGTTTGAAAACGGGGAAGACATTGAAGACGTAGGTTCTGAAGAGCCAGTAGATATTTGGCATATTTTTGATGAGGCCATGCATAATATCGAAAATTGTGAGGTGGTATCTGACCCAGATCAGTTGTCAGAAACGTCACAATTTTTGGCGCTGTCGTTTCAAAGCGACAAATACCCTGGGTTTGTATTCGCCACGATTCAAGGGTCTGATGCCAATTACAACAATTTTGTATATCAAAGAATGGAAGACCTTTTAATTGAGATGGTTGAGCAGTTTACTAAGGAAAAAATATCTGTACGTAAGGTCAATTTGCAGTTTCACCCCTTTGATTTTAAAGCATGGATTCAAAATATAGGTGGAACAGTTCAGAGTTTCAAAGTCGAAGAGTCGACCATCAGTTGGGCCTATGTGGACCGAGAGCATCAACCCATGGAGTTTGGAGAGTCACCCAATGAAAACTATTACAGTGTGCGACTCAATGATATAAAGCCGAAAATGTCAGTTCCCAATGACCTCTATTTGTATTTACCATCAAATAACAAATATTTGGTCTACACCCGCGAAGGGCGAGGTATGGATCCCAAGCAGCATGAAAAACTCAACAATAAAAATATTCAGGAGCTGCACGTTCTTAAAGGCGATATTGAAAAATTTAAAGACTATAAATTTGAAAAAGATGTTTCCGACCTCGTCGAAGAGGGCACAAAGCCTGAAGAGAAAAAAACAGCCTAACAACTATCCCATCTTCGTCCCCAAAAGCTGATATGACTCAAGCTTGTAATGTAGGGTCATGAATACAATTTGTATGCGGTATTTAGCTCCTGTACTACTTCTATTTGGATGCGCGAGCACTGCTAAAAAACCGGGTCAACCGGCTATGCGCCCTCTCAACAAAACCTTCCTGATCAGTTGCAAGAAGCATTGAGTTTAGAGAGCTTCCTAAACAGCTCTCTTGAAAATATTGAGCAGTTGAAAAGCAAGATTCTGAAAGCTTGATGGTATTTGGCAGTCAGACGTGATTTCGACGCAAAATTATGTTGAGGCTCTTTGAGGCTTTACATACAGAGTTCCAAAATATAAGGATATGAGTGAGCTATATCCTTATATCCAAATCGAATTTTATCCCGCTCGAGGTCTACGGAACAGAAGACTGGGGGAAAGGTTTTCATAACCTCTTACTTTGAGCCGGTACTCGAAGGACGACTCACAAAGACTTCAAAGTACTCGCAGCCCCTTTATGGTCGGCCAAAAGATATGACGTTGGTGGACTTAGGGGAGTTTAGCAGGCTTTTGCCGCAACTCGAGCCGATTAAAGACAAGGTCCTTGAGCAGAAATCAAGCGGGGCCGTTGTGCGCGGTCGGCTTGTCGAACGGTCGGGAGCTTTGCCAAAAGTTGTCCCCTATTATGACCGAGAACAGATTGATGATAAAAATCTTTTAAATTCTGATGTGGCTGAGGTTTTAGCCTATGTTGATCCTATTGATGCATTTTTCTTGCAAATACAGGGTTCTGGCGTGGTGGTTTTGCCAAACGGTAAGCGCATTCGAGTCGGTTATGATTCACAAAATGGACATCCCTATGTGGCCATCGGTAAGTATTTATTCGATGTGATTCCCCGCGAGAATATGAGCCTACAAGCCATTGAAGAGCATTTGCGCAGTCTGCCGCCAGAGCAAGCCCAAGCAATTTTAAATAAAAATCCATCTTATGTTTTTTTTAGAAAACTGGATTCTCGAGGGATTACCTATTTTGGGACAGAAGTGCAATCGGGCAGAACGATTGCGACAGACTATCGATATTTCCCCAAAGGTGCACTCTGCCTTCTCAACTTTGATATTCCTATCTTTGAAAGCCCTAAAGATGATGTGCCGCGGGATTGGCTACCTGTTTCTCGCTTGGTCTTTGATCAAGATACAGGGGGGGCCATTCGGGGGCCTGGCCGCGTTGATTTATTCTGGGGTGAGGGCGAGGAAGCAAAGCAGGCCGCTGGCGTTATGAAGCAGCCCGGACGGCTTGTTTATTTATTGCCTATTAGCGCCGGTTCTTGATCCTTAGTTAAAATTTGCCTATATTGACCCCTTAGATAAAGGGGGAGCAATGCGGGCCAGTCATAGTTCGGAATTTCTTAATTGTCGTAATAATATAGCTCAAGTTTTTGAACACATTAAAAATGAACTGCATGAAAATCTATACCTTTCTGTTTCTACGCAAAGAAGCTGTAAAGAAGCCTTCCTCGTGAACCCCAAAGAAAGATCCTTTTCTGACGACCAAGTTGTTGGCACTAATGTCCGAGTATTTGATGGTGTAACAATGCACGAATGGGCTTCCCCGGAGTTGGATTTAGATGTTCTTTTAAAAAATTTGAATCCCTGGCTGTTAGATATGAGGCAGCTGCAACCTCAACAAAAGGTCTATGTTTCGCCTCCTTGGTCACAACGCATAGAAGGAGTTGATGAGCCGGATTTATTGGATCAAATCCCAAACAGCCCTAGGCCTGACGAATGGGTCGAGTTTGGTATGAATATAGACGTACCTTGGCCAAAATCCACAGATGAAAAAATGCAATTCATTGAAACCAAGTACAAAGCTTTCAATTCAGCGGCTCTCAATCTCGCTGATGGGCACCCGGCGAGAGTGTTAGATTTTTCAATGGGTCGTTTTGAGCTGACTTTAGAGGAGCATGCCTTCATTGATGATGCCGTTCGGATGTCACAGGTATTGCCTCGCGTTCTCGCCGTTATAGTTGGAATTAAGGGTGCAGAGCGAGCCTATTATATCAGTGGCGGTCTCGGCGGAATGGAAACGATTCATTTGGAAGAAGAGCAATTCAGTGAAATTTTCACGGATTTAAAAAACCTTGTGAATGCGAAGCCATTGGCACCAGGAAGATACCAGTTGCTGATGCACCCCTCTGTATCAGGTGTTTTCGCCCACGAGGCCTTTGGTCACAGTCAAGAGGGAGACACCTGGGCTCGAAATCGCAGTAAAGCAAAGGATCTCTACGAGTCCCAAGAGTCGGTGGGCAATGAACATGCAACGATTTTAAACAATCCTGCCATTTATAAAAACGCATGGGAAAATTCTGCTGCCTGGGGCAGTTATTATTTTGATGAAGAGGGTTGGCTTGCTTCTCGGCAGGTGTTGGTCGAACGGGGTCGATTAAAACAACCTATGACTGATTTTGTGAGTGCTTATCATTTAGGTGTGCCAAGGTCTGCCAACGGTAAGCGAGAAAAGTGGAGCCACAGTATTTATACCCGGCAAACTAATACTTATTTTTCTGCGGGCACTAAATCTTTTAAAGAATTGATAGGGCAAGTGAAATCGGATACTTCGCCAGACATCCCTACGGTGGAATGGAAGACCCCATGGGAATGGGCATTCAAGTGGGAATCAGTTATGTAGAAGAGATTAAAGATGGACAGTTGACTGGTAAGACCTTTAAGGGGCCCAATGGGGGAGCTTTGCAAATGACAGGTTATGTGCCGGACTATCTCAATCAAATTGTCGATAAATCAAAAATCGATGCATTTAAAGATGCGGAAGACGACTCTATACACCCATGGAATGAAATTGGCGGCTGCGGAAAATATCACAAAGAATCGGTACATGCCGGCTGCGGTGGCCCTTATTTATTAGTGAACGATGCTTTGTTAAGTTGAGGTGAACATGAAACAAGAATTAAAAGAGAAGCTAGAAACATGTGTGAGAAACGGTGAGCTGTTGCATTGGCGATGGTCTCAAACTCAAACTCAACGAATCGAAGCCTACTTAGTGGGTCAGGGTAAAAGTTGTCTGGCGGATAAAAAGCGTCAAGTGTCGGATCAAAAGAGATATCTCACCGTCGTCGTCCCATTGGATGGCTCCTCTCAGGGTGTCTACAGTGGTGAAGTCAACGAATCCAGAGAGGCGAGTGCTCTTGTTTCGGACTTCATCACCAAAGCAAAGGTCAGCCAAGAAAAAATTTGGCCCATCCCCAGCAATAAAGAATTAGATATTCCAAATGTGAAAAGTTTTGATCCAAAGGTCATTGAAAATCCGGCGGCTGTTGCTAATGAGTTTGTTAAGAGAATAGAAAAGTCCGTGGCTGAAATTCAGGCAGCACAGTTTAACTCGGGGGAAATATTTGTTACAGCAAGCGAAACCTACATTTTAGCGTCAAATGGGTTTTCTGAGGTCAAAAAATCCAGTACCTGTTATGCGGAGGTGTGTTTCAGCAGTCACAAATCACGCGATCATGATTCCCAGGAATTTGTGGTTACTAAATGGGCTGTACATCCGGATCAGATTAATATTAAAGATATGTGTGAACGCTCTGTGGAAGGGGCCAACCAGCTGGCCATTGCTGAAAAAATGCCGACGGGGCAATTTAATGTGATTGTCGACTCCGAAGTGTTGGCTCATATATATGAGGATGTGGTCAGTCAGCTCAATATTAAAAGAAAGTACCTGTCCTTACCGTTTATTGCGAGCGGAGATAAAATTGTCGACTCGGAAGATGCTTCTTATAATATTTCGTTGGATCCGACGATCCCCTATGGACTTCAAACTTCAGTTTTCGATCGGTGGGGTGTAGAGCAAAAACCATTGACCTTGGTGACGGACAATCGTGTTATCCACAATATTGTGGATAACCAGTACGGACATTATTTAGGCAAGGTTGCAAACACATCTGTCGGAAACATTAAGTTGGAATCTAGAAACTCGGTTTCTGTCAAAGAGTTAAGAAAAAAGTCCGGCACAGTGATTGAGGTTTTACAATTGAGCGGGTTGTTTACCGACCCGAATTCACTGACTTTTAGTTCTGAAATTCGATTGGCAAAAATATATGACAACTCCACCGGAAAAATATTTTATGCCAAAGGTGGGAACCTCTCTGGGTCATTTAAGAGGAACTGATATTCGATTTTCTACCGAGCAGCGATGAACACCTTGTGAATTTTCGAGTCAGTGGCGCGACCAGTTACTTTGGCCCCAAGTATGCCATGCTCAATGATGTGAATATAACCAGTTAAGAAATCAATAGAGTCAGTGACTGACCCCAACCTTTTTTCGAACTTCATCGAGAAGAGGGCGGGCAATTTCGCGGGCTTTTAGTGCACCATCGCGAAGAATCTTTTCCAACCGCTCTGGGTGAGCCAAAAGGTCATCATAAACGAGTTTTTTATCGGCAAAGTGGCTTTCAATCTGTTCAAATAGAACTTGCTTGGCGTCTCCCAGGCAATACCCGCACGATATCTATCGGCTAATTTTTTGTTCCTCTTCGGTAGAAAAGCATTTAAACAGATCAAACACTAATGAGTCGTCTTGATTTTCGGAGCTCTGGCGGACTGAGTCGGTTTCTACCTTCATTATTTTTTGCGTAATTTTTTAGAATCCAAAAACAAAGGGATGCTGTTGTTATAGCTTTTGCTCATTTTACGACCATCCAGTCCAGGAATCAGTGCTCCTTTTTGGCTGATGGGTTCAGGTAAGACGAAGGTTTCCCCGTAGTTGTTATTAAATTTTTGTGCAATGTCGCGGGCAAACTCGAGGTGTTGAAGTTGGTCTTCCCCAACGGGAACATGAGTTGAATTGAACATTAAAATGTCGGCCGTCATCAGTACCGGATAATTATAAAGCCCCATATTAATGCCAGAATCGAGGTCCTTTTTCCCCGCCTCTTTGTTTTCATCGATTTTTGCTTTATAGGCATGTGCCCGATTCATAAATCCTTTTGGAGTGAAACAGGATAGAATCCATTGCACCAAAAATTTCAGGATAATCGACTGCTTGTAGATGACTGATTTTTCAGTATCGAGTCCAGAGGCGATCCAAGTGGCAGCGACGTTGTTTATACTGGCTCTTACATCACGTGCATAGAAGTGAGAGTGGTAATCGGCAATAAACAAAAGTGATCGTGCAGCGGTGCTGTTAGCCAATTTAATTGCAGGCTGAATAGCTCCTAAATAGTTTCCAATATGAACCTCACTCCGTGGGTTTAATTCCAGTGAGAACTGTAGCAGACATAGGGGACCCCTCTAAAAAGAAACAGTTTAGGACGTTACTTGTTCCAGGGTCCAGTGAAGTGCCGTTCATTCAATACATTGAGTGAGAAAATTATTTAATACATCGATTATTTATTAGAGCTCGAATAAGTTTTGAAATTGGGAAAGGAGAGTGGTCACATTATGGAATTAAATTCTTTCCTATAATTCTTATAACACTCCTGTAATTGACCACCCGCATAATTCTTGGAGTTGGCGCAAAGCGTTTGTTTAAATAAGTCATTTTAATACCTCTAATAACACACCGAAATACAACATAAGTATCTGAATATATTGATAAATATGAATTCATGGCTGTTCGAAATAAAGGCACCGTTCCGAAGCGCACAAAAATAATGCTAAATGTGGATAAGTTCCAATATGGCACTTGGGTTGCAAAAGTGTTTCTTAACTTTTAGGGGAAAATCATTATGCAAGACATCATATGGAGGCGTGCGCGCGGTTGGGGACAAGTGGTTTCAACATTTTTATTGGGGTTAATTTCCACGTTGATGATTTTAGGCACTCAAGCGCGCTCGCCGACGATAATTTTTCTGGAGACAATTACTATGGCAACAACGAAGATTCTGCACGATTAACTCCTTTGCAAGTCAAAGAGCTCGCAGAAAACTTGACACTACAAACATTCAACGGGATTTTGCCAATGTCACCGAGTTGAATCGTTATCCTTATCATGAAGTGGCACTGAAATGGCTCGTCGTATCCGTTTTGAAGCTCAGTATGAGGAGGATATGTCCCAAGCTCGTTTTTTTATGTTTCTCGACTTTGGTTCACTCGATGGCTCGCTTAGCGAAGAATCACGATCCACAGGTGGAAAGTAAAACTCATTGTCAACGAAAGTGTGGAGGAAGTCCATTCTGAAATTATCAATGAGTTTGAAAAAAGCAGTGTTTGATTTACAAAGCATATTTGCTGAGGGCCAAGAGAATATCGAATATTTAATTCGTCGGCTCTGGGAGACACGCGTTTTATTTTCAGTAATGGATACTCCGCTACCACTTTTAAATGATGTTCTTAAAAAAGACCCCAATGTTTCTTCAGAGCAGCGCACTTTTCGCAGCTCTATTCCTGAAGTGGAAAATAGTGAAGCGGATTCCATTGAAAACCTTCCTGATAAATTAAACATCTCTCAATATAGATCTTTTACTCTCGATCAAGCCCGATCCAACATTGATCGCATTCGACAGCATTTAGAAGCCAATGTGATTGAGCAGTTGAAATTAATGGGACTTTCTTCACTCAGCTCGAGATGCGAAACTATCTCTATGAAAGAACGAACCCGAAGTTTTTATGACCATTGGGTTGCCGGTGGGGTAAAGACACCATTGCTGAAGAGTATGCCATAGCTCAACACGACGGTGACAAGAGTGCCGCAGAAGATCATGTTTATCGCTTTAAAGTGGCTCGAGCAGAATCGGACCTGTGGACTGAATTGGGTTCGGGAACCGGATATAAAGGCTCAGGAAACTTCCCCATTTTTAAAATGGGCGGTTGAACACTCCGGTGGAAAGTACCGACTCGTTAAAATGAAGGGAGATACTGGTAAAGAGGAATATCGTGTTGAAAAAAACCCAGAATGGAAAGGTCAGACTTTGCCGGGCACCATTCCTCCAGAACGGTCCATCGTATTCATTAACGAATTTCATGATTGGGCCTACGAAGTTAAAAATGACTTCGTAAAACAATTTATTGAAAAAGGAATCATCCCTATCAACAACCCCAATGAGGGTCTTGGTCAGATGCGTTTGAATTTTACTATTCAAATTGCATCGAATGACGGAATTGTACTCCTTGCCGACCGACACATTGATGGTCGACCCCGTGGGAAAAGACAACCCTACGATGAGCTCATGAAGCGCTGGAATGCGGTTCATCATAAAAAAGAGCGTTTGCGTGCTGAGATTCTCAAAGATCATGGACGTGGTGGCAGCGCTAATAGCGAGAAGAAGGGAACATCAGAAGAGGTGGCCAACCGCATTCAAAACATCTTTTTATTGCAGCCCATAAGCCCAAATGGGTTACAGCAGATCACCAATCTGTTCATGAATAAGTTAAAGAATAAATTGGCATCCATTAACGAGCGCATTGGTGCCATCACTTTGAATTGGACGGACAATTTAGTAAAACTAGTCCAAGAGTACCAATACGTGGCGGAAGAAAACGCTCGCCCCATTGATAATAAAGTAGAGCAGCTTGTTCAGACGACAATAGACAAAGCTATTTTTGAAGGACAGCTCGGGGAAGCCGGAGTCCAGAAACAAATCAGTATCGATGCCGAAATAAAAGAAGATGGCACCTACGATTTGCTAGCAAAATATAGAAATCAATCCTCTGGTAACGAGCAACAACCCTATTCTGAGGTTCGTTTACCTATTATGGCCTCTGAAGCCACTCGCTACAATGATCCACTTTCACGTGAAGAGCTGGCGGAACTGATGAGTCTAGGGGAGCGACTCAAATCCCAAGTTTTTGGTGTGGATCATGTAATTGATGAAATAGTGAAGGCCATCGTGCGCTCCGAAACAGAGTCCACTGTTAATTTGGATCGAGTGGACTCTCGGTTGCCAAAAGCCAATGTTTTTGCATTTTTTGGTTTGTCTTCAACAGGTAAGACGGAAATGACAAAGTCATTAGCCGAAGTTCTCACTGGGGATCGCGATAATATCTGGCT
>JAWKNX010000028.1:0-37024 GCA_041391465.1 Bdellovibrionales bacterium
TCAGGATGCACACACATCCACTCATATGAAATAAACTCAGTGCAACCTCGTTTTTTAAGATTTTCCCACGCTTGATTTGGATAGGATGCAAAGGCTTTACGGTTTTGATAGATCGGGCTTACTTCATTAGTATTTAAAATGTGGCAGGCAATTGGCTGGTCATTATCGGTGGTAAGTACATTAATGTAATCGGCATTTAAATATGCATCTGAGTGAAGTCGATCAATATTGTCCAGCTCTTGAAGAGTTTCAGTCCAAATCACATTCCAAAGCTTATAGGATGCCAAATATATTTCAGACTGCGGGTCACCCTTTTTAAAGAGGTAGTGTCTCATTATGCAGCCCTTTCTTGGCGCATATCACGAACTTGAAATCGATCAAGGAGCGCCCATACGGCATTGAAAGAACGGTCTAAGATGACTTCTGTATTTTGAAACTCTTGAGCTGTCATGTTTTCGCAAAGCTCAAGCATAATATCGATATGATCTTGATCAGCAACGGCGTGTTCATGAATAAATTGAATGGCGCCCTCGCCATAGACTGATTTTAGTTCATCAAGAATCGGTGGATAGCACCATGCTGCAGTGAATTCCAAGGCCATGATATAGCCAACAAAAGATGCTGGATCGAAGTCTATCGACTCGAACCCAATTTTGTAGAGGTTTTCGGTTTCAATCAAGCGTTCGAATTGTGAAACACTAGAACCATCTAGGTTTTTTAAATCATTTTTGGCTAATAAATCATGCCCTAGTTCCTCTTCAATGTGATGCGAGTAGGCGTCTTTTATTGTTGCGTTTTGGCATACAGGAAAGGCTTTTTTTAACATGGGCACTGAGTGTTCAACTAGATAATAAAGCTGAGCAAGCCAATTTTTGTAGGCATTTTGATCCATAAAATTAATATTTGAAAATTTTGAAATTGTTGTGGTCTTGTAACTATTGACGATATCTTCCATGATTTCCCCTGTCGTGAGTTGTTTTTCACTCATCGACAGCTAATGTGAAAAGCTTTAGTGAATATCTATGACTTCAATGGCAAATGGGAAAAACGAGACTTAACGTTAGCGGGATTAAAGTTATGAAGTTCGTTTAAAATAAACTGAAAACTCAGAGCCTTCACCTTCATTGGAGTGCAGGTCCAAATGGGCTTCGTTTTTGTGAATAAGGTTTAGAGCAATAGATAGACCAAGTCCGTGTCCGCTTTCTGAGCTTTTCGTTGTAAAAAATGGCTTAAAGATTTTATCTAGAAAATCACGATTAATGCCGCCACCATTATCAATAATGCTACACTTAATATATTCACCCGGAGTAAGGAGTCCTGTTTTGACAGCGACTTCTTCTTCTATGGTCACTTCATCAACTTTTACTAAGATAAAACCCTCAGCACTAAAGGCATGACTCGCGTTGTAAACAAAGTTTGTGAATATTTGATCCAGGTGGACTAGGTCGACCTTAGTTTTCCAGCTGTGATTATGGTTTGCGAAGTCGATGGACACTTTGTCATTCAAACTTCCTTCAATAAGTTCAAAACAGTTATAAACTGCATCGCCTAAGTTGACCTCAACGGGAGTGATTTCAATAGGTTTCCCAAAAGCAAGTGCTTTCATGCAAATCTTTCCAGCAGAAAGTATTGTGGATTTAACTCGTTTAAAGTGCTGCTCGTAAGGCTTGTCGTGGTGCAAGGCTTTCTCAGCGAGGATTATAGAAGAGGTAATTGCCGCGAGTTTGTTATTTATATCGTGAACTATACCACTTGTAAGTAGGCCTAAAGTGCTGAGGCGATGCGATTTGTTAACATATTCGGCAAGGAGAGAGTTTTCTGAATCCATTCTAAATCGATATTGAGAACTATAAACGGCTCTTTGTATTGTGTTTTGCGAGAGGTGACTTCTGTTAATACAGTTCATCATTTTATAGCTCATATCTAGACCTTCGAGATCGTTGGAGTTCTCGGTACTAGTGATTAAAAGTGTTGGGGCGGTATTGAAAAAATACTCTATTTCGTTTTTTTCCTTGCTCGAATCAATGGTATCTAAATTTATTACGACGAGTTGGCGCTTGTTTTTTGAGAGAGATCGTTTTGCTCTCTGGACGCTGGCCTCAAAATTTACCGTGGTGTTGTTTGCAAATGAGTTTTTAAAGGTTTTAGCCAGCTGGTTCACGGAAGAAGGCTCAGGGTCTACTATTAAGACGTCTAGATGGTCTAGACTTAATGGATCGGCGGGCATATGTGGTTTTACCTATAGTGCATGTGAAGTGAAGGACAAAACTAACTGTTAATTCATTCAAAGTAAATAACTTTGTCTAATTTACAGTGTATGGAAGGCGTTATAAAGCTTAAAACTTTTGTTCTTAAAAAATGACTTCTTATTAAAAACTATTTGAAAAAATATTTCGATCTTCGGCTAGTGGTAAATTACTTTAGTCGAAAAAAGGGCTTTAGTGATATTAAACGCCTGTTTGAGTAAAAAAAAGGCCTTCTTCATGAAGGCCTTTTTTAATGAATTGTTTAAATGCCAGAGTCCAAAAATAATATTTCTGACTTAAAATTGATTCATCAAGTTTTGGACGTTTAATTTTCCTTCAGACACAACTTTGCCTTGAAGCGAATTGGTTTGAGCCGCTGAGTCCAAAATGGCTTGCTTCACTTCTTGCCAAGTCTTTTCAGGGTGAGCGGACCAATATAAAGCCGTAGTAATCTGTGCAACATGGGAGTGGCCATGGACGTTCCGTCCTGCGACAACCATGCCAAAAAGATCAAGAACTTTATCAGAGTAATTGTTGTTCACCATTGTGGAGAATACCTACGCCTGGCGCACCGATGTCTACAGACTGACGCCCCCAATTTGAAAATGAGCCGAGGGTGTCT
Source organism: Bdellovibrionales bacterium (assembly GCA_041391465.1). Taxonomy (GTDB): domain Bacteria; phylum Bdellovibrionota; class Bdellovibrionia; order Bdellovibrionales; family UBA1609; genus UBA1609. The sequence continues at coordinate 2,869 of JAWKNX010000028.1, forward strand.
TGCTCATCTAATGCGGCAACACTCACAATGATATCCATTGGGTAACTAGCGGGAAAAGCTGGACGAGAGTCATTGTCATTGTCATAGCCATTTCCTTGGTGACCATTTCCAGCAGCTGCCACAAATAGGCGACCCATTTGCTCAGAGTACTTAATGATATCTCTAAGAGCTTGGTTCTCTTCTCCCTCGCTCGAATCTTCGCCCTCTGACCCCCAGCTGTTTGAAAGAACATGTGCTCCGTTATCAATAGCATACTTGACTGCCTGAATGGCGCCAGCGGTTGTGCCCTGTCCTTTTTCAGACAAAAAGCGAACTGCCATTATTTTTACGTGAGGAGCAACGCCGGCAATTCCCTTGCCGTTATCGCTTCTTGCGGCAACATTACCTGCACAATGAGTTCCATGCCCTGGGTTACCTCCCCCAGAAAGCATTTCCATGATGGAAGTTGTGAAGTCATAGGGTTTGTTGTCATTAGTGACGAAGTCCCAGCCCACAGTATCATCGACAAAACCATTGAGGTCGTCGTCAATTCCATTTGTGGCGCGATCATTTCCACTGGCATCGACTCCCGTTTCACCGGGGTTTTGCCACATGTTGTCCCAAAGATCTTCGTGTGTGTAATCCACGCCTGTATCAATAACGGCAACAACAATTTCAGGATTTCCCTTAGTGATATCCCAAGCGCGCTCCACACCAATGTCTTTCATGCCCCATTGGCTAGCAAACATTTGGTCCGGTCCGCTGCCGCCACTTTTTTGAGTGGGGTAATTGGGGTTATCTGGCGGTACAGGATCAAAGGGTCCCATTTGAGCCACCTTCTCTTGAAGCTGCGCTAACTGCTCTGAATTTAATTGATCCATAAAATTAGGAATTTGAACTTTGAAGTTGGGTTGAATATGTAAAACCCCATCAGGCAAGTCTTGGCGAAACTGATTGAAGTTGGCCATTTGTGCTTCAGGAACTTTAATTTGTAGCCAATTTTCAAATCCAAGATCTTGGGCGCCCATTCCGGCTTCAGATAATGTATCTAAAAGTTGTGCTTTGATATTGGGAGTTACTTTTATTAAGAAGTCCCCATCTGTTTTTGCATTTGCGGCTGTTGCTGCGAATGATAAGACTGAAATTACGAATGCTGTTAGGAATTGTTTCATGGTCCCTCCATGTGAAAAAGTGAGGGCCAGCATCCTGCACGGCCTAAAATTTGATTGTTAAAATTGTGGCAAAGACACGGTGCTTTGTCCAAATAAGAAGTGCCAAATTGGAACTACGCGACGCTTAAAAGTTAAACTTTTGATGCTAACACTCAAATAATGCCCAATAAATAATCAAAACAGAGGAATGTATGTTGCGGAACCGACAAGTTGAAAAAGGTTATCATTTCACACAGCCTGAGCTGCTCAATATTTAAGTTCACCGGAGAGGGGTTTATACAGGTGAAACAATACGAATTGAAAACGTAGGGCAATGGATGACACCCTAAAAAATCGATGCTAAAAGCTGTTAACTGGCTAAAAACACTAAAAAGTTTGCTTGTGTGTTGATGCATAAAGCGGTCTCATAAAATGTTTTCTCGAAAGACATTTTTGAGATTGTAAACGCTTGAGGAGGACATGGTGGCCGAAACGGTGATGCGAGATCAAATGCAATTAGTAGATGAAAGTCGCTCGTTTGCATTTACAACAAAAGTGGAAGACATCATTGCCTGGGGGAGAAAAAACTCTCTATGGCCAATGCCCTATGGTACTGCTTGCTGCGGAATTGAGATGATGTCAGTGATGGGGCCAAGATACGACCTTGCCCGATTCGGAGCTGAAGTGGTTCGATTTTCTCCCAGACAGGCGGACCTTTTGATCGTTGCAGGGACAATCACCGAAAAAATGGCTCCCGTGATAGTGAGAATTTATGAGCAGATGCTCGAGCCTAAATATGTGTTATCAATGGGAGCTTGTGCAAGTTCAGGTGGCTTCTACCGAGCCTATCACGTTCTGCAAGGAGTAGATAAAGTTATACCCGTTGATGTGTATGTGCCGGGCTGTCCACCCACCCCAGAAGCGGTTCTGGATGGAGTGATGACCATTCAAAAAATGATTGCAGATAAAGTCGCTCGCCCATGGAAAGAAAATTGGACACCAGGAGCTTATAGATGAATTTGATTGATTCTTATCGTGATGATCTTAAAGCAAAGTTTCCAGACAACAAATACACGTATCAATATGAGTTCCGGAAGCAATGTCATTGACGTACCAAAAGAAGAATTGGTTCGGTATTAGGGCATTTAAAAAATTCCAGGGCAATTTGATGTTTTGATGAACCTGACAGGATTTGGATTATCCAGATCAGGAGCAGAGATTCGAAGTGGCTACATAGGAGCTTTTTAACACTCGAGATGGAAAACGAGTTCGATTGCGCTCCCGATGTGGGTGAAAACGAGGTCATCCGCTACCAGCGTGTTTAAGGCAGCCAATTGGTATGAACATTAATCTATGAAGTATGTTTGGTATTTATCGACTTTAAAGGACACCCCAATTTAAGTCTACGAATTTTATGTCATCATCAGTTTGTGGGTTTTCCTCTTCGAAAAGAGATTTTGATGCGGATCATCAGCAGCACTGCTCAGGCTCAAGACCAATTCATTTTGATGATGAGCCAGCCTCCCGATCCAAATAAAACTTAGTGCCATTGAATAGGCCCCTCATCCGGCAATAAGGACTCTTAGCGGTGATGACGAGGTTGGACGGTGAAAAAGTTCACCGTGCGGCATTGGAGCTAGGGTTCTACACCGATGTTTTGAAAAAATGGCATTTGAAACCCTGCCATAATCAGGTTATTACTACACAGACCGTTTGAATTATTGTTCCGCTCCTATGAATAACGTGGGTTACTGCAAAGCGGTTGAAAAACTACTCGGTGTGGAAATCCCGCCGAAAGCGCAGGCTATGCGAATCATTTTTGTGGCAGCAGGCTGTCTCGAGTGATCGTCCGCGTGGTGCGCATAGGTGCAGCAAATGCTGTCCGGACTTGGGGGCACTGACCGGGTTCTTTCATTTGTTCACTCATAGAGAAATTGTACTCTTTATTTGAGAAACTCTGTGGAGCTCGACTAACGGTTTTCTCTGACTCATTAATGGGTGGAATGGCTCAAGATGCCCCCGAAGGTTGGTTTAGAAGATGTTATTGAAACATGCAAACAGATTCGCAAAGGGGATCAGTGAAATCGAAGGCCTGCTCTCGGGCAATAAGATTTGGATTCAGAGAACCCAAGGCGTGGGTGCAATTAAGCCCGCTGATGCTATTGAGTGGGGCTACACTGGCCCTATGTTGAGAGCCACGGGAGTCGGTTTGGATTTGCGAAAATCTGAACCTTACTACGGATATGATCAACTGGATTTTGACGTACCTGTTGGAACCAATGGTGATTGTTATGATCGTTATCTTGTGCGAATCGAGAAGTGACAGTCATTAAAAATCATTGAGCAGGTTTGTAAAAACGTTCCCGGCGAAGACTACACCGTCCGCGACAAGAATATTGTTTTACCTGAGAAAAAAAGATGTCTATGGCAACATCGAAGGGTTGATGAACCACTTTATGTTGGTCATCAATGGACTGCGACCACCAAAGGTGAAGTCTATGATTCCACTGAGGCTGCCAATGGTGAACTGGGATTTCATTTGGTGAGTGATGGTACCGAATATATCGATTGAAAGTTCGCCTCGTGTTTGCGATTTATCAATCTTTCCCCGAGCAAATTACGGGTGGGCTGGTTGCAGACGTCATCGCCGTTCTTGGTAGTATGAACCTCATTGCCGGTGAATTGGACCGGTAAAGGATAGAAACATGAAGTTTTTCAGCGAGACTGTAGAGTATATTAAAAAGAATGTCAGCGATACGGACGCGCCGGTCATTTCTTGCCGCCTTTATAGGGTGCAAGCCGAGAGCAATGAAAATTGTGTAAAACCAAGCTGACGTTGCTGAATTATCAAAATAATGGATGTGCCGGAAGTTCAGATTAATGAAGTGCTTCACTTTTATACTATGTACAATAAAAAACCCGTTGGAAAGTTGCATGTACAAGTATGTACAAATATTTCCTGCAGCATGAATGGTGGTCGTGAGTTAGCAGACCATCTCTGCCTGCTTAATATTGGGAAATTTGACGAAGTCAGTAGCGACCGGAGGAACACACAATTAGTAAAGTCGAGTGCTTGGGATCTTGTGACGCAGCCCCTATGATGCAGGTGAATGACCGTTACTATAGGAATTTAACCAATGATGAAGCCGTTAAGTTGCTGAAAGATATGTAGGTGCACCATGGAAATAAAATTACTCTCAAGAACACTATGACAAACCTGAATTTAGAACCTTAGAGGGTTATAAAAGCATGGTGGATATCAGCAGCAGAGGACATTTAAAATGCAGCCCAAAGAGATCGTGATGTCGTCGAAGCATCGGGGCTGCGCGGCCGCCAGGGGCGGGATTTCCCACAGGAGTAAAGTGGAAGGTTTTGCCCAACAATGGCGAGCCAAGGTATTTGCTTTGCAATGCGGACGAAGGTGAGCCGAAGCACAAAGATCGATTGATGATGGAAAGAGCTCCACACCAGTTGATCGAAGGTATGATCATTCAGGGTTCGCAGTGAACAGCAACAAGGGCTATATATATATTCGCGGTGAGTATAATGAAGTGACAACAATATTAAGATCTGCGATCGACGAAGCCTATAAGCGGGACTACTGGGCGAGAACATTTGGGCTCGGCTTTGATTTTGAATTAGATATTTATGTTGGTGCTGGGGGCCTACATTTGTGGAGAAGAGACAGGAATGATTTCTTCTCTTGAGGAAGTAAAAGGTCAGCCTAAACTAAAGCCACCGTTTCCAGCGATTAGGGTATTTAGGAAAACCAACTATCGTGAATAACGTAGAAACTTTAGCTGCTGTTATATTATTCGAGACGGTGCTGGTGGCTACCGAAAGTACGGCACTGAAGTCAGCAGGTACAAAAATTATTTTCTGTGAGCGAAATGTTGTAAAGCCGGTACCTATGAGGTTGCTCTTGGGTATCCGTTAATGGATTTAATAAATAATGAGTGCGGTGGTTTGAAGCCAGGACGTAAGTTAAAGGCCGTTATTCCGGGTGGATCATCTGCCCCCATGCACTGACAGCCGAAGAATGTAAAGACGCTTGTATGGATTACGAAAACCTAGCAGAAAAAGGAACTATGCTAGGATCAGGTGCTGTGATCGTCATTGATGACACCAACTGTATGGTGGATATGTTGAAGGTCATTTTGCATTTTTACCATCATGAAAGCTGTGGGCAGTGCACTCCTTGTCGGGAAGGGACTGGTTGGTTGCATAAGATCGTATCTAGTATTTATGCCGGTACGGGCCGACTGCAGGATATCGATCTCATAGAGCAGGTGGCAGATCATATGAAAGGTAAAACAATTTGTGCATTGTCAGATGCAGCAGCAATGCCTGCCATTAGTTTTATTCAAAGAAAATTTAAGAAATGAGTTTGAGTTTTATGTGCGGAAAGGACGTTCAAAAAGTAAAAGGAGTGGTTGATGCCCAAATGTAAGATTAATGGGATGGGGTTGAGGTCAAACCCGGTACGACCATTATTGAAGCTTTAAACAGGCCGAATCAGATGTGCCCATTACTGTTTATCACCCAGGTTTGTCCGTAGCGGGTGTTTGCCGACTCTGTATGGTCGAGGTGGAGAAACCCACGCCGAAGATCGCCTGTAACACCGAGGTTCAGGATGGCATGGTGATTTATAATAATTCAGACAAAGTCAAAGAGGCGGTTAAGTGGGGTTTAGATTTTCACCTCATCAATCACCCACTTGATTGTCCTATTTGTGACCAGGCGGAGTGAGTGTCAGCTGCAAATTCAATATATGAAATTTGGTCAATATGACCCCGAAATGGCCGAGCCCCAGGTAAAAGAAAACATAAGATTTGTGGACTAGGGTCTAAAATCGTTTGGACTCTGAAGACCTTATTTTGTGTTCGCGCTGTGTTCGGTTTACTGAAGAAGTTTCTGAAAACCAATGAGTTGGAATCTTTAATCATTGGTGATCACAGTGAAATTGGGACTGTGGAAGGCAAGCCCTTAGAGAATGACTACGCATTGAATACGGTGGATATTTGCCCGGTCGGAGCTTTGACCTCTAAAGACTTTAGATTTCGACAAAGAGTTTGGTACTTAAAAAATAAAAACACAATATGCCCTGGATGCTCGACTGGATGTAATGTTGCAGCCTACTACAATGAAGAGGGTCTATTTAGAGTCAAGCCAGTTGAAAACGGCAAGTGAACAGTTGTGGATGTGCGATAAGGGGCGAGATGTTTACAAATTTATGTAAAAAATAAGAAACTCGCCTTAAAGAAGCAAAGGTTGGACAGGGCAATCAATGGAACACTCAAGAAATTGATGGCGCCTTAAAATCCAATGGCTAAAAACTTAAAACAAGCTGTTGCCGATAAAGGTGCTGACTCTGTGGCACTGGTGCTCACAGGCCAATACAGTGAAGAGTATGAAGCCCTCGTGGGTTATTTTACCAATGAAATTAAGAGTAAAAATATTTACCACTGGGTCAACAACCCAGAAAGTTTTGATGAATTCGACGGATTGCTGCTGCGGGGAGATAAAAACCCGAATACGAAGGGTTTACTCAACGTACTGGAAAAACATGGTGTAACGGCTACTTGGTCAGATCTAGAAGCCAAGTTAAATAGTGGGGCAGTAAAATCTCTAGTGGTTGCTGGGCCGGAAAATCAAAGTGTGTTTCCAGTATTTCTGAAAAGCTCGAACTTTTTTCAAAGGCCAAGTGAACTCTACTGGTTGAGTGCTGGTGAATTGCAGGCCATGGAGCAGGCGAAAACGCCAACGTGGTTAATACCAGAAGTAAAAAACTTTTTGCGGAGAAAAATGGGACAGCGAACTACCAAGAAGCAGCGGCATACATTCAAAAAATTCTTGAAGTGATCAAGTCGGCGGTCAGCCTTACTGAGCCTGGTGGAGGCACTGGTCAGTCGATTCAGGCCATTTTGATTCTGCCCAGCAAAAGAGAGAAAGACCAATCACTTTGTGAACCATCACGGGGGTGGAATGTGAGTATCGTTAAGCGACCGAGTGCCATAGCAAATTGGTATTTGCCGGGAATACTTTCAGGGATGTGGTTTACATTCACCACAATGATTCGGAATATTTTGAACAAAGACAAAGAAAATGATCTCACGAAAAATTACCCCGAAGAAATGTATGAATACTCTCCTCGGTTTGAGGGAATCATGTCCTCACGGTGAAAAGATGGTTCACTTAGATGTACCGCCTGTATGTTGTGTGCAAACGGCTTGCCCGGCGGACTGTATTAAATTAAAGGCGTCCGAACATGAAGATCCGACGGTTAGAAAATATCCTATTAGCTATGAAATTGATATTTTGCGATGTATTCTGCGGTTACTGCGAAGAGGCGTGTCCAGTGGATGCGGTTCGTATGGGGCCTGGTGGCAAACACCGGGGTTTTAGCTGGATACAAGTTTTAACTACGACATTCAGCACTTAGCTTATCGCGCACAGTTAAAGGGCGGAGTTTTATCTCGCGTCGACGATGAAGAACGACACAAAGCGGGGATATGAAGTTTTGCTATTCATATTCACGGCACCTGGGAATCCATCAACGATCGTATTCAACGAGGAGAATTTGCCCCCTTGAAGCAGACGCCCATGTGATGGCGTTCCGGGGTATGCACCACGCCCTTATGGAAATCACAACAGAGTTATTTAAAGCAGCACCCGCATAAAAAAAACGCCCATGTAGTCGATAGAGGCTCCCCCTATATCAATCCCATTCTTAAAGTATTGAGTATGGATGCGAGAAATATCATTAACCATGGATCGACGGGGAAGTATCTGAAGATTCTTAATCAGTTAGGCCGGAGGACCTGTGTTTATTGATCGCAGAGGATCACCATTACCGGGGAAGTGTTTGATACGCCACGATTAAAGAAGTTAGATAAAAAAGTGATTACCGTATCGCTTTATCACCACCCACAACGCATTCATGGTCAGTTCAGAAAGCTAGGGCGACATGAGGAAATGAATGTCTATTTCAGTGATCATACATTGGCTTACGTAACAGCCGGCGTGCGAGCTAAATTTGCAGCACCTGTGGCGCAGGGTATGCCATGGGATTTAAGCTTGAAGTTTTCTCTTCCTGATCGCATTGATGAAAAGAGTTATATTCGAGAATTCGAGGCCAATTTACCTGAAGGTGTGGTTGCGGAGCTGGCCGGTGTGGAAAGCCGAGTTTGGGATCGCCTCGTTCTTCGTTTAACGGGTATGGATGCTGAAGCAGTGCAGTGGTACATTGCAGAAAAATTGAACTTGGCTTTACCGACCGGCCAGGTATCAGATCAGATTGAAACCTCATCACCCTCCCGTTGGACGCATTTGAAGACATTCGATTGGATGGTTCCAAAGGGAGAGGACTACCGCTTTGTCCGTGAGTTGTTAGTTGTGAATGCCAGTTGGGCAAGCAATTGGATTTGAAACCCACTTGGTGGATGCCATTACTAAAGTTAAGACCTTGCAGGGAGAGAAACTACAAATAAGTAATGAGGGTTCGCTATGAAGCTTTTTAAAAGTTTGCCATGGGGCTTTGTTTTAAAAATTGGAATAGCGGTGGGATTTTCCTTACCTTATTCAGTGAAATTGGATTTTAAAGTATTGTTTCAAGCGAATCACGGAATACTTGGCTTTGGCTTTTCTATTGGTGTTGGAAACGTTTTGCGGACGAATAATTATCGCTGGACACTGTTGTTAAAGGAACTCTGGGATCGAATGCACTTTGACGAAAACCTTTAAGCTGTTTGATGGGGATCTTTTTAATTTCCTCTACCAAGCAGTGTCGGGAGTGACGTTGTAAAGGCATGCTATTTGGCCCGTGAAAACTCTGCAAAAAAAATGATCGTCGGCACCAGCGTTTTAGTGGATCGAGTGATTGGCCTATTTGTCATGTTGGGAATCGCCAGCTTAACGCTGCTCGTGAACCATGAGCGCATTGCAGACATACCGATGATTTCTGGAATCACCGTGCCGGCATTAATTTTGTTTTTTGCTATGGGCTCTTTTTTTGGCCTCGCCTTTTCAAAGAGATTGCACGCCCTGCCGTTTGTGGAAAAGTTTTTTGATAAAATTCCGGCTGTCATTCGAAAGCTTTACGAGGCCTTTCATGGGTTTGGCCGATCAAAATCGGTTTTTATAAAAGCATGTTTGCTCTCGGCGGGGTCGCAGATCATGGCGATTGCATTTATGTATATTTTTGCTCTTTCCATAGGAGTGAACGACTTCCCATTGAGTGTGTTTTTCTTTTCTGTACCCATTGGCTTTATTATTATGTCGGTGCCCATTGCTCCGGCCGGGCTTGGAGTGGGGCAAGTTGCTTTTTTGACATTGTTCAATGTATACACGGGCGTAGAAACTCAAGTGGGACCTTTAGGGATTACCGCCTTTCAAGTTTTTAGTTTTTTTCTTGGGATCGTCGGAGCGTTTTTTTATATGCAGCAGAGGAAAAAAATCAGCGGTGAGGTGACAGCATGATCGAAAATAGAACGAAAATGTTGGCGCAAACCATTGAAAAACTTTATCACCGTGGTGCCAAACTCAACATACAAAAAATATTTTTAAAAACACACACAGCAGATATTGCGGAAGCCATTCAGGTGTTCGATGGGGAGGACTTGAAGGCCATCTTTAAAATGGTGGTTTCGTTAGAGGACCGAGCCAGTATTTTGAGTTACCTTGAAGAGAGCAAACAAAAAGAATTGGCGAGTCTATTAGATGAAGAGGAGCTGGCCGAGCTGTCTCGGTTGATGGAGTCGGACGATCTGGCTGATTTACTCAGTGAGCTGGACGATGACCTTTCAACGAAAGTATTGAATTCATTGGACTCTCAGGACTCAGAAGACGTGGCAGATCTTATGGGATACCCGGAGGATTCCGCCGGCGGAATTATGAGTTCTGATTACTTGGCTCTGGATAAAACCATGACCGTCGAGCAAACGATCAGTGCCATTCAGGCCGAACAGGACTCTAATACCATTTTGTTTTACATTTACGTAGTGAATGAAAACGAACAGTTGATCGGTGTTTTGAGTTTAAAACAGCTGCTACTGTCCCATAAAAATCAGACCTTGGCGGAAGTCATGTTTCCGGATGTGCTTTCGGTGAACGTGGAGACCGATCAAGAGGAAGTAGCCAAAACAGTAGAGCGCTATGACTTTCTCTCAATGCCGGTGGTGGATGAAAGTAACAAGTTGGTCGGAGTGATCACAGTGGATGATGTGATTGATGTTATTCGTGAAGAGGCGGAAGAGGACCTTATGACCATGGGGCAAGCTGGACTCAACAGTGGCGCCAGTGTGTTTGAGCACTTTAAAGCCCGGTTGCCATGGTTGCTGTTCTCTTATTTAGGTGGAATGCTGTGCTTTTTTGTGATTATTAATTTTATCAGTCATATTATTCCGACGCTTGGAGTGTTTTGGATATTGGCGGCGATGATTCCGCTGATTTTAACTATTGGAGCCACTTCGGGGAGCCAGGCGGCCACCACAGCCATAACGGCCATTCGAATGAGTAACATAGACAATAAAGAGGTCTATGACCTTTTGAAAAAAGAAATGGTACTGAGCTTGGCATTTGCCGCCTTGTTTGCCGCCATCACTTTTGGTTTTGGTCATTACGCCTTCAGTGGCCAACAGGTGGGTATATTTACACTGTCCATCAGCTTGCAAGTTATCATCTCAATGGTGATAGGCGCCGGAACACCTGTGGTGATATCTCGTTTGGGCGTGAACCCGATGATAGCATCGGTCCCTATTTTTACAGTTCTTGCGGACATCTCTGCCATGTTGATACTCTTTGGGAGTGTCTATGGCTTCAGTTAAAACAGACCGTTTTATCATTTTAAAGACATTAAAATATGGCGAGTCGGACTTAATCGTCCAAGCTCTGTCAAAATCCGGAAGTAAAATGGGCTTTATAGCCAAAGGAGCTCGTAAAAGTAAAAGGCGCTTTGGCGGTGGTATTCTGGAGCCCACACACTTTGTAGAGCTGACCTATAAAGAAGGTCTCGGGACGGCATCGGAAATGGGCCGCTTGCTGTTTTTGCAAGATGCGCAACTGCTGAACGGATTTGTGCAATTGCGCGGGGATTACGATCGTCTGCAGATGGCCCTTTACTTTGTGCATTTGATTGAAAAAGTGAGCCTAGAGGGCATGGACGAATCGGAGTACGCCTTCAATCTGCTAGGCAATGCTTTAAAGCAGTTGGAAGTGACGGAGCATATCCCCATTTTAAAACTGCAATTTGAGCTGAAGTTTTTGCTGCAACAGGAGTGCTCCACCAGAAGTGAGCCATAAAGATTTTATTGGCCGCCCGCTAGATCGCCATCAAGAGTTAGCTGGCGCGGGCAGAGGAGTGACTTTCAAAAACTCCGCTCTCAACTCAATCAAGTGATTCACGCCTACGTCGGTTGAACTCAAAACGAAGAATTCATGTATCATGGCTAGCCCATTGAAACCCTTGCGGTGACAGAGCGTCTTCGCCCGTCGTCAAATAAATTTGACGCCCGACGGATACGCACTGTCCGCCGGATACTGGTCTACCCCCAATACATGAATTCTTTTGTTTTGAGTTCGCCCTAACTAGAACTGCCAGCTAAATGTGGCAGTTGCTAATATGGTATATTGGGTGTATGTATTCGAGTCATCCGTAGAGTTGTTGTCCGTGAAGTTAAGAGACATAGCGCCCGTAATTGGTCAGAAGGGCTTGCTCAATGAAATATCGAGGGCCATATTTGTGTCCTTACGATCATTCTCATAGGTAGACTGATACATAGAAGTCCTGAGACCATTGTGGCTTCTATAGCGGCAACAGGCATCATATAACTCACCGAGGTCGGACCGTGTGTAGGCCAGGTTTTCACCGACAGCAGCGTTTGAGGTAAATCCTAATGTGCCAATTACGGCCTTTGTTTTTTTATTATCTAAAAAGTAAGTTTGTGTTGTTTCAAATTCAATCTTCGTAGCGTCAGCGTCGTCATCGCCAGTCGAGGTATCAAGTACGTTATCATCTTGTCTCACTTCCAGGTCATAGGTAGAAATCCAATTGGCGTCCATTACGAGAGTATTGCTAATATCGAGTACGATACTATTTTGAGTTTGGATGGTATCCAAAGCAAGGGATTCATAACCGGGACTAACTTTAAAAATATATGATTTATTACCAATAGTAGTTTTGTAACTGTACGGGACCATAAACGTATAAAGAAGAGGGTCCGCTTCCTTTACGGCCTCATTAATAGAGTAAATGTAAAAAATATTAGCATTGAGAGAGAGGTCATAGGTTCTCTTATAAATGGCACGCCAAGTATAATCGACACTGGCTACCGATCGAGCACTGGCCTTGTCCGTTGCAGAGCCGGAGTCCGTATTATCTGCTGATAATAGGACGTTCGAGTCATACATCGCGCCACCTGTCAGGGCCAATGTATGTGGTTTTTCTTGTAGTTTTTGGAACTGAAGTTGGCGAATAATTTTATCAATGTACTCTTCAGCTTTGGCATCCAATTTGGGGTCCGCTGAATTATCGAGAACATACTCAAATTCAGGTTGTGCTAACTTCCACTCTTCTTTGTTATATAAAATCATTCCTTTATAAAAAGCCGCGGAGGGGCTCAAAGGTTTAACGTTAGTGTTTTTTACTGAATCAAAACGAGTAGCTGCCTGGTCCCATTCGTTCAACTTATAATGAGTGAGGCCCATAAAATACTGCTTTTCAATTTCTTCGGTTCCTGAAGTGTTCGCCAAATTAAACTTGATCATGGCGTCATCAAGCTTATTAATTCTAAATAAAGTTACACCATACTGAAAGTAATAGGTGGAGTTTTCTGGGTCCAATTGTGTGCTCTGCTCAAACAGCTTTTCTGCCGCTTCAAATTCGCTAGCCTGATACTTTTTAAGAGCTTCTGCAGCGAGGCGGGCGGCCTCCTGCTTACGCCGAGCAATTTCCTCAGCAGCCAATGCTTTTTGCTTTGCCAGTTCTTCTTCGCGTTTTTTGGCTTCTAGCTTCTCTTTTCTCAGCCGTTCTTCCTCGCGCTTTTGTGCGGCTTTTGCCATGGCTTCGAGAGCAGCCATTCGTTCAGCTTTTCTGGCGGCTTCTACGGCATCTTTAGAGGGGAGCTTAGGCGCACTTTTATTCACTTCAGAGGTAACTGGAGCCTCAGGTTGACTGCTCAAGGCAAGTTTTTGCATGCGCCGCTCTTTCTCCAATTCCTTGTATTCTTTGGCGGCCACGGTGGCTTCCTCTTTGGTGTCATAAACATCGAGGATTTGAATGCCATCAGGGTTCTTTTTAAACACTAATGGCTTCCGGCTAATACGTTTAGAGCGCAATAGCTGTTTGAACTGGCTCATAGAACCATCTTTGCCTTTCATGGCATCTGGTAGAATAAAAATCTGCGGGACAATGGTGTCAGCCTTTCCTTCAGCTGATATTAAAAGGCCACGAAACACCGATGAGTCAGGTGCTGCTTCTGCCCACAGATCTGCGACGCAGCATCTGCGCTCACGGGACCGTAAAAACACTGTTGCGCTGTCGATCACCTTAAGCCTGATTGAGTTTTCGTTATGTAAGTGACTTGCAAGTAGCGCTTTGGATCCACCCGGGCTGTTTAATTTGTTGTGAGAGTAGTGGGCGGCGAACATTAATGTGAAGAAAAAGAAGGTATTGCGAAGATGACGAATCAGCACGATGAAGTCCTTTTCAAAGTGAGGCCGATAAGAGCCCTATTGTTAAAAAATTATCTGTTTAATTTTAGTGTTATGGGTTAGGTGAATGAAAAGGGGGGGGACTTGGTGATCCCCTTTTAAAGTCCAAAATTAAAAACCTATGATCAATTTTATAAATTACGCTCCAGGTTGTTTAATGATCACACGTACTTTGGTCTTAATAGGATCTCTCGGTACCTCGGGAGGTTTGCATACTGCACCCGGGCACAGACCAGTATCGGGTACTCTTGCAGGTGGAGGTGGCGAGGCGGCGGGGAGTACAGTCTGGACCCAAGCTACATTTGCTTATCATTATTCTGTCCTCCAGGGCCTTCACCAGAAGCTATCGTTGAACTCCTTCGAGAATCATTGATTGAGGACCTGCCGCTGCCATCATCCTTGTCCGTCTTTGCTCGCAGGTTCTCGTCCATTATTCGCACCTGGATCTGGAGCTTTTTCAGCGTCTGACTCTTGGATCAAATTGAGCAAAAGAGTTTTTGTCCACGAGAATAATACTAGCTACCTGTCCTAACCAACAGCATTTTGAATGGAGCCATTGCCCAGGCAAAACAACTCGCACTCTCGCCCTTCAAAGGTGATGCCTCGGTTTTTCCGCGATCAGTTCGTCAAGAAGTCCGTACTGAACCCGGCCACAGCAAGGCGTTACCACGGAACTTGGCCTGATCGCCGTCATGCCTCTGCTTCACCTTTGACCGCACCTACCGTAGATTACGTTCAGTAAGTTCTTCTGCCCCTGGGCGGGGTCGTACTTTTCAATTTTTACTTTCGGAGTCAGGGGAGATGTTGATTTCGTTCTTATCCACCATTACCTTTAACTCGCGAGTCTTTACCAGTAACGATCCTCGGGTAGACTTTCTACCAACTTTTGCGTATGTTTCTTTGCCGGTTTTAGCGGAAACGATATCAACGTCACCACTTTAAAAACACCGTGAACATTAGCTGGCTGTACTTAATGATCGAAGCAAATGCGAACAATACACATCAAAACCCATCGTCTTATATTACGAATGGACATAGAAAATCTCCCCAAGTAAACGTACAGATATATATGCTCTTATATCGGAATACTCGAGATGGACCTTGATCGATAAGCCCGTATTGATACAGGGATTCTTGATATTTTATTTATATTTACTGAATCCGAACACTCTTTGCGACAGACACCATAGGGGATCAAATAAATGTTTCAAAAACATCCGTTTGCAATGGCATAATGTAGAAGTTTAGGAATGTTTCAAAATGAGATCGCACACTTCAGTAATATTGCTGCAAGTGAATCAAATTCCAGCAATGTCGTCTTCAAAATTCATAAAAATCGCGCGAATTCCAGCACGATGCCCAGCTTCCATCGGTCATCCGATCACCCACCATCCAACACAGGCGGGGTTCAAGTCCATGAGCAACGATACCCTCATTGAGCATCCCTGGTTTCGGCTTTCGATAGTAGTGCGGTCTGAGCGGAGTGGGCGCGTGTTTTGTACCCTTCGAATACGTCGATGAATTTCAAAGATATTTTTTGTGTCCACAATGCCTTGGGCGACGCCACTTTGATTGGTCACAACAACAATCTCAAAGCCCGCATCGGACACCTTTTTTACGGCTTCAAATACACCGTCGAGATAATGGATGTCGTCAGGGTCATTGAGATAAACTCGGTCTTCAATAAGGGTGTCATCACGATCAAAAAAAACAGCTTTTCTCGGCATTGAAGGGTCTTTCCTGTGGTGGGGTTTTTATAGAGTTGAGGGATAGAGGAAGTGCCACCGGTGGTCAACCGATGACTATTCTTATTGCCCAGGATGATGGGCGTTCATCGTTCGGGCCAATCCATCCATGGTGACATGGGTGTATTTTTCGGTGGCAGTGAGGCTCGTGTGGCCCAATAGTTTTGTATTTAAGGTTAGCAATCAAGCGAAACTATGGCGCAAAGCATGTGGGTTCAATCGCTTCAGAAGGTACGGCCTGCGCTCCCCAGTTGACTATATTATAGGCGGTTTGGGTTTTCAGTGGTGGATCACAACACATATTCGTCATATCTGCCCGTGACCAACTCTTTGAGCTTTCTAAACAATGGGCGGGGCCACGGCAACCCGCTCTTTTTCACCTTTACCCACAATTCTGAGAGTATTTTGTTGAAAATCAATTCGCTTTACCGCAGGGTTACAGCTTCGCTGACTCTTAATCCAGCTCCATACATCAACAATATAGTGACTTGGTCTCGGAGCGCATTTGGCTCTCTGTTGGATAAACCGGTTTCTAAATCTAAAAGACTAATGACTTCGTCCACGCTCAAGTACGGCAGCTTCTTGGGCACAGTGGCATATTGACTTTCCGTGAGATCGGAATTGATCAGCTTTTCTGTAAAGCCAAAAACTTCTTATACAGGCAACTTCCTGTTCCGCGAAGCGGGGATACTGGACCAGGCGTCCGATAAAGGTTCATCAGGTCGACTTCCCCAACTCGGCCTGATGGCTTTCGCAGAATCTATGTCTGCGTTGGTCGCCCGATGGTCTTTTTATCCACTGAATTGAAATATGTAATGGGACTCTTTTCTGCGAAATCAGAATTTTCAGACCCCGAATTGGAAAACTGTGAAAGATCTCCTGGCATAAGCGACGAGGGTGTGAATGCTAGCGGATTTCGACAAAATGCAGTGATTTCAAATACCTAACAAGGTACACTTGCTGTCGAACTCTTCATCAGTTGTCTCAAATCGTCACTTTAAACATTCTTTTAAAAGTTTTTTAATGCATTGCAAAAAATTTCTTGCATATTTTATAGGCGCTTGTTACAAACTGATTGACGCCGAGTATCATTTTGAAACACGCCCTCTGATGATGCTAGGTACAAGAATTACAGATAACTGTAGGACGTAAACCGAAAAGGACTGTTAACTATGTCGGACCTCTAATAACATACTCCCCCCAAGTGAACATCAGTTGCTTGGAACCCCCATCAACAACCCTATTTTAGACGACAAAAAGATTGTGTACAATTCAGAAGCCATGCACCAACTGATGCACATGGTAGAGCGAGTGGCTCTTCAAATGCCACTGTACTTATCATGGGTGAGTCTGGAACAGTAAATTGATCGCACACGCTTACCACGAGAAGTTTCAAAGATAAGCCATTTGTGGCGATTAACTGTGGCGCTTTGAGAGACTCTTCTTGGAGTCAGAGCTCTTTGGTCATGAAAAGGTGCCTTTATTTGTGCTTATGCAAGAAAAATTGGTCTTGTTGAGATCGCAAGCGGTGGAACATCTTTTGATGAAATTGGTGAAATGAGCCCTGGGATACAAGCAAAACTTTTAAGATTTTTGCAAGAAGGCGAAATCTACCGTGTTGGTGGAAAAGAGCCCATTAAAGTTGATATTCGTTTGATCTCTGCAACAAACAGAGAGTTGGACAAAGAAGTGACTCGCGGAAACTTTCGTGAAGATCTATTCTACCGAATCAACACTATTATGTTGAATGCACCTCCTTTAAGAAGAAGAAAAGACGACATCGCAGCTCTTATCACTCACTTCTTACAATCTGGACCTCATTCATATCTTGGCCGTGGACGTCGCATTGACGAAGAAGCTTTAGGTATGATGATGAAGTACGACTGGCCAGGTAACATTCGTGAACTACAAAACGTATGTGAGCGTTTGCAGATCTTAGCTGAAGGTGAAACTATCACTGGTAAAGATCTACCTGATCAGATTCAAAATCCAGATCAAAAAATCGTTATCGATGATTATGATCCAACTGTACCTTTACATGAGCTTGAAAAGCGTTACATCTTAAAAGCGTTGAACTACTTCGAGGGCAATAAAACCCAAGCGGCTAATGCTTTAGGAATCACAATCAAGACTCTTTATAATAAACTTCATGAGTACGGTGAGTTTGAGAGATTTGCAGTTCATTCACGCCCAAAAGTAAACTAATTTAAAAATCATTACTGTTTTAATGGGCATTGATTTCGGTCAGTGCCCTTTTTTTATAGGAGCTTTTAGAGATGAAAAAATTAATATTGTTATTGGTTGTGTTTTTTGGTTGGTCGGCCAGCGCTTATCAAGGCAAACGATCATCAGAGACCAATTACTGTGGCCTGTCTGGTGCTGGTGTTTTTCAAATACAAGAGTCGGGTAGCCGATCTCGCATGGCAGTTGTAGATATTGATTATCAGTCACCGATTCAAAAAGAAGAAGTCGCTACTTGTATTCGTTCGGCTGAATTAGTTGTTGAGAATTACTTAAGTACTATTGAAAGCAAAGAGAGTCTTCTGGATAAATTATTCCCTGTGAGCGAAAATGTTGAAGTGAGTTTCATCGTCACGAGCGAAGACGGTACAGAGATTCACATTGCCTATAGCAGTTTGGAAATTGCAGACTTTAGAGCCCGCCGAGGAGACGCTGACTTTTTACAAACGGTGGTCAATTTCGATCGGGATGATGTTGTTACTATGACCTCCAGCCGACAGTTGAGAGATCATTTGATTCGCAGAAGTGCACTTACTGTTGAGGCATTAGAGCGAGCTAAATCAGGTTCGTTGAACTAAGATATTTTGATAAGGGTAGGGCTGAATTTAATCTAAAATCAGTTCGACATAAAAAAAGGTGAGTCTTTCGGACTCACCTTATTAATATAAAATTTAATATATCGCTTAGAAGTAACCTTCGTCGTCACCTTCGTCGCCCATATCGTCGAAGTTATCGAGGAGATCATCTTCCTCAAACTCATCTTCAATATCGTCATCCATAGTATCTTGTTGGTTTTCAAAGCTAACAAATTCAGTTTCAGTAGAATCATCGCCCACGATATCCCCGGTATTCACCTCTGCTAAGAGATCATCCTGGTTGTGATTTACTTTTTCGCGATAATCTTCGGCCTTAAACAAATCAGCAGATGCCACAGTGGGCGTGATCACTTCGGCAGTTGTGATTTCACTTAATTCAGGTGCTTTAGGCTTTTTAGCTTTTTTTGGCTTCGCATCGGCTTTGTTTTTCGGAGCCGCTTTTTTTGTCGCTGCTTTCTTGGTCACCTTTTTCTTGGCCGCCTTTTTGGTGGCTTTCTTTTTAGTGGCCTTTTTGCCGCTTTCTTCTTAGTGGCTTTCTTTTGGTGGCCTTTTTCGCCGCTTTCTTCTTAGTCACCTTTTTTTTTGTCGTCTTTTTCTTAGTTGCCTTCTTCTTGGTGGCTTTCTTTTTTTTGGCCATTTTAATTCCCCTTAAAACTATCAAGTTGGGCATGGACACCCATTAAAATTCAGAGAAAGGATATCAAAATTTCAGGCTGAGGACACATAAGAGTGTCATTGGCGCACCACATTAATAGATTCAATAAAAAGAGGTCTGACCCGAAAGCCAGACCCCAAAGATATTAGTTGGTAATGGTATTAACCAATTAAACTCAATGCCATAGCGTTAGTTTGGTTCGCTTGCGCCAAAGTTGACACACCAGCTTGTAACAAAATGTTGTTACGAGTGAGTTCAGAAGAAGCTTCCGCAACATCCGTGTCACGAATTCGGCTGTCTGCGGCAGATAGATTTTCTTCTGCAACTGACAAATTCGTAGATGTTGATTGTAGTCTGTTCTGAAGCGCACCAAGGTTCGCTCTCATTCCGTTAACGTTTAATTGAGCCTCGTCAAGAAGTTCAAGAGCCGTTTGAGCTCCTTCTTTAGACGTGTAGTCAATGCTACCTAGACCCAAAGCATCTAATGTCGCCACATTTTCGCTGGCTTCAAACGAAATTCTGTCTTCAAAGTCGTTGTTGAAAATACCGACCTGAAAATCAAACGTAGGGCTTGATCCGTCTAGCAACTTTGTTGTTCCCCAAGTTGTAACGTGCGCGATACGCTCCATTTCGTTTTTAAGCTGTTGTACTTCCACATCAATGAATCCTCTTTCTGATTCACCAACAGTGTCAGATGCTGCTTGGATACCCAATTCACGAAGACGGATAATTACGTTTCCGATTTCGTTCAGTCCACCTTCTTCAGCCACTTGAACCATAGATATACCATCGTTCGCGTTTCTGTTAGATTGTCGGATTGATCGTACTTGTGCTCTTAAGTTTTGTGAAATTGCTAATCCCGCGGCATCGTCAGCAGCTTTATTGATTCTTGCTTCCAGATGCGAGTTTCGCATATGATTCGCCAATATTTTTTTGGCTGTTAACTAAATTTCTTTGTGCGTTTAACGCCGCAACGTTCGTTGATACTCTTAAAACTCATTTTATCCTCCAAGTTTCAAATTATCTTTACCCTCCTTGTTAATCCTCTATTGGGCGGCATCCGAGCCTTGGTTTACGAATTACATATCTTATTCCGTGAATATTCTATTCTTCCGTGATGACCTCCTTTGTTAATCTGTTAATACCATTTCGTTACTAAAACTTTTTTGGAACTATTGTTCCCACACAAAGCATTTCGACTTAGCCCATCGTCTTCTTGACAGGACAAGAGGCTAAATAGCCGCAAATCCAGCAAGAATTGGCCTTTCGTGGAATCTAGGTCCTAAGACTTTTATGTGAAAATCAAAACCTTTTAACTATCTAGTCGAGTGATAGAACGTCAAAATCGTCTTTTATTTTTTATTATCTACAGACTTAAGAAAGGGGATTAGTTTTTCTAAAACGGCAGTCGGGTGGTCTTCCATAGGGTGATGACCAGCACGATCGTCTATAACAAGTTCTGAATGGGGAGAAACTTCTTGAGTTGGTGCATATTTTTTCGGGCACGAGCTGGTCGTACTTACCGTAATAGAGCAATACCTTTTGGTTGAGTCCATTGAGTTGTTTGGGGATACGATTGTCTTTAATAAGTTTTAGAGAGTCGACAAAGGGTAAACAGCGCCAGAGTCACCATTGAGGTAAGGTTCAAAATAAAACTTCTGTTCTCATCTGTTAACAAGTCTTTATTATGTAGGACTTTGTTGAGTACCTGTTCTCTGACATATTTTGAATTAAAAGTTTTTGCGTTGTGAATTTCTGAGCATGAAGAAGCCCAACGGGAACTTAACGAGCGAACTATGAGTCGCAGGAGCCATAGCGACTACGGAGCGGACTAGAGGCGAATTTTTGCTAGCCATAAAGACAGGGCGCCTCCCATGGAGCTGCCAACGAAATGCGCCGTCTTAATGTCCAGCCGATCGAGAGCGGTCAAAAGTCTGTCAGATTGCGCATCTAAACCGTAGTCAGCTATTGGTTTACTTGATCGGCCAAACCCTGGCAAATCAAGGGCCGTGACTCGAAAGTACTTCGCAAGAGGTTTAAAAATGAACCTCCAAATGTACACAGAAGCACCAAGGCCGTGCAATAGTACGACATCTTCGCCGCGACCCTCTTGCCAATATCGTAGCTTAATTTGGTCGTCAATTTCTATGAATTGGTCATTTGGGAGCGTTATCGGGGAGGTGTTCCGCGTCGCCCACAGGTCTTTGACGTCGAATCAACCACCAAGCGACTCCAGCAGGAGTACTAGAGCTAGAAACAATAAAATTATTGCGAGAGTATCCATTGATTAGTCAATTTCCAAGTTGCGGCAAAGGGCCATTCGTCCGCTGATGTAATAGGTTTGGAGCTGCCGCTCTCGGAGGTGATTTTTAGCATTATGTCCAAGGACACACTGTGCGCTTTCCGGGTCAAGTAGGTGCATTGCTCGCAAGACATAAATCAAATTGAGCTCTCTAAAGTCTTTAGAGGGATGGCATCATGGACGATACCGCGTTTCAAAAGACCTCTTTTTTTTACTTTTCTGTGCTGTATTGACATGTGAAAGTTCGATCCCATGTTTTGATTATTAGAAGAGTCCAAATTTAAGGGCTCAATAAGTCAGAGATGCAGTTATATCTGATTCTCACCAGGAATTAAAGAGGGATTCGGAATTGAATTTGTAAGTCTCTAGAAATAGGCGGTTTTTTATGAACGACATGGAAAAAATGACAATTAAATCACAACAGGCAATGCAGGCCGCAGCACAATTGGCAGAGTCCAAGGGGAACCCCTCGGTGGATCCGATTCACCTTATTTACGCACTCCTCACGCAAAGAGATGGCATTGTTCCCCGCGTATTCACTAAAGCGGGTGCTAAAGTCCCCAATATGATCTCTCAAGCTGAAGAAATTATTGCCAAGAAGCCGACCAGCCAGGGAGAGGGCGTCAAGGTTTATGCTGCAAAGGATCTTGTAGATCTCTTCAATCAGGCAGAAAAAGATGCCAAGCAAATGGGTGATTCATATATTTCGACCGAGCACTTTGTGCTGGCTGCCTATAGAACTGCCCCAGGAGAAGTGATAAAATTATTTAAAGACCAAGACGTAAACTTAGAGAAGTTTTTAACGGTCCTTTCAGACGTTCGAGGAGCACAAAAAGTGGTGGATGATAGTCCAGAGTCTAAATACGAAGTACTGTCCAAATATGCAAGAATCTCACGGCATTGGCTGAAGAGGGCAAACTCGATCCTGTGGTCGGGCGAGACGAAGAAATTCGTCGAGTCGTACAAGTGCTTTCACGCCGAACTAAAAATAATCCCGTTTTAATTGGTGAGCCGGGGTGTTGAAAGATTTGGCCATTGCAGAAGGGCTCGCCCTTCGAATTATTAATGAAGACGTCCCGAGGTATTAATTGGTAAAAAACTGATGGCTTTAGATATGGGTTCGTTGGTTGCGGGCTCAAAATATCGTGGAGAGTTCGAAGATCGTCTCAAGGCCGTGGTCAAAGAAGTGACCTCCAGCGATGGCGAGATTATTTTATTTATTGATGAAATCCATACTCTTGTAGGCGCAGGTAAAACAGATGGTGCCATGGATGCGGGCCAATTTTAAAGCCGGCCCTCGCTCGGGGTGAATTGCGGTGTATTGGGGCTACGACGCTTGACGAATACAGGCAGTACATTGAAAAAGACAAAGCCCTGGAGAGAAGGTTCCAAACGGTTCTCGTGGATGAGCCAAGCGTGCAAGATGCCATTACTATTCTTCGAGGTTTAAAAGAAAAATATGAAGTTCATCACGGTGTTCGAATTACTGATGCGGCTATAGTACAAGCGGTCAAATTGTCGGATCGATACATTACAAGTCGTTTTTTGCCCGACAAAGCCATTGATTTAATGGACGAAGCCGCTAGCCGCTTAAGTATCGAGATCAATAGCATTCCTTCCGTCATTGACGAAAGAGAGCGCAAGCGCGTTCAGCTGCAAATTGAAGAAAAGGCCTTGGCAAAAGAAACAGGCACTTCTGCGAAGACTCGACTGAATGAGATCTCCGTCGAGATAAAAGAGCTGGATCGAGAGATTGCTAACCTCCGTGAGCAATGGGAGGCGGAAAAAGGTGAGATCTTTGGCGTAAAAGAAACCAAAGAAGAGATCGATAAAATCCGCATAGAAATCGATCGAGCTGAGCGCGAAGGAAATCTTGAAAAAGCGGCCGAGTTAAAATACGGGCGGCTGCCAGAGCTTGAAAAAAGAATTAGAGCGCAAGAAACCAAAGAAGTCTCTGAGTCTAAGAAAGAAAACCGATTACTCAAAGAAGAAGTGGGTCCAGAAGAAATTGCTGAAGTCGTTGCTAAATGGACCGGCATTCCGGTTTCGAAAATGTTAGAGAGTGAATCAGAAAAAATCCTTCATATGGAAGAACTCCTCTCAAAAAGAGTGGTGGGGCAGGATCAGGCCCTTAAGGCAGTCAGTTCAGCCATCTTACGATCGCGGGCTGAAATTTCAGATCCAAATCGCCCTATTGGTTCATTTATGTTTTTAGGGCCAACAGGTGTGGGTAAAACCGAAACCGTGAAAGCTCTAGCGGAGTTTTTGTTTGACAGCGAAGACGCCATAATCCGCATTGATATGAGTGAATATATGGAGAAGCACTCTGTATCAAGGTTGGTAGGAGCGCCTCCAGGGTACGTGGGCTATGAAGAAGGCGGACAGCTCACCGAACAGGTTCGGCGTAAGCCTTACAGCATCGTACTCATGGACGAAATTGAAAAAGCTCATCCGGATGTATTCAATATTCTATTACAAGTGCTCGACGACGGACGGTTGACCGACGGTCAAGGGCGCACTGTCGACTTTAGAAACACAGTGATTGTAATGACAAGTAACATTGGCTCCCATGAAATTATGGATGAAAGGCTATCAGACGCTGAAAAGCACGAAAAAGTCATGGAAGCATTAAAAGCGCATTTTCGCCCTGAATTTTTAAATCGTGTGGACGAGATCGTTACTTACAATACTCTGGCGCAAGAGCAGCTTAATGATATTGTTAAAGTACAACTGGGTCGCCTTGTTGAACGGTTAAAGAATAAAGAAATTTCTTTTGAGACCGACGACAAAGCATTGAGTTTTCTGGCAAGAAAAGGTTTCGACCCAGTATATGGAGCGCGACCATTAAAACGTGTGATTCAAAAAGAGGTACTCGATCATCTCGCGAAGGATTTAATCACTGGCGAATTGAAAGCGGGCCAAACTGTAAAGCTCTCCGCCGATGACTTGCGATTGAAATTTAAATACAAATAATTATCTCCCAAATGGCGGTACCTACTCTTGGGTACCGCTTTAAAGGTCCCATTTAAAATTTAAATAAATCAATATTTAGGCACACCAGCTCCTCAGACGGGGCTGATGCCGTTTTTTTTGTTAACCTTTGTATTGTCGCTAAAATTTGATCTTTCATCGCCTGCATAGTTTTAGAATCAATGACGACGGGGGCGGTGAAAAACAAATTCTCTTCAAGCTGTTGATCCATTTTGTTCATGGCTTGTTGACGCCAATTTTTGTGATGTCGAGAAACTAAAGGGGAACGGGCATCCACGTGGGTGGAGTGATTGGAAATACGAACCCTGCCGTTCTCTTCAAGGCAGCAGATTATTTTGCACGAGAAAATCTAAAACTTCTCTGACTCTTTGTAGGGGAAGTTGAAAGTGTTCGGAGATTTCCAAAGGGCTTTGATAGCCTTCGATGGCGGTAAGTAGCCGAATACCACTATAAAAACCATTGCGAGTAAAACTGAGCTTTTGCAGCCTCTGAAAGGGTTCGTGCTCTGGAAGGCGCGATTTAATCTGTTGGGCCTTTCCCTTTAGAGCGGTCAATTTACCTTGCAGGTTTTTTAAGCTTGTGTGTACCGGCTCGTTCTATTTGTATCATTAGAGAATAATAGTCGGACTCAACGGGCCGAGCCCTAAAAACTCAGTGACTTCAAGCGTTTGTTCTGCCGAAAAGTGTCGGTCACCGTTTAAAACTTGGCTAATTATGACGGGGTTAACACCGATGTGAAGTGCCATTTTTCTATAGATTCCACGCCCTTTTTTGGGCTGAGAATGAACCCAATTGTTGGTAAAATCCTTATAATTTTCAAAATCAAAAATTTCCATAAAATAAGTAATTACAATAAGATAAGAATTATTATTAGCACTAATGCTATCTAATTAAATAAAATATAGCAAACAAAATCTATAATTCCAAAGCTCTCTCCCTTACATTGGCCTTGTTAATGCAAAAAGGAGAAATAGAAATGAAAAGTATTAATTCAATTAAAAAATCAGTTACGTTAGCTTCACTCTTTGCAGGGGTCTCTCTTGCTATCGGGTGCTCTTTTAGCCCATCCGGTCCTGGTGATTTTGGTGGCGGTGACCTATCAAAATACAATGTTACAAAAGAGATGGTTCAACGTGCCGTTGACGAAGAGAATGCGGACTTCCCACTTTATATTGGGGCATTTAATTCGCTTTACGAACTAGACTCCCTCTCGGCTCTCGATCAGACCACTCAGGGGGGTGTTTTTAGTGCGGTTTTAACCGAAGACCTACAGAATGCGGTAGAAAATATGGATCAGAATCTTCCAAGTGTTCTTGAGAAGATGTACCGCCCACAACAAGGAAAGCCGTCCGCATTAGATCATATTTATGATCTAAAAATTGAAATCAATTTTGATGGTCCATGTTTAACGGAAAGCTCACACCCACATGACGGATCTTCTTCAATGGGTCAGGGGAAAATTTGTATCAGCGCCCCTCGACTCAGTGAAAAGCTAGATCATATGAATTTAAAAAATGGAGTGCGTGCACTCATTGCCCATGAGTTTGCTCACGAAATGGGAGCCAATGAAGATGAGGCAAAAGCATTTGAATTGATCATCTCTCAGTTAGAACTTCCAGAAGAAATCACTTGGAATATCGAGCAAATGTTTCAAGAGTATGATCAAGATGGTAATGCTTTCTGGAGAGAAAGTGATAGTTTTGCTTTAAAAGAAATAGAACTCGCTTTTGAAGATATCGATAACGCCACTTTCTATACTAATACAGACGTTGATCAGTTGAACGACGATGCATATTTGGCGAAAAATATAGGTTAAGAATACTTGATGATGAGTTACAGCAAAAAACCATTGATCTGACTCTGCAAAGAAATGGGCGTTTAGCTGTAATCCAACAATATGATAAGCTTATCATTAACGGAAAAGAAGTAGGTGTTGATGAGATCAACAATCTGTATGCGGAATCTTTAGAGCAGTTCGAATTATCTCAAGCAACAGAGCGAGCAGACTTACAAAGGTACTTTCAATTGACTCAATTGCCAACAAGAGTTGTGGACTATTCAAGGAAAGTCATTTGTGAGCGCGTTGATTTCCTCATTGAAGAGGGAGAAAAGTACAGTGAAAATGGGATTTATATGAACTTTGGTTCATTGGCCTTGAGTCATATCAACTCGCTTAGACTTCAATATGTTAAATATGGTTTTTGTACGCCATTGAGTACTGATAATTACAGCCAATACAAACAAGTGAACCTCTTAGATTGGATGAGCTTAAATATGCAATTTGATGATCCAGCTGGAGGAAAGGTTTACACAAAATTTGCAGAGTTCAATGCAGAACCATTTTACCTTACTGAGTCGCAAAATATTCAAGGGGTCAAAGAGACCATTGAAATCGTAAACAGAAACTTGTTGATGTTTAAATCATCGGTGGAAAAGTACCTCCAGCGGCGTCGGTCTTTACTCTTCAAATATCCAGACTTCGAAGATGCGATGGGGCAGCAGTAAATATTTTAAATGCAATTTCAAAAATAAACCGAGGATAAGTCCTCGGTTTATTTTGTGCTTTTTGAGTTCTGCGAAATTCTATTAAATGGGGTACGATTTCCAGCAGATTTTCCCTACAGGTATACACACGAATTCTCATTGACCCACCGCCTGAGAAACGCTAGGTTGTGTTGCTTTTTTACAATACTTGTCGCCTCAGAGGCGGATTAATTGGATTTTAAAAAGCATTTTGTCTGGTAAATGGTTGAAATTTCTTCAATACCGATACCAAAAGTTAACCAACTGGGACTCCACTTTTGGGGTTCGCAGTGCGGAGATGGAATGTTTTCAGGAATAGTCGAGACCACGAGTCACGTTGTAGATGTTACCGAAAATCAGGGGATCCTTCGTATTAAAGTAGAAAAGCCCCATGATTTTAATGACATAGAAATCGGTGACAGCGTGGCATGCAATGGCGTTTGCCTGACTGTCGAAGAATTTACAGAATCCGCCCTGCAATTTGCGGTTGCGGCAGAGACTTTGCAAGTTACCCACTGGAATGCAGAATTTTTGAAAAGCAGGCCTCTCAATTTGGAGAGATCGCTCCGTTTTGGCGATCGGGTGCATGGCCATTTGGTTACGGGGCACGTAGATGAGATGGGTCAAGTGACCAGGTTTGAACAGGTCAGTGGTGGTTGGATGTTAGATGTAAGTTGCTCTTTTCAATTGAGCCCTATGGTTTGGAAAAAAGGCTCGATTGCCATCAATGGCGTGAGCCTCACAGTCAATTCGTTTGAAGACCAATCCATATCCGTGTGTTTGATTCCTGAAACCATCAACAGAACAAATCTCAATCAATTAAAAGTCGGCGATAAGGTATGTTTAGAAGCCGACAATATGGCTCGGGGAATGGTTCATCTTATGCAGAGTCAGGAGATTCAGTGAATACAATCCCAGAACTCATAGAAGATATAAAACAAGGTAAGATGGTCATTTTGGTGGACGATGAAGATCGCGAAAATGAAGGCGACCTTATTATTGCCGCCGATAAAATAACTCCAGAGTTGGTCAACTTTATGGCGAAAGAAGCCTGTGGTTTAATTTGTTTGTCACTGACTGAGGAGCAAACAAAACGCTTAGGCCTCTCAATGATGATTCACGATGACTTTAATCAGTCACCTAATCAAACGGCGTTTACTTTAAGTATTGAGGCTGCAACTGGGGTGACCACCGGAATTTCTGCAGCTGACAGAGCCCACACAATTAAAGTGGCGTCGAACCCTACAAGTACTTCGGCGGATATTATTGTCCCAGGCCATATTTTCCCCATTAAGGCGAGAAAAGGAGGCGTGTTAAAGCGCGCCGGTCACACTGAGGCCAGCGTTGATCTCGTTGCATTGGCAGGGCTTAATCCCGCAGCGGTCATTTGCGAAGTGATGAATCCAGACGGTACGATGGCTCGAGTACCCGATTTAAAAGAATTTGGTAAAAAACACGATATAAAAATTGGGACGATAGAGTCTTTGATTCAATATCGTTTAGAAACAGAATCTTTCATCGTCGAAAAAGCAGAAGCAGATTTTCCATCCGGATATGCGGAAGGGTTTAGAGTTCATATTTTTGAAAATCATCTCGATGGCAGAGAGCATTTGGCTCTCGTGAAAGGTCAAATCAACTCTGACCAACCGGTACTGGTTCGGGTCCAAAGCGAAAATGTGCTGGGTGATGTATTCAGTGGTCTAAGATCTGACACCAATAGTTTTATTCGTAGCTCGATGAAGCAAATTGAAGAGTTTGGTCATGGTGTGTTGGTTTACCTTCGGGGAGAGGACATGGCCTCTAAACTTGAAGAAACTGTGAAGGCCTATAAGTCACTCGATCTGGGAGAAGTGCTTTCAGATGATGAAAAAGCTGTTTTTAACCCAGATCGTAAAAACTATGGAGTGGGAGCGCAGATTTTGCGTTCCCTAGGGGTTAAAAAAATTAACCTATTAACCAATAACCCATCAGGTAAGCGCGTGGGTCTAAAGGGTTATGGTCTTGAAATAGTTCAGACAACAACATTGCGTGTGCCCAGTCCGGGCCCATATAACGCTGTAGAACAGTTAAAACCTAATCGGAGTGAGCATTAATGGCGTTTGAAAAAGTCGTTTTGAGTATTGATGGAATCCAAAAAATTGGAGTCGTTACCAGTCGTTTCAATGAGCCGGTCACCTCAAAAATGCAAGAGGGTGCTCTCGCGGCATTAAGAGAAGCTGGCCTGCCTGAATCTAAAATCGTAAATGTTGAAGTCCCTGGTGCCTATGAAATTCCATTAGCAGCAAAAGCCCTTCTAGAGCAAGGCTGTGACGGTGTTGTTGCCGTTGGTGCGGTCATTGAAGGCGATACAGCTCACTTTGACTATGTTTGTAATTCAGTGGAGCGCGGTTGCACCCAACTGCAACTCGAGTACATGAAGCCCGTAGGGTTTGGAGTGATTACCACTAGAAACGCAGAACAAGCTTTTGATAGGGCCGGCGGCAAAAAAGGTAATAAAGGCCAAGAAGCTGCTGAAGTTGTTTTAGAAATGATTCAATTAATTAACAAATTAAAAAAAAACGATTAAAAGGAGTAAAAATGTCTAAAAGTACAGAAAATGTGAATGTTGAAGTAGAGGCAGCAGCACCACCAAAAATGACCGAGATCACTTTTCAACTTTTTTATGACAAGCTCTCTTCTAAAGTGAGTGGCTATAATGCAAGATTGTTGTTAAACACGGCATGCATCAACTCAGGAATCGCACAAACCGAAAGCGCTTTAAATGAAGAAGAAGTAAAGTCGATTTGTCTCGAGTTGATTAAAAAGGGTGGCCCATCCTTCCAAGTGGGTAAAGAAGTTTATAGCGAACTTCATTAAAAAGATTTTTTCAAAGGCCCGGTCACGGGCCTTTTCTTAAGGATGGGGATGGAAAAACAAAACACATCAAGATCAAACGAAATTTCAACGGGACCTCTGGAGCGTAAAAAGCGCAAGAGGGAATATCTATATGTTGGAATTCTTGGTGTGTTGTTTTTGATTCTAACTTATATCGAGTTTCGCCTCTTCGACATCTCTCATTCACTGCCATTTGTTCACTCAATATTTTTTATTGGTCTAGTAAATTTCAACATCATTCTGTTTTTGCTTTTGATCTTTTTTATTTTCCGGAACGTAGTGAAGGTATTTACTGAAAGGCGTGACGGTAT
Source organism: Bdellovibrionales bacterium (assembly GCA_041391465.1). Taxonomy (GTDB): domain Bacteria; phylum Bdellovibrionota; class Bdellovibrionia; order Bdellovibrionales; family UBA1609; genus UBA1609. Next base: position 32,945 of record JAWKNX010000028.1, read on the forward strand.
ATTCGGTGGCACGTTAAAAAGCAAATTGGTTGCGGCCTTTGTGAGTTTTTCGGTTGTGCCCACATTGCTGATGTTTTTAATCTCAGTTTTTTATATAAATAACTCTTTTGATAAATGGTTTTCTGAAAAAATGTCGGGGGTATTAAAGTCCTCCCTGGAAGTGACCAACGAGTACTACTCTAATGCAAAAAAACGGAACTATCATTTTGCACGCTTGATGGCCGAAGGTATTCGGCCAAAAATGAACCAAGAAGACATTAAAAACCAACTTAATGAATTTCAAAAAAACTATAAAGTCGACTCCATTGAATATTATCCGGACTTTTTTTCTCCCAGAATTGTGTCAGTGGATCCCGATAAGAATCTACCAGAGTTGCCGGAAGTTTCATTGGAGTTCAAAAAAAAGGGCATGTCAGACAATGCAGAAGGATCAACGATTCATCATTTTGCCGAAGGCAATTTGATTCGGGTGATAGTTCCGGTTCAACGAGAAAAGGGTGCAATTGTCGTCAGCTCTTTTATACCTCTTTCGTTAATTTCAAAAATTGAAGATATTGCCAGCGCCTACCAGGACTTTCGAAATATCAACCCGATCGAATATCCGATAAAGACAATATATTTAATTATTCTTATTTTAATGACTTTATTTATTACCCTGGGGGCGACCTGGTTCGGTTTCCACTTGGCGAAACATTTATCTGTACCCCTGCAAGCCTTGGGTGAGGCTACTCGTGACATTGCGAAGGGCGATTTTAAATCCCTGACAATGAATACGGGGTCAGATGAAATTAACGAGCTTATTGCTAACTTTAATAATATGTCTGTGGCCTTGGAATCCTCAGAAAATGAAATCAAAGAGGCAAACTTTGCACTGAGAAAAACATTGGCCCAAATCGATGAATACAATAGATACATTGAAGTCGTTTTAAGTAACGTAAGTACAGGCGTTATTACCGTTGATCAGGATGGGATCATTACCATGATCAATCGACATGCAGAAAATCTACTTAATATAAAATCAGATAAATATGTTGGACGAAAAGCTGCCGAAGCTCTTTCTGATGAGTACTACAAAATTTTTGATCAAATGTTAAAGTCGATGAAAATAAATTCGGCTTTGCGATTGCAAAAAGAAGTCATTATTCGAATTCACGGTCGTCCAGTTCCGGTAAGACTAACCGTTTCTGTGTTAAAAGACGACAAGTTCAATGAAATCGGTAAGGTGTTCGTATTTGACGATATGTCCGATGTTGTACGGGCCCAAAGAGCTGCCGCTTGGACGGAAGTGGCTCGCCGAATTGCCCATGAAATTAAAAACCCTCTTACACCGATAAAGCTTTCAGCCCAACGACTGCAAAAAAAGTTCGGAACAAACATTGAGGATGAAGCATTCGCTCAATGTACAAATATGATTATTGAGCAAGTGGATGATTTAAAGCATTTAGTTAATGAGTTCAGCAACTATGCTCGTCTCCCGCAAAGTCGCCCTACACTTGCTGATCTCAACAAAGTGATCGAGCAGGCATTGTTATTGTTTCAATCGGCCAACAAAAATATTTCGATTCATTTTTCTCCAAATAAAAACTTACCGGCTTTTCTTTTTGACCCTGACCAAATGAAAAGAGTGATTACAAATTTAATGGATAACTCTATCTCCGCACTTTCAAATCAAGATGATGGAGAGATTCTTGTTGAAACTGGGTATAATAAAGACCTTAAATTGGCTACTATTTGCGTCAAAGATAATGGCCCTGGCGTGCCTGCGGAAATCATAGATCGAGTGTTTGAACCTTACGTGACAACTAAGTCAGATGGAACTGGATTGGGGCTGGCGATTGTGAAGCGGACCGTTGAAGATCACAACGGGTACATTCGGTTCTTGCGTAACAAACCAACAGGTACCAAAATGTTAATTGAATTGCCTGTTTTAACCGCTAGTACCGAGGAGAGTGTCATGCGATCTGAGGAGTCTACAATTGAGGGGTGGATTTAAATGTCGAGTCACGTAAAAGCTAAAATTCTCGTTGTCGATGATGAAAAGGCTATTCGGGAGATCATTTCTGCATCTTTGGAAGACGATGGGTTTGAAGTTCATGTTGCCCAAGACGGAGTTTCGGGTTTGGCACAAATAAAGAGAGTCAACCCTCAGATTGTTCTGTTGGATATTTGGATGCCTGGAGAGCTAGATGGGATCGATGTACTGAAGAAGGCGAAAGCTGAGTTTCCAGGCATTGAGTTTATTATTATGTCAGGCCATGGAACCATTGAAACCGCGGTGAGGGCCACCAAGTTAGGGGCATGGGATTTTGTCGAGAAACCACTTTCAATTGATAAAATATCAATTCTTATATCCAACATTTTAAGTTACCAGTCGGAACGGCTGCAAAAAAATGCGCTTCTTACCAAATTACGTACAGATATAACTATGGTGGGCGACTCCGATAAGATGGTACAGCTCAAACAAATGGTCACGCGAGTTGCTCCCACTGAGTCGTGGGTTTTAATCACCGGTGAAAACGGTACGGGCAAAGAATTAGTGGCGCAAAACATACATTATCTTTCTCGACGGGCGAGCAGTCCATTTATTGAGGTGAACTGTGCGGCGATTCCATCGGAACTCATAGAGGCTGAGCTTTTTGGCTTTGAAAAAGGAGCTTTCACCGGCGCCACACAAGGCAAAAAAGGAAAGTTTGATCAGGCCAACGGTGGCACCCTTCTTTTGGATGAAATTGGCGATATGAGTCTTGATGCACAATCTAAGATTTTGCGCATTCTTCAAGAGAGAAACTTTACTCGTGTTGGTGGTACAGAAAAAATTGATGTGGATGTTCGAGTCATTGCAGCCACTAACAAAAACTTGGAAGAAGAAATTAAAGCCGGCCATTTTCGAGAAGATCTTTACTACCGTTTAAATGTAATACCATTTGTCGTTCCGTCGCTGCGCAGTCGATTGGAAGATATACCGGCATTGATCCGACATTTTGGAAATCAGTTTTGTAAAAATGGAGGGCATCGACCTAAGGTCTTTGCCGACAAAGCTTTAGAGAAACTGCAGAAATACTCTTGGCCTGGCAACGTCAGAGAGTTGAGGAACTTTGTTGAGAGAATTTATATTCTCACTCCTGGGGATTATGTTGAAGTCCCAGATCTCCGGTTCGCGGGGCTGTCATTTGACAACGCAGAAGGTTCCGACGGGGAGTTTGAGCTGAATTTTCGTGAAGCTCGGGCTCGATTCGAAAGAGACTTTTTAATTCGAATGATTGATGAAAATGACGGAAATATCACAAAAACAGCCGAAAAAATTGGTTTAGAGCGCTCTTATTTGCATCGTAAAATAAAATCCTACGGCCTCGACCTGTAGAGATTTTCAATTTCCAATGATCCAACCCCTCAGACAGCAGCAGGCACCAGCGCTCGCTATGGCGAGCACCGCACCTGAAGAACTCGGTTTGGACCATTGAATATTGAAAATCTCTTCATCTCGAGCCCATACTCTCCGTCCGGACTTGTTTTTTCGTTAGCCCTCTACTACTTTAGGGCCTTTAAAGGATGGCTCTATGCGATGGTCAAAAGCACACTTATTCACTCAAAAAGAAACTCCTGCGGATGCCGAAATCCCCAGTCATAAATTGATGATGCGCGCCGGGCTTATTAAAAAGGTGGCACCAGGGATTTACACCTTAGGCTTCTTGGCACTTCGTGCTCAGAAAAAATTTGAAGCCATTCTTCGTGAAGAATTTGAAAAAGACGATCTTATCGAGGTTTTAATGCCTGTCGTTCACCCAGCAGAGCTGTGGCAAGAAACGAATCGTTGGGCTGAGATGGGAGATGGCCTGGCGAGATTTAAAAACCGAAGTGGGCACGAATTTTGTTTAGGCGCAACTCATGAGGAAGTCATGACGGATTATGTTCGGCATGATTTAAAAAGTTATAGAGACCTTCCTGTCATCATTTTTCAAATACAGACGAAGTTTCGAGATGAAATTCGTCCGCGATTCGGACTCATGCGAGGGCGTGACTTTACGATGAAGGATGCATACAGTGTTGATTTAGATAAAGATTCAGCTCTAAAAAGTTACG
>JAWKNX010000029.1:0-34693 GCA_041391465.1 Bdellovibrionales bacterium
CAAAAATAACTTCACCCCAGGGGGCAACGACCATCGAGTGCCCATAGGATTTACGAGATTTATCACCACTCTTGTCATAATGGGTCCCTGCTTGAGCGCTGGCGACGATATAAATTTGACTTTCAATGGCTCTTGCCCTCAGTAAAACCTGCCAATGGGCTTCACCGGTTTTAACCAAGAAAGCGGCCGGCACGAAAACAACATCAACCCCAGCCTCTGCATAGGCATTAAATATGTTGGAAAACCTTAAGTCGTAACAAATTGTAAAACCAAATTTCCAGCCTTTGTAGTTCAAAACTCGAAGCTCATTTCCGGCTTTGAAAGAGGCCGACTCACACACTTTAAACCCGCCCACATTGACATCAAACATGTGTATTTTACGGTAAACCACTCGAGGGGTTTCCCCTGGTGCAATCCAAAGCGTTGCATTGGACAAGTCTTCCCCCTCTTTCAAAGGAACACCACCTATATTGACTGCACAATTCAAGGCGCTGGCTTTTTCCGCGACAGCCTCAAAAAAAGGATCTTGAATTTCCAGCGCGCCATAAAGCTTGGTGTCATTCGAAACTCTTATAAAAGTTGAATTTTCAGGAAAACACACAACGTCACTGTTTGAGCCAAAAGAGTCCAGTAGTTCAAGAATAAGCTGTTTATTTTCTTCTAAATCTTCACTGCTTTGAATTTGAGTGACGGTAATTTTCATAGATGGGTTATCATTCTTCGGTTTTCTGAGGAAACTCTATTTTAAACTGACTGACTTCATCGCATTTCCAAGCTGCATCTTCCAGATTTTCACGGATATTATCAACAAAACGAAAACAGGATGTCGGAACAGAGGCAGTACCCACAGTCCTATCAACACCGGCTTTTGTATAAACAGTCTCACATTCACCTTCAGAGTTTTTGAATACTCTGATCGTTCTTCTTACTTTTTGATTTTTGCACATAATTAATCGAGGTAAATCAACAGACTCTGCCACTGCAGACACAGAACCTAACAAAAACACAATTGTAACAAAAGGTCTTATCATACTTAAGAGCCTAGCAAACCTAGCTCTCTTATTCAAATTCCTGTGAATAAATGACCCACCCATAGTCCGTAACTAGCCCCCGTCATACAAAAAAAGCTGCATTTCAACTGCAGCTTTTTTTGAAGTGTTAGCATTAAACCGTTTTTATTACGCTTTAGCTGCTGCTTTCTTTTTAGTTTTCTTTTTTGCAGTTTTAGCCGCTGCAGAAACAAACTTTACATTTGAGTAGTCAACGAACCCTTCCATTTGCTGTAAACCTTCTTGCTCATTAAAATGAGTTTGAACGCGAACACCTTGGATCTTGACCTTTAACTTGTTCTTGTCGAGTGTAAGGACAGCGCCTTTTTTGCCTTTATCAGCACCAGCTATTACTTGAACAGTATCGCCTTTTTTAATTTTCAACTTCATAATGAGACGCCCTTTTATCTTAGATTCAATTTTCGTTTGATCTGGTTTTTTACTCTTTTTGCACGGTCAGACAATATTTTGTCATCTTGCTTCAAAATATAGGCGTCAAATCCACCTTTATGCTCAACATTTCGGATGGTACTTGTCGCCAGCTTCAAGCTAACATTTCGACCTAAAGATTGGCTCCAAAGCTGCTTTTGCTGAATATTAGGATGTGCCGTAGACTTTGTTTTGATGTTGGAGTGACTCACCAAGTTTTTTACAACCGGTCCCTTTCCAGAGAGTTCACATCGAGCCATCTTTTACCTGCCTTTTGTTTCAAATTACTGAAATCATTTGTTTTTTAGCTTTGCTCTCAAATAATGTTATCGAGAGTTCAACCATTTCGTTTGCGAATCCCAAGATATAGTGGAGGGCCCATAAACTTGGCAACCGAAAAATTGTATTTTTCTACTTTTTCAATGGACAAAACTACGGATCGATTGATATTCCTACCCCCTCGCAGTGAACATGTGGCCCAAGAAGCCTCTGTTTAAAGAATTATTAACGGCATTGGTGAGCAATAATAGCAAATGATATTAGGTGCTTAGCCGAAACCCAAAGGTGGATCGAAATGCTCAAAAAAGGTAGAAAATCAAAATTCAGACCCGAATATCCAGCCGAATTTCGGTTCGATTATAAAGATCCTTCGACTCTTTATAGGTTTATCATGGAAGGCGGAAAAATTATCCCTTCACGAATCAGCAAGGTGAGCAACAGTCAGCAACGTCAAGTGGCTGCTCAGGTTAAAATTGCCAGAAACTTGGCTCTTCTGCCAACTGGTAATGATGCTTACGATACATTCCGCAGACCGGAACCTATTTCTCCAAAGCCTTTTGAAGTTAAATAATGTCAAAACATATTAAATATTTGGATGAGCCCAACTGATATTCAGCTGGGCTTTTTCTTTTGTTGAAACATGATAAAGGTTCCCGACTCAATCAATGTCAGCAAAATCATGATCGAATAGTAGATCGTAGATATTCTATGTAAAACATCCCCACGAACACCAAAAATAAGCACTTCATTAAAAGGCACATCTGGTGGGTAAATCAATCGACCTAAAAAAATGGGCAACGCAAAAAAGGTGAAGAACCCTAAGGAAGACCAAAATATGGGCGATTTCACCAAGGGTCGCCGATTGAAAATGCATATGCCTGCGACGATGGCTGAAGAAGTTAAAAAGTAGGCTCCAGCTATGGCTCCTGCAAAAAATCGAATTTCTACGTATTTAAATGTTAAGATGGCTACCGGAATTGCCATCAACTGAATCACCAAAATTGAAATGTACTTATTCATTGTCATGAGGACTAGTTAATACATCTGACTCGGTTATGCAATAAAATCACTTTAAAGGTAAGCATCACATTTTGTGGAGAGCAGTATTACATTCCAGATCTCTTCTCGTGACATTCCCTCGGTCCCAGGAACAGCTGCTATCATTTTTTCACGAAATGACTGCCACCTGGATTCACCGTAAAAATCCACCGCAACACGCTTAAGGTCACAATATAGCTTCATATCAGCACCCGTAAGCCAATTGAGTTTTGCGTGATAGTTCACAGGGGGAGTTTCTCCCCAAGCCAAAAGCGTCATTAACTCGATATTTTCAAAAATTGCATCTCTAACCTGAGAAAGTCCGGCGATGTCCGGCTGACAGCGGCTGTCTAAAAAACCCAATTCTTTTACCAAAACTTTCAAACTGGTGAAAAGCTCAAAACATGCTCCTGGTGAGTTTCTTACTTTGCAAAAATCACTTTGCTTTTTCAGGCGAGTTTCTTTGATTTTTCCAACAACTCGCTCCGTTTCTGGAAACATAAATCCTGCCTGAGTTTTTTTAAACTGAGCAATTTGTGAATCGCACACAGATTTAGGCGGATCGGAGATAACAATAAACAGAATCCCCAGCACAATGACTAGAAAAGCAGTTGTAGATTTTGAAAGGCTTTTAAAGAAACTATTCATCTCTACCTAACAATGCGACCGCACTGACCGAATTTTTCTGGATGAATGGGGTTTTTGGGGCGCCCCCCTTTTTGCAACCAAACACTTTTGTCTTTAGGGCAAAAATAAATTCGATATCGGTCGAGTTTATAAACTTTTGCAATTTGAACCAGTTGCCGGAATGAGTCTTTGAGTGGTTCTTGCCTATCCGCTCCGTTTTTCATTTGAGTTAATTCTAAATTTGCTCGCGCCGCTTCCAGCATTTTTTCCAAATGAGGCTGTTGATCGTTTGCCAAGGTGGTTCGGCTGTGAGCGCGATTGATAAACTGGAGCAGACCCTTTATTTTTGTGGCAATTTTAGGCTCGTCTTGTTCATAAAAGGCCAAGTGAAGCTCATCTGCTGCTTTTAATACATTGTTCAATTCCGTCTGTAAAGCGCCTTCAACTTCTATCAGGGGCCTGGAATATGCAAACTCAGCAATTAATATAAACAGGATGGGGATAATTATATAGGCTTTCATATGGCTGTCCTTCTGCATCAGCTTTATTGTCCCTAAAACTGACCATAAAATCAAACCGGAATGCCCCAACAAACTAAATACGGCAAAAAGAAAAAGGCCAGCAAGATGCTAGCCTTTTTCACTGTCATAGTAATTAAATGACTTTAATTTTAGAATGTAAATTTACCTTCTACAAAAACTTGAGTCTGAGTCTCATCGGAAGCCAAAGCGTCACCAGGCGTAAACATACCTAAGCGAGCAGTAACTGCGATGCCATTGTCATAGTTTTTAGTTGTGTAGAAATCAATTTCAGAACCTACATCATCAGCACCGGCTGCTTCAGTTAATGAAAATTGATAGTAATCGAGGCCAGCCATTGTGTTTGCCATCAACTCAAACATCCATCCCAATTTCATGTACGTGCTGTTACCCCAAGTTACGATGTCCATCATACCTGCTGATCCATGCATATCATAAAAAAGTGGACTATAAAGAGTTACGTCACCACTGCTGTCTGTTCCTGTATCCGTGTGGTAAGCGAGCTCAAAGCGTGAGTTTCTGAAGCTCTCAACTTTAAAACCAACAGCTGCATCCATCATGCTGGTTGAAACATCTGATTTAGCTCCAGCAGGTGTTTCTTGTTCTCCAGTTACCATGCTGTAAGTCAATCTGTAATCCGTTTGACCAGACTCACCTTGTAAAGTGAAACCCAGTTGAGTCGTATCTACACGATCACCTGTGTTTACAACATTTGTACCACCACCACCGGCAGCAAGAGAACTTGCAGCATCTTTAATGATGTGAATGTTCAACATCTTTAAAAAGTCCGGCATGTTTTTTACGTCGATGCTGAAGATGTAAAGGTTTCTTTCGTCATCATCAGTATCAGTAGCCGGAGCCGCAGTTCGAGATTGACCGAAGTCATACATCTTAACGCCCCAGAAGTTTACAGCCGCAAACTCAGTGTCATAATTAACACCTATACCGTCGAATGAGTACGGTTGTGCTTCCCAATCGTTGAGGTGAAAAAGTGTACCGTCGCCAAATTCGATGGGCTGACGACCAACTACAACACTCATATCATTGGCAAGCATCCAAGTTGCATAAGCCTGGTTGATAACAAATTGGTTGTCGTCACTACGATCACCCATGACGGATTCACCATCATCAAATCCCCACATATTGTTGTGGATCAAAGAAACATTACCCGTCAGCTTTTCACCGGCTTTGTAGCCCATGTCCCACTTAAGTCTGTGAGCCCAGTCGGTGTTGGTTCTATCTTTTACTAAACCACTGTTCATGTTGTGGTTAAGACGAAAACGTAATTCGGCAGAATTTGTTAGCTCGCTAGCAGCCCCTGCTGCTGTTGAAGCCAAAAATGACGCTAATACTATTAATTTCTTAGTCACTAAACTTCTCCTTGTAATAATTTACAGTTGTGTTTGCTCCTACTAAGAATCTCGTAAATGACCCCTCCTAAACATTAGTTAAGTTAGTGATCCTTTATTGTAGTGCGCTATTACATTAATGCTAAAGACCATATACCCTTCAGAGCAAAGCATTTCAGGGAATATGACGTATCGCGTTATGCCTTATCTTCATGAAATCACGGAAATTAATGAAAAACCGGTTGCCTTTAGACCCTTTCCCCCATATTCACATGCATTCGATATTGATTCCTTTGTGCTCGAAATGACTAGACCAACTGGTGAAGAAATAGAGAGTGGAAGCGAACAAAATTGACTATAGTACTCGGGGAGTGGCAATGCCTGAAAGGTGCCCCGCAGGTCCGAAAGACCGAGGAGCCAATGAAGGCTACCGATTTTTGCCAGGGACCTAGAAAGAGCGAAGCTCGAAATGACTGAACCAATTGGTGAAGGAATGGAGAGTGAAAGCGAACAAAATTGACTATAGTACTCGGGGAGTGGCGCAGTCTGGTAGCGCATCTGGTTTGGGACCAGAGGGTCGCAGGTTCGAATCCTGTCTCCCCGACCAACTTTTATAAATTATTGAAATCATTAAGGAATTTTGAATAGAGGATGGGCGCTAGATACATCTGCAGGGTATCATGTTTGTCCTGTTTTGAACTCCAAAAACTGGTGACCATGAATTAAAACCTCAGTTGTTAAAACTCTGGTCAATTTATGCCTGCTAAAATATGTCGAAGCTCATTATCAGAAGAAGAGTGGAGTTCTAGAAGTTTTAAGTAGGGGTCTCCGGAGAGATTCAAAGCTTTTATAAAAGCGAGTTCAGTTTTTATTCCATCAGCTCGCAGCTCTTGAATACGATTTTTAAATCCACCCCCTCCTAACTTCAACAACCTCTCTTCAATTTGAAAATGCTTGTATGCCCTTTGTTTAACTGTTTCGATACACTGTCCAAATAGCTCAAAGGGTACTTCGTCTATTTTAAAACGAGCCAGAATATATCTCTCGCCGCTCTGCTCAGAACAATAGACTTCAAATGATGCCTCATTTTTAAAATTATTTTCTATCTCATCCACCAGGCCATCAAGGTCATTTGCAGTCAACAACACATCAACATCAGATTCTTTTTGGGAAATACCTAAGGGAAATGTGCCTGCAATAAGTGGCCGATACTTTTTTAATAATGATAGGACCTTTGATTTACAAATTGCTTCAAAAACTTCTTCGTTATTTTCAAGGTTAACTACGGACTCTAAGGAAAGGTGATGAAACTTAACAGCATATTTCTCTAGTGAAATCACGAGCTCTTGATTAAAGTCTTTTCTTAAACCTTCAGTTTTTTGCTTAAACTTTTCGAATCGAATTTGAGCCTCGTCAAATGGAATATCTATTACAACTTCAATGTGTTCGAGACCTTCAGATACTAGCTTACCGCCTTTCGGCGCTGGAAGCTCAACTAAGAAAATAGCTTTATCACCAAGAAAAAAGGGCTCTTCTAACTTGAACGTACTTATCGGGCGCCCATTGACCTGAGATTCGGCAAGCAGACTGGAAAAATTTAAAAAAAAGTTCTTAATTTCAATATAACGCTCAACTGATTCAACTCGATAGCATATATGGTCTATATCCCAATGAGCCTCAAGGTGCAGTAAACCACTTGAAATATCTTTTTCGATATTCGATAAAAACTGAGAGGCTAGATTGGTAAATTCCTAACTTAGTCATACTCTCTACTACCTACTAATAACACTTCCGACACGCCTTCATATCAAATTTCCAACACTTTTTGGGCAGCCAAGTAGAACATTGGGTCCAAATTCAGAAAATTGAACCGACTTCACACCATATTTTACCAACTCATCATCTTTAACCGTATAAATTTCCCACAGGCAGTTCTGTATACAGCCATTTCAAAATCCCATGGCAAAATAGCGACTTCGCATATTGACCGTCATGATTTAAATCATCAAAGTACTTTCCTTTTCGAATAGGCACGATATTGCCATAAGCCCATCTCTCTCTTCTTTATCTTCACGGTGAGTTTTTTGCCAAAGGACTTTTTTGTTTTTTTCAAAGTTAATGTGGTCTTCCAATATCTTCCGAGTCCCTTGTTCATCAACAAATCAAAATCCTTGCCTGTTGCGACAGACAATTCCATTTTATTTGGAAGCTGTAATTTTTCAATGCCACCAAACGAATATCTTCAGCAATTCCAGGCAAAGAGAATAGCAGGCTACTTAGAGCTATTATAATATTTAAGAACCTTCTCAGCGACATACTCATCCCCCGCTTTGTCTCTTGAATGGTAATTTCGAATCACTTTCAAAGTTACATTTTTATGATTTCTCATCAGGTAGTTTTTATGTCAAGAACCATCGGATACCTGCAGCTATTTTTATAACAGGGTCTTCCAACTCTTTTTGAGTCACAGAGATATAGTTATCGGGCACTTCACGCCAGCCCTGTCTTTTTTGCCAGCCAAAGAAAAGAGGAGCAAGAGATGACTTTAAAACCTGCATGAGCCCAGTGGCCGTTGATGTCTTTGCTTTGACTTTCGGATTAAAACTAGACTCCGCTGCGATAATAGTGGCTTTTATATGCAGCGGTGTTAAACTTTGGAAAACTAACGCCCTGATTCTTCCAATACTCTAACCAGAATTGAATAATGCTATCGAGTTCATGGTACCTGAAAGTGTAATGGCCTTTAGTTTTGGATACTTCTTTTATTACTCCAATACAAATGAAGAATATTCTCCGACAAATGCATGGTCTTGTGACCACGGTTCTTTCTTAAATGAGTATCCACCCACGTTCGAGGTCACTTTTACAAATGCGAACAACACGTGGACCACATGGTAACCAACGGGGCACATTTCACTTTTGCGCGGTTTTTTAGTTCTTATCTTCGAACTCATATTCTCAGTACTTTACTACAAACTATGCGCACAATTTGTAATCTTCCTTGAAAATATTATCTAGTGTAGGGTTCCCATCTTCTGATAGCATTCTAAACAAAGTCCTTCTTGAAATTCCAGCCTCTTTAGCGAAGTCATCTTTATTGATTAGCTCCAAGTGAGCACGAAGGATTTCTTTAAAACCTTCGGTGTCATTATCTACAAGGCACTCCCAAAGAGCTTGAGAAATATAATTTTTGTCTTTCAAGCGCTTAGAAGCGTTAAAAGACTTCAGCTCTTTTTTATTCTTCGCTTTCAGACTCGGCATATCTTCGAAGGAGAAGTCTTGCTTTTTTGATGTCTTCGCTTTGGGCATTTTTACCAACCTCCAACTAATAACAAAAACAAGTAAAGCCATCTAGCTTTGTGTAAGTAAACTCGACGGCCATTTTTCCATCTTAGCTCTGCTAAACCTTCACCAGATGTTTTTCGATCTCCCAAATAGTCATTTTCTTCAATACGAGAAACCCTTGAATCTATCTGTGCCTGCTCCCGCAAAGGTCTTCGAATACCACTGCTCAAACTCGAATTGAAGATAGAACTTTCATCAGAATTATAATGCCATATATATGGCACTTTATTGCAACTTTAAATCAAGGCAAAGATTTCAAAAGCATTCAAAAAATCGGTATTTATCTCTAGAGGGATGAGCCATAGATTTGAATTGATTAAGCATTATCGAGGTTTTCCGAAGCTTGAGGATTGATTTTTATATTATAAATAGTTAGGGTGGATCGCGCAGGTTCGAATCCTGTCTCCCCGACCATCTTAAAGGTTTAGCGCCGACAGATTCCACAAGGCCTCTTCAATATCCGATCCATTTGCTTTTAACTTCAATTTAAATTTCTCTTCCAATGTGTCTATTGAAATAATATCCAGCCAACCGTTTAAAACTAACTCTGAAACCATCTCATGCTTGTCTACAATTTATCAATATTGATTCTGTCGATGCTTCGATAAAAACTTGCAATCTCAGCGGGCTCGTGAAAATAACGGCTTATTTTAGGTGAACTGATTGCTCAGAAGGCCTGTTAACAAACCCCTCATTGCCTTGGACACATCCAATTGTCCCAACGACATTGTTGAGCACTTTATTGCCAGTCCCAAATTTTCCGGGTCAATTGTGCTTGCGTAATATTGCATATTTATCCAATTTGTTACAATCGGCATCGGGGCAGTCATTATGAGTTCCGAGTTTTTTCAGATCAGGATCCGTCGATTCATCATAATCGTGAAGAAATGAACGACCTTCAAGATTAACTTTCTGGGTAGGCTCCTTCTCCCAACTATAAAAGAGTGATTTCATAGCCAATGCCCACTCAGGTCTGGTTTCTGACCAATCAATGGCTCTAGTTTTAAACTCACTAGCAATAGCCCCAGCCTTATTTCCGTCTTTCGAGATCAAAAACTTGGCTCTCTCCTTTTGACACCCATCCAATGCCTTTAAAATAGATTCCCTGATTTTTTAAATCACTTGAATTCTCTTCCGAATCTATGACCAGATTGTCTTTTGTTGTGTTGTGCCATCCCGAATAAAAACTCGTATCCACTCCTGGAATATCAATACCCATTTTTTTAGACCTCGTCTAACTTCTTCTTCATTTAATATTCCAGCAAGAGATTCAGAGAGTTATATTTTCCGTTATGCCCAGCACATGCGCCGCAGTCGAGAGCTCCCTGGTAGGGATTGTTGGCCGATTCTCCTCCGTGCCCAAAAGAAAATGTATCTACCAAAATTTCTTGTTAGGCCCATATTGTATAGCGCGCCGTAAGCCAACTGAATTTTGACTCCAGTTTAACACCCTTTGTATCAAGCTTAAATTGCTCATCCCACTTTTCAAAGTCCATGTTTGGCTTCGATAACCCCAAGGCATTTGCGAACATTTTGCCCGCATAAGTAAAACCGAAGGCCTCTGCCATGGAGAAAGCAGACGAGGATGATTGTTGAGACGCTCTTATTGCGTATTTGTTTAGAATTGAGTTTTTTCTTATACTGACCGCGTTCTCCGAATTTTCACAAATTTCTGAGACCTCCAAAACAGGCTTCAACAAAACCGGACATTGGTGGTCAGCCGCCTCAAACCCAAGTCTTTTTAAGGCAATTGGAACTCCAAAAAAACCTGCAAACCCAATTGTCTCTATGTCATCTGAAGCATTTTCTAGGTGTCGTCTTATGACTTCGCTTCTAACGTCGATACAAAAAGCCATTTGCGCAAGTGGTCTTTTCTTTTCAATGTAACGAAAATTTATTTTCGCTGAAATCATTCTTCTAGTTGCTATCATCAGCGAGAGTAGCCAAAAGTAGTTCTTCACCAGATCGAATCGAATAACTCATAAGATGATGATTCATATGGCAAATCCCTAAAGTCATCGAATTTTTAAAATAGGCCACATCATAAGAAAGCCGTATAACCAGTAAGTCGACCAACCCCGTTGGGTCTTTGTGTTGAGGTTTGACGCCTAAAAGCTCTTTCTCAAAATCAAACTTTTTAACAAATGAAGCCCAACCCCAAACCGTTGCTAGTAACCTTTGTAGGTAGTTTTCAAGCTGACCTTCCTCTAATGGGCTTTTTTGTATTATTATTTTACAAAGCTTCTCAATTGCCTTATGGGGATCATTGGGAAGATCTTCAATCAAATCATGAAGATTGTTGTAACTACTGCTCGGGGCCGCATCTAGCCTAATTAAGTTCTTCCAGCTCGCATAAAGCCCGAGAGGGTTTTTCGGAAGTTTCCATTTGGATTGTCCTTCGTCAAAATATGCTGACAACCACTTTGATATTTCGTTTGTTACTTTCTCCGTTTCATTGGATTGAAACTCAATATCATAGATATCCGTAATACAATTTATTTTACTGTTCGTCTTAGATTTGTAATCTGTTGCATCCAAGAATTCGATGAGATGGCTAAAATCAATACTGTCTCGGTTTTGTCCATCAACTTGCCTTTGATAAAGCATTAGAGCATATGACAGATCTTTATCCAGAATATCTCCCGCTCGGTATTTTGCTTTTAGGTAAGTCTTATCTGGTAAGAGAAGAGTTCTTCGAAGGTTTTGAATTTTTTTAATTGCCTGTAGAAACTCTTCATTTCTGTAACCAAAAAGCGGATTAACAGCAACATAGTCACGAGTATCCCAAGTCGGCGTGACCTTAGATAGAACTCGGTCCACTAATTTCTCTAAGTTTAGTAATTCGAAAGATTGAAAATTACCCCGGGTAACAGTTTGCGCATTCAGTTCATTTTCTTCCGGCAACTGCATATATTTTTTATCCAAGGTATCCTCCATTAAGTGATTTCAAATATATTTTCTGTCCAAATTTAGTTTTAGAAATTCTATTCAGATTGTTTTGAAATAAATAAAGCAAAATAAAAAGCGACCCTACTATCAAGTATACAAAATTTTGCTCACCACTGAGTTTGGTTGCATAGGTCAATAAAGATCCATGTAAAATCCATGTCATCAATTGGTAAAGACCAAAGTACATAGCACAAAGTGACAGTATTGGTATTAAGCAATCCATTTTACTATTGTAAGAAAGAAAGATTTGAGCACACGCAAGCCCCAAAACGAGCAAAAGGATCAAGGCTCCGGGCTTTTCAAAACCATACCCGAAGAAAGGCCCTACAAGAAGTGCCACGGACACCGCACTGAATCCCGCTATGAATGGCATCCAAACCCTAGGCTCATTGTCTGGCTGGGGTACATACCTATTTAATCGCCCATGGTCTGCAACCGCTCCCGAGCCTAAGAATGAATATGCCTTATAGAATGCGTGCCCAATCATATGGACAGTCGCAATGGCAAACGCGCCGAGACCGCACTGAAGCATCATAAATCCCATTTGTGAAATCGTCGAATAGGCTAAGCTTCTTTTTACATTTGTTTGGGTTAGCATAATAAATGAACCAAACAAGGCTGTAAATCCACCGACAAGAGCCAACAAGTGGAGAGTCCAGGGAATTTGATTGAGAAACCCTCCCATTTTAATAATAAGAAAACCTCCGGCATTTATGATCCCAGCATGCATGAGTGCGGACACGGGAGTGGGAGTTTCCATAGTTTTTGGCAACCAAAAGTGAAATGGAAATTGAGCCGACTTAGTCATCGCACCAAGGACAAGAAAAACCCCGGCAAGTCCCATGAGGAAAGAGTCCGCCTGTTTTAAAGATAAACTCTCTGAAGCTTGGGCAATAACAGAAAAATCGAGAGAGCCAAACAGCTGAAACAAAGCTCCCGAGGCAGCGAGTATAAAAACATCACCGATGCGACTTACCCAAAATTTTTCATGGGCAGCTTTTCTTGCTCCCTCACGCTCACTGAAGTGAAGAAGAAGTTTGTGTAAATAAAACGATGTCCCGACCCAAGCAAACCAAAACATTAACAAGTTCAACGAATTGAGCATAATTAGAACAAAGGTCAATGTCGTTGCTATGTTTCTGTGAAATTGAGATTGGTGTGGATCATCCGAAAGATACCTTTCAGAAAACCTCATTACCGAAGCTCCTATAAACATGACTGTTGTAGACACCACCCCAGAAAGTGGATCTAGACTAAGTCCAAAAGTGAACGATTCTGAAAACGCAAAAAGCACCCATCTGATGGGTTCGCCCATAATTATGGAAATTCCCGTCAATACACCGAATCCAACCGAAGCCAAATACGCCCACACTCGCCCGTCAGGTTTTTTCTTCAGACTCACTAAATCGTTAATAATTCTCGGAAAAGCTACTAGTAATAATACGGCCCAACTCACAATTAATTGCTCCTTTATAACTTCAGGCTATCAGTAAATCTTGATATATGCAATATATTTCATGTATTTCTTTTCATGTATTTTTTTTCAGTAGAATAACTTATTGTCAGATAATAGGGAGGTCTTTTTGTCTCAATCTGATACCAATTGGACTTTTTTCAGCAACCATGGGCACGTCTATTTCTTGATTGCTACCAATGAAAATATCGTAGTCCGGGAAATGGCACAAAAAGTGGGCATTACTGAACGAACGGTTATGGGAATACTTCTAGATTTAGAAGAAGCTGATTATATAAAAAGAGAAAAGGTCGGGAGAACTAATAAATATAAGATCGTCCCAAAGAAGACACTCAGACATCCACTTGAGTCAGATGTGCTGTTGAAAGACCTTGTTCATTTAATTTTCAATGCGCAAAAGCGCCGAAATTAAATCCAAATTTTGCTATTGCCAAATATGGTTGTTTTCATTTTTTATGATCTGCCTATTAGGTCTATTGGGAGCTCTATCCTACAATAAAGGCAACCAGCTTCTTAGTGAGCTTTCAAAGGTTGCAAAAGTACAAATTCCAGCCATTAGAAATATGACATTAATAGATATGATGCATGATGGAATGCGCGCAGTTGTTTACGGAGCGATTTTACATTCTGAATCTGACAATTCAGAGGGGCTACAAAGTTTTGTAAATGAACAACAGGAGTTTGCTAGTAACTTCAAAACATACTTTAGCGCACTCGATAGCCTTGACATCTCACCTACAGCAAAGGCCGCGGTTGAATCCGCAAAACCAGATGTCGATTTGTATATCGAAGCCAACTATAAGATAGTCCAACTCGCTTCTTCTGGGAAAGCTCAAATAGCAAAAGAATCCCTTGGTCAATTTGAAGCCTCATTTGAAAAACTAGAAGTCAGCTTGGGCGAACTTGGCGAACTCATTGAAGCTGAGTCTTCTGCTCATAGTGACAAAGGTAAAGATATTTTGTTTGCGGTAAAAACTGTTTTGTCTATTTCAATATTGCTGGCTTTAATTTCCTCGATATTTATTGTTAAAAATATTGTATCAAAATTAAGTTACTTTACTTCCAAAATTTCAACATCTTCAGGCGCACTGAACCAAACCAGCCAGTCGCTATCTGGATCAAGCGAAACTCTTTCTCGAAACGCTACTGAAGCAGCGGCTACATTGCAGCAAACAGTATCCTCGCTCGAAGAAATTGCCAGCATCGTTCAGGCCAATGCCAAAAACGCAAATCAGGCCTTTGAGTACTCAAAGCAAAGTAAACAAGAGGCCGTTGGCGAGGAAAAGGAATTGCGCAAATTGATATTGGCAATGGGAGACATTTCAAACTCCTCGAAGAGAATGGAGGAGATAATAAATGTGATTGATGAAATTGCTTTTCAAACAAATTTACTAGCCCTCAACGCAGCCGTAGAGTCCGCTCGGGCCGGCGAACATGGAAAAGGCTTCAGTGTCGTTGCTGAGGCTGTTGAGAACCCTGGCATTAAGAAGCTCTGAGGCGGGCGGCAAAAGACATCAGTGAAATAATACTCGGCAGTGGTCAAAAAGTATCCGAGGGGAACGAAATTGCAGAAAAAGCAGCGTGGTCCTGAGTTCGATAGTTGAGTCTATAAATAAAATTTCTACGTTAAATGAACAAATTGCTATAGCAAGTAATGAGCAAACGACCGGATTGAATCAACTAGGAAAAGCTATGAACCTACTGGATTTGACGGTTCAGGACAACGCCGCTGCCGCGGACAATATAGCCAGTTCCGCTAATGAAATGCTTAGCCAATCGTCTAACATGAATGGAACTGTTGTGGAAATTAACACTTTGATATCGGGCCGTAAAGTAGCCTAAAGATCTTTTAACGGTCGCCTTGGCACATTAAAGCGGTTTAATTCAAAACTTTAAATTGCCCGATAAATATTTTGCTCTACCAAGGTTGGATTTTTCATAATACTCAAGGCAGCATTTAGGTTGGGACTTTTGTTCTAACTGTGTATTTCGTAAAAGGCCTCGGCTTCGGAGAAGAGCTGAGGCAACTCTAGTGGTTTTGCAAAGAACATTGTAGGCCGATATTAATAATATCGGCAGCCTCGTAATCACTGTATCCACTCATTACGAAAATAGGCGGATTTTCTAAATCCGCTTGGATCTTTTCCATCATTTGAATACCATTCATACCTGGTAATTTAATATCGGTGACAACAATGTTGTAGGAGTTTCCAGAGATTTTATTCAACCCCTCTTCGGCCGAGTAAACCGCATCTACAATAAAACCAATGTCACTCAACTGCTCGGAAATCAATCCGCACAATTCCACTTCGTCTTCAACAAGTAAGCAATTTATCATGCCGCAGCCTTTTTTAAGTTTACAATGTTTAATATTAAATCAAATTTAGTATTAACAGATTTAGAATCATATCTCAGCTCACCACCATGATCTTTTGCAATCGAACTTGAAATACTCAATCCCAAACCTGTCCCCTGCCCAACGGGTTTCGTCGTATAAAATGGGTCCATAATTCTTTCTGGATCTTTTATACCAAAACCCGAGTCAATAACAGAAATGACAATAGAGTCTCCACTTCCACTGCAGTTCAACTTTATCCAGGGGTCTTCCTGATTTCTTACTGCATAATGAGCATTGACTAGTAAATTCACTAAAACTTGTGCAATCTGTCCACCGCGACAATAAATACTATGATCCAAATGCCCTTCTACTTGAATATCGATTCCATCATTTTTAAATTTTTCAATACAAACTCCAAGAGCGTAATCTAAAATCACTTTCAGGTTTTCAATTTGCATTGGGTCTTTAGATCCATCTCTTGATATTGCCTGAAGTCCGCTAACAATGTTTCCTATTCTGAGCGCAGTTCTATCAACTTTTTCACACATATCATATATATTTTCAGGTGCGTTGCTTTTAGCAAGGAACTTTTTAATCGACATATTTGCAAGAGAAATTATTGCCAGAGGATTGTTTATTTCGTGAGCTATACCCCCTGCCATATGACCGAGGCTCGCCATTTTTGTTTGATTGATTAAATTGGCCTCTGCTTCTTTGCGAGCCGTGATATCAAAACGAATTGCAACAAACTTTTCAATCTTATTATTCTTGCCAGGTATTGGATGAATCGAAGTGTCCACCCAATAATACGTGCCATCTTTTGCCCGGTTTTTTATTTCTCCTCTCCATGTCTTACCACTAGTGATCGTCTGCCACATATCGCGAATGAACTCCTTGCTATGGTGCCCCGAATTGATTATTCGATGGTCATGACCTATTAGCTCTTCTTCTGTATATTTTGAAATTTCAACAAAGCTTTTGTTGACGTAGGTTATCTTACCTTTCACATCGGTCTCAGCGACAATTGCAGAACTGTCTATTATCTCTTTTTGCCAAACAAGCTCGTGGTTTTGAGTAACCAAATCACTCGACATTTTTAACAACGTTTTGGTAAGCAATCCAATTTCATCATTGGCTTTAATTTTTTCCACAGAAAGATCAATGGGTTCACCGCGAGAGATCCTCTGTGTCAGCTCCATTAATTGAATAATTGGGGACGACAACTTTTTAGCAAAAAATACTGAAATTAAGGACGAAATAATAACAAACAGAACCAACAGAGCGGAGTTGAAAAAAACCTCTTTGTTCATCAACCCAGTCAGCTCATTCTTGTCCAACTTTAAAAATATATCCAAAGTCTCAGAGGGGTTCAAAGGTTATATCGAATGGTATATGGACAAATACTTTCCCATCAAATTCAAATTTTTTTATTCCGTTAACAACTGGGGAGCTTTCATACTCATGAATCTTTTGCAGAGGGGAATCCCAAGTGAATCATATATTTTTGCTGCATCAAAATCCGTTTGCTCATTAGTTTGATTAGAGCTGAGCAAAATCTTATTTTTATTATTAATTATAAAATAGTCCGAATTTTTATCCGCCAAAGTCTCAAGGCCATTAAACACGGCCGTATAATCAACATATAATAATAACAAAGCCAAAGGGTGCGCCATTTTTTGAATGGATGGGGACGGCTGCCCGCAATACCATTTGTAGAGGATACGTTACCTTTCCATATTCCCTATTCAAAGAAAATGACGACAAATAGACTTTACCAGTACCTGTGTTTAATGCCCCATCGAAATAACTTTCAGCTTTTTTATTTTGCAATCTCTCATCATTCACGCGAAAACTCTACTGCCATCCCTGTCGACTCTACCAATTCTTTACCGTCATCTGCGACACCAATGTAACGTATTTGAATATATTTGTTCTTTGAGTGAATCATTTCTTGAAAAATAACAGATAGGCGATCTTTCCAAAGGCTGATGCTCGAGCCATCAAGCGGATCCACTCCGTTGTTTTGGGCTGCTCGCATAATTCCTTTTATGGGGGAGTTAGCGACAAGAATTTTACATCTCTTCTCAGTTCATCGATGTTTGCTTGTATACTATCCGATATCAAATTAACCCGATTAGCATTTGTCGCAACCATTTCAGTTAATAGGTAATCCTTGAACTGCATGTAGCTAAAAACCGAAAAAATCCCTCCAATAATAAGAGACATAAAAATGCCGTAAATGAGGATCTTTCCAGACAGAGTTTTAAATTTCATACTTATGTTTAACTTTTCGGAAAATTCCTAAGTCATTTCAAACACAAGCCTTGATTTTATCAAATATTATTCATCAAAATCCGTATCATCTTGAAACGATTCTTTAGAAATTTCTCATTTTGTCACGGGCTGGTTCAATACCTACCATTTAAAAGGAAAAAGGCGTCATTTTTGCCATACTACAGAATATAAATCGTGACGACGGTCCCGTAAATTTCGAACCGCTCCACTATCTCTCGCTTCGAGCAAATTATCAACTCGAAGGTCAGCTATGGCCACCATCTCAACATTTGGACTCGTGTCCGCAGCGATTCCATCGCGTGCAAACGGAAAATCACAAGGTGTTAATATACAGCTTTGTGCATATTGCACGTCAATATTCTGCACTCTTGGTAAGTTTCCAACGTTGCCAGCCATGGCTACATAAATTTGGTTTTCGATGGCGCGAGCTTGACAGCAATATTTGACACGACAAAATGCCTGTCGGTTATCTGTTAAAAAGGGGACAAATAAAAATCGAATCCCTTGATTTACAAGGTGCCTTGTCAACTCTGGAAACTCACTGTCGTAACAAATAAGAACTCCAATTGGTCCACAATCAGTATCGATGGCTTTGACTTCATCTCCACCTTCTATGCGCCACCAATACTTTTCATCTGGGGTCGGATGTATCTTGTCCTGCTCATGAACCTTACCGTTTCGAGACATATATAAGAAACGTTGCGAATTTTTTTATTTTTCTTTGTCGGATGAGAGCCTGCGATAATATTCACATTGTATTTAACCGCCAAACCTGAAAATAAGTCCTTTATTCGATCAGTGTATTTGGTCATTTTTGCAATAGCTACATCAGGTGCTACTTGCTCATTGTCAATGCTAAGCAACTGCATGGTGAACAGCTCGGGAAACAATAAAAAGTCCGCTCGGTAGTCACCCGCCACGTCAACATAATATTCCACGATATCAGCAAACTCTTTAAAGTTTTTTACGGGGCGCAGCTGATACTGAACGGATACTACGCGTACGCTATTTTGTTGATATATTTCACCTTTTGACTTGTAGACAGCCTTATACTCCGGGTTATCCCACCGCAGGTGAACTGCATACCCCATACTCTCCTCATCTATTGGGAGGTAGTTCTCCAATATTCCAACAACTTTAAAACCGGTTCGTAAATGAAACCCTAATGTGGGGTCTTTAATTTCTTTGCTTTGTACTTTTTTAATGTACGACTTTACACTTTTCAAATTGGGACTGTTTTTCGCATAGTTTGGGATTCGCCCGCCAAATACTATTGATTTTAATTTTTTAAACCGAACAAGGCGCTTTCTTGCGTTATGATTCTTTGCCCAATACGATGTCCCCGGACATCTGGATCAACACAGGTTTCGTAACCATACAAACAGTTCCCTCCATTGACATGGGTGGTACCAAAACCATTTCCAGTAATGGTTTTCCAAGTGTGGCTCTAGCGCTTGCTTTTCATCTATTAACAAACTTGCCGAATATGCCACAATAACATTGTTGATTTCGACAACAAAACATCCATCAGGAAAATGAGAAATCTGCCCTCGCACCATTTCAGGCTTATAAGAACCCATTTTTTTATAAACTTTTTTCGATAATTCTACGATTCCCGGAATATCATCGTAATCTGCATTTCTAATATTTATTTTTGGCTGTTTATTTGACATAAAGATGACGCTATCACACGCAGCCGGTTAATGTCACAAAAAATACTTACCTGGTGCATGGGACAAAGTTCAAAATCTCAACCATGTCAGTCCTTTGTTGCTACTGAATTGGAAGAAGATTAATATGAGCTTTATTTTGCAAACGATTCGATAAAATTGAAGGAAATTATGCCCGAACTTAATCCCAATAAGATAAGTACATTATTCTTTTCTTTTGCTTTTTTACTTATTACTTACCTTTTATGGCTGATGGCCCATCAAATGATACAGCCCATTATTTTTGGCCTAATCATCGCTGGGCTCTTTTACCCAATCAACGACCGTATTGTACATCGGTTCAAGTTATCCAAATCAAAGTCCGCAATTTTTACGAGTGTGATAATAGCTGTAGTCGTGCTGGCTCCGCTAATATTTTTAGCGATCAGCGTGAGCCGGGAAGCCCTCGTGCTCTACCAAAAGTTTGCCATTGGGCTTGACCAGAAAGAAGTGAATGACTTTTTTCGGGGATGGTCTAGCAGCGGCGACTATTAAAAACGCCGCAATGTTTTTTGACGTCAATGTGGATCTTGAGCTCATTAAATCAAAACTTTTAGAAGCGACAAGAGGTGGTCTTGGACACTTCTTAACAAGCGTAAATAGCTTTGTTGGCAATGTGTTCAGTTTTCTATTTGATTTGGTCATAATGATGATTGTTGTCTTCGGAATTTTAGTGAATGGAGAAAATCTCAAAAAATACCTTTTCGAACTTTCACCTCTACCTGATTATCAGGAGCAAATTTTTCTGGATAAATTCAATCAAATGAATTACGCGACCCTTGTCTGTAACGGTTTGGGGCATACTCCAAGGCGCACTCGCTGGAGTGGCACTTTGGATCGCTGGTATCGAATCAGTTATTTTATTGACTCTTCTTATGATCTTTTTAGCATTTATACCTCTTGTAGGATTTCGATCGTTACTATTCCAGCCAGTCTGTATCTGATTTTAACAGGGCAAGTGACGTCGAGGTTTACTCTGTTAGCCTTCACTACGACTGTCGCTCTCGTGGTTGAGCAATGGTTTAAGCCACGCTTTATAGGCGGACGTATTCAAATCAATTCTATATTTGTATTATTGACGATAATTGGAGGAATGGCTGCTTTTGGAATGGGTGGTATTTTTTACGGTCCCATTATTGGCATTTTATTTTTGACAATCGTCGATATGTACCACGACCAATATCAAAATCAGAATTAATTGAAGGCAGCCTTTAAAACTGGTGCAAACCGAGTGGCAACTTCCGAATGACCTCTCGCGGAGGGTGACCATCTGGAAGGGACTCTAATTCATACCGTCCGCGTTCATGCGTTAGCCAATATTTAACATTATTTTGGTCTAGACATTGTGAAAATGCGGTCAACTTGTTGTTGTACATCAACACCACAAATTGACTGCCAGGTTTAATGTTTAATAAATGGTTTTTAAACTGCACCAACATGTCACACTGCAATTGAGAGATTTCCCATTTAGGAAAGTTTCGATCTTTCATATTTAACGCCATTCCAAATCCTGAAAAGTGTAAGTAATTCAGTGCCGGCAAAAGAAAGGGTGTAGCTTCCTGATGGGAGCCTGCATATCCCAACGTCGTAGAGTTCGGCAAATAATTTACTCGGTGCCTTCCCCAGAGTATCTGAGCTGACGCGGTTACAGGAAGAAGGCGTTGATCATGCATCTGAGTGTAGACATAAACAAAAAGGCCTTTTTCTTGTTTTAGCTTTTTCGAAAAATATTGCTGTCGAGAAATAACATAGGAGGTTTGTAAATCCCCTCCTGGTGTTCCGAAGTTGTAAGGTTGAAAGCCTGTTAACTCCCTCCCTATATAATAAGGCAAAGTTTCGTTGTTATTTAACCAATCTCCATGAACCCACGAGCCCCCAAAAAATGCAATAAACGCCTTGGCCTTTTCATCAGAAACGGGAGTGAGACGATGCCCGCCTCTATAGCTGTAAAGCACTTCTTGCCCGCCCTCCCAGGGTTGTATATCTTTTTGGTCCCAATTTTCTGGCAGATACATCTTAATTTTTTGTGCTCTTTCAAACGGAACCACTTCTCTACTTTGCTTGAACGCCCCCTCTACCATTATTGGTATTAAGCCTAGGTAGTTTAATCGGGGCATCCAATTGCAGCTCGGCATGAGCTGATAGGTTTCACATGTTCCAAGTAGAGAGCTGATGTGGGGGTGTCCAAAACGAAGAGCGAGGCCAACATCTACGGACAAAACGACAAAAAAGGAAAATAAGGTGCCTAATAAAATTGCGAGTATTTTCAGGGAAAATCGTTTCATACAATTGGTACTTTAGTTGGGTTAATCTTTAGCTAAAAAGCTAGAATAATTAAGTTTTTTATGCAACTCTGGCCGCCTGGAAGCGCCGCGCATCCCCATCACCAGCCTGACGATATCATCTTACATAGAGTATCCACATTCTTTGTCATTTATTGCCATACATATTGGCGGCTGCTACAAACTTAAAATGCTTATTTTCGATAGATTTTTAAAAAGTAAAAGACCCGAGAAATCTGTGTCCGGAGAAACCTTTTCAACAGAGTTTCCTGAGTTTTGTATTGTTGATAATCCAGAAGTTGCAAAATTTGAAAAAAGAATCCCCCTGTTGTTTGACTCGGATCGATTGAAGTCCGATCGATTTCCTTTTGTGAATGGTTTTAGAAAGGTTCTACTAACGGATGATATTTTTATTAAAAGAGATGTGAATGCTGAAGGTTACTTCGGTTTGTTTGGCCCTCGTTTTTTAAGAATTTTTGAGCCTCGAGTCAGCGTCAAGAGAGATGAACCCTTTTACTACCCAATCATAATCACCCTTTCTCATTTGGATAAGGTAATCGACAAAATTGAAATCCCAAAATCCACTCTTAAAAAAATAATCTCGGGTCAGGGAAAAATATTATTGGTTTGTCCCTACGAAGGTTGGACTTGGGCTTACTGGCAAAAACTAGCTGACGCCTTGATTGAAAAATACAAAATACCCAATGAGCATATTATTGTTTTATCAGGAAATTATGCTGAACCACGACCTAACTTTCCTGCCATTGGCTTTAATGTCTGGGAATATTTCAGACAGTTCGATGGGCACTTCAATGATGATCGAGCACCGATAATTCAACAAATAAAGGAACGTCAGCCCAGAAAGCATCGATTCATCTGTATGAGTCGAAGACCCACCGCTGATCGTTATGGTATAACCACGGAATTATTCCCTTTAGAGATAAAGGAATTCTGACGTGTGCTAAACGTGGTGGCTTTGACGACGAGCATGCCCGGTGGGCGGAGCATGGGTTTCACGAAACCTTTCCTCAGCTGTCAGAACTTTTCCTTCGAGAGGTAAAACCACGATTACCACTCAAGTGGGAGAATGATGACCGTAACCCCGAGGTGGATAACCCTGCGGATGATTTTGTGCCGGACAAGTTCTTATCGACCTACTTAAATATAGTACCTGAAACTTTTTATTTTCACGACCCAGAGCAGATGTTTTTTAGCGAAAAAATATTCAAACCCATCTTCGCCCTACAACCTTTTATTATTATCGGCCAACCAGGGTCATTGAAGCAATTGCGTAAGTTTGGATATAAAACTTTTTCCCCACTCATTGATGAGTCTTACGACGAAGAAATAGATGATACCAAACGACTGCCGATGGCCGCAGAAGAAATCAAAAGAATAGTTAATATGAATGATGATGAAATTTCGGATTTCATGATCGATGCTCTGCCTATTTTGGAACACAATTATAAACATCTTCGTGCACGCATGAAAATTATGCTGCCGGAATTGCATGAAAATTTATTAAAATTAATGAAACGAGGGGAATAACATGAAAAAATCTGTCGCAATGATTGGCTGTGGGAAACTGGGTCTAGACTGTGCCGAAGTGATGGCCGAACATTATGATGTTGTTGGGTATGATATTGCACCTTGCTCTCCAAGCAATTTTGAAATGAAACACACAATTGCCGAAGCCGTTCGAGACAGAGATTTTATTTTTGTTGCTGCACCCACACCTCACCACGAGATGTACGGCGGCGAAGAGCCCACAAGCCATCTCCCAAATAAAGATTTTGACTATGGTATTGTTCAGGAAATTTTGACCGAGGTGAACAAACACGTTTCAAAAAACCAACTCGTCGTGTTGATTTCTACAGTGCTGCCGGGAACGACTCGTAAACATTTGCGGCCATTAATTACAAATGCACGTTTTATATATAACCCGTATCTCATTGCCATGGGCACGGTGAAGTGGGATATGGTCAATCCAGAAATGGTCATTATTGGCACTGACGACGGAGACATCACTGGAGATGCCAGAGAACTTATCGATTTTTATAAAGTCTTTATGCAAAATAACCCGCGGTACGAAGTAGGCACATGGGATGAAGCAGAGTCGATTAAAATATTCTACAACACCTTTATTTCAACTAAAATTGCACTTGTAAATATGATCCAAGACGTGGCCGAAACAAACGGCAATATCAATGTAGATGTCGTCACCAACGCTCTAGCAAAAAGTACACACCGGATTACTGGCGAGGCTTACATGAAAGCTGGAATGGGCGATGGTGGGGCATGTCACCCAAGAGATAACATTGCGCTTCGATATTTGGCCGAGGAGCTGGATCTTGGATATGACCTTTTTGATGCCATTATGAAAGCTCGAGAGGTACAGGCAAAACGGCTTGCCGACCGATGCCTGCAAGAGGGAAAAAAGGTTTGTATAGTTGGAAAAGCCTACAAGCCGGCTGTCCCTTACACGAATGGCTCATGCAGTCTGCTTGTTGGTCATTACATTGAGCAAGGCGGCGGAAATGTAAGCTATTACGATCCCAACACGGGCGACGATAAGTTTCCGGTTGAGGTGGACTGTTACATGATCGGTTATTGGGAGAAATGGGTGAAGGACATTGAGTTTCCAAAAACTGCCACTGTCATAGATCCTTGGCGCCGTTTGAATCCCAACAGCTGCAAAAATGTGATCCACTATGGAAACACAAGAAAGAAGAACTCCACCAACGACGCCTGGTCGAATGTCGTTATCAACGAACAACCCGTGGACACATCTCCTAATTAATCATATATATAGGTAGAGCTCGTGGACTCTTGAAAAATAGGTAGCGAAAACACACTTTTTTTTGTTGCCATAATTCTTGATTCCATATCGGTAAAGATTGAGATTCAATAGGGAAAAATTGCCGCGCAAACTATGCCAAATTCCGCAATGGTGTTTTCTACCGCAGAGGAGTTCATAAAGGTTCCGGATACAAAAAATTCAGGGCGCAAAATGAGGTTGGGTTTCCAATGATAATCGGCGCCTACTTTTAAGCCTAATACAATACCGGAAGAGTCAATTGCTGTCGGGCTTTCACCATCCCTATTGATGGATCCAAAGGCAATACCGGCGCCCCCACCAACGTAAGGTGACCAAATTTGATTAATAACATAATCCGCACCTTCTTGATTCACGATTGTCGGAACGTTTCTTAAGTAGTACCAACGAAGGGAAACATCTGTCACTCCAACTCCCGCTGAAAAAGGACCAAACCGAAATCCTCTTCTGTGTTGGATAGACATACTCCATTGATCCCGCACGACAGTTTCAATACTGACCCCGAACATCCCAGGCGTTTCGCTCCTAGAGGAGATGGCCTCTTCATCATCAATTGTCACACCCTTTTGAATCCCTGTACCACCTAAACCCGCCATAAGCCCGATATTCCAATTGTAATCAAACAATTCAAATCCGAAACTGGAAGGTGAGAGAAATATTAAAATCAAAAAAAACGAAACACTACGCCGCATTGGTTTCACCCGAGGCGTCAACGTAAGGCGAAGAAAATATAGAGTCTAAGTCTACTACCCCTTCACTGATCATGTCATTCACGTGCTCGTTCATATTGAAAATGGCTATCTCAATTTCCGCATCAATGAGCATTGGACCAACTTTCAAGTCATCCTCGATGATTTGTCGAGTTCTGTTTGCCATTAGTCCTAAAAACCTTTCGGTCATATCTTCGCGAATATTTAAATAGGCTAGCAGTTCCTCATTGGAAGATCGCGCAATAAGCTCCTGCAAAAATTCATCGGGCCACTCGTGCAAAAAGGCCACGGATGCTTGAGACCGTTTATACTTTTCTATGACGGGCCCGCTGATTTCTTTAAGATAGATACAAGCCTCTCTTGACGGCAGTACTGAAATAATTTTGGTTAATGTCGCGTCAAGCGCTACGGTTCTAACATCCTTTTCTGGACTGATGAGTGAGGACAAATCCGTCTCCATCGATGCTAACTCTTCCTCAGGAATTTCAGCTAGCTGAGCTGCTTGGGTGAGCATTTCAATTTTTGCCGCCTCATCCAGGGATTTAAAATATTTCGATCTCAGTTCATCTGTCATATACATTGAGACAATAGTACGAAGTTGAGGGTTTTTTTGCATCAATACGTCTTTGACAGTACTTACAGGGTTGCCCGCCAAAAACGAAAAGGGCTTTCTTACCGTTTCGCTTCCTAAATTTAGAGTCGCGCTGAGGTCCCAATAGACTCGCTCCAGCACCTTCTTCTTCTCACCCACAACCATTTTGTGCATATTTGCAAACTCATCGAAAACATCTTGTCGATAGTCTTTTGGAACCGGTAGCTTACCGATAATTTTACTAACAGCTTCAGCTAAACAAGCGACTCGTATAAAGCCTTCTTTGCCCTGTTGGCACCATGTTTCTAATACAACAGGCAGTTCGCTGGTAATTTGTGGAGCAATCTCAATAATTTGTTCTGTGAGACGATCCACTTTACCTTGCATGGACTCATCTTCGGCGGCCGAAGATACAATTGTTTTTGAGGTGCCACTGGCGCTACCACCACCGGCACCGCCAGAGGACGCCCCTCGCAATTCCTCTACTTTACCGGATAAATGAACTCCCGTTTCTCTCTTGCCCTCATTGTCTTTACCAGACATAAGTTTCCATAAAAATAGACCTAACAGAGCAGCAATTGCTAAGACCAGTTGACCGGCAAAGGTTTGCAGTTGCTTGAATGCTTCAAACATATCTAATGGTGGCGCCTCGGCTGTAACAGGAACTTGGATTTGCTTGACAAATCCGTTGCCAATTTTACCAAATTCGGATTGTACTCTTGCTGCAAGCCATTTCTCCACCTCAGCCTTTGCTCCTTCTGACAACCCCGCCCTTAGACCAACATGAATTTCTGCTTTTTTAATCTGAAAATTTTGTAAAAAACTAGCCGCAGCTTCGTTGCTCGCTGAATATTCTTTAAATAATTGATCTGGATCAATAAACCCTAAATCCAAATCCGCTATGGGTTCTGAACTACTGTCTTTCTGTTCGAACTTTGCTATGTCCAATCGAGCACTGATTTTAAAATGTTCAGTGCTAATAATAGTAGCGAGCTCATTTGAAAACCTACCAGTAATTAGCTCTTCCAAGTAAGTTTTTGCCCCCAATACTTCAGCGCTCGGCGTGGGCTGCGCGGCTCCCACCAAGCTCCAAAGCACTAAAAAGCTTACCCCAATGAATTTGGTCATCTACTCCGCTCCCTTTTTGGCTGGTAGGGAAGCAGGCTCTCTCGCTGGAAGCTTTAGTTGTTTTCTAATTTTAGCCGACATATTTATAGCTTGGGTTAGTTTGGGGTTGGCGTCGATCGCTTTGTCATACCATTCTAAACTTTGTTTAAAATCACCTTTAGCGTAGTAAATGGACGCCTTCATAGACAGTGCACGATCAAACTTTGGGAATCCGACAAGCACCTTGTCGATTTCAATGAGCGCTCTCTCAAACTCTTTCGCGCGTGCATAACTCTGAGCTAAAAAGATAGAATCAATGATTTGCTGAGCTGTCTCTACTTCTTGTTGCTTACCATTATTGAGCTTTACGCTGATTTCAGTGCTAATAGATCCTGAAGGTGAAATTGGGACATAAACTTCTTTACTGCTGAACCCTTCTTTTTCAAACACCAGAGTGACAAATTCTCCCGATGTTCCAAGGTCTTCAAGAAATTCCTTTACCTCGTCGTCTCTTTTATCAATAGGTGTTTCGCCAATTTTTCGCTTTTCGTTAGTTTCATTGTCTTTGACATACACGACGGCCTTTTCAGGTTCGCTAACAACCTTCAAGCTCGTACTACAGGCCACTGACAACGAGACAATTAAAAAGAGTGTATAAATTTTTAGTCGTTCCATGACTTTATTAATATCGACCTCTTTCCATTGGGCCTTAAATTTATTAACAAAATCATGGGCTTATATCCATAAGACCCTAGCCTTCTGGCAAGGTGAGAGACTAAGGTTTAGAAAACTGAATGACAATTGAAGAAGAATGCAATTCGACGCCACCACCAGTGGGAGTAATGCGAGTGACGTGCCTATGCTGATCTGTCACGACAAAAGGGGAAGCCGTTCTTTGGGTGACTCTGGATCCATTGTCAAAGGTAAGGGACGAGCCCGCGATGGATAGCAAGCCTGCATTACCAGAGTCATCGATATGCGACATCAAGTCTATATTTGCAGATGAGGAGCCATCATCCGTAACATCTGCTTGAAAATAAACTTTCGGATTACTAAATCGACCTATGTCCAAGTAGGTCCGGTCTTCGATAACCGTTGCCGCCGAACTCAGGTTAGGCTGCGCACTTGCATTCCTGAACATTACCTCAGCTTCTGTGAGGTTTTCAAGGCGCACCCAAATTCCTCCTTTATAAATATTCGCGGTGCCCAAATCGCAATCAAATTCGCAGCGCAAACGCAGTTCATAGGAATTGCCGTTGTTATTTGTGGCGAAATAACTAATTCCTTCATCAATTGAAACCGTGGCCAACTGAATATTTGGTTCTAAAAATCGCGTTTCAGTCGTCGGCAAATAAGATGAGTGTGAGTTATTATGAAAAATAAATGCTCCGGTCGCCCCACCCGTTGTCCCGGCCAAAACTTCAATTTCCCACCCATTATATTCGACAATATTTTTGAACAGATTTGAGCGTTTAATAAATGGGATTCTAAAATCAATGGATTGATATGTTTCTTCGGAGGTTGAAAAAACTGGGGCAGAAGCATCATTCCTTGTCGGAACGTCGGAACTAGAAAGAAGCGGAAAGAAAATTTTAGACTTTGTTGCGTTCTCCTGGCTGATTAACATCCTTGCCGAGATCAATTTCAATTCCATATCGCTATTAGTTTGCTCCAGTTGCAATCTGTATATTTCATAGCCGGAGTTTGGTGTAAAAACTCCTGTAAACCGAGTCATCGTCGAGGTGGATGCCGGAATAATAATCGAACCCACCTCTATATCTGAAGAATCGATCAAACTCACCTTTCGGTTCACAAAGTCATCATTAGTGGCGATAACCTCAAACTCTGTCGCCGTCACACCATCATAATCATTTGTATTAAATGAGGTTTGCGTTCTAGCAAATGACAAATCTCCTCCAAAAGAAGATGCTATGGAACGGTCCAACATCTCAATGGGCACTTGTAATTTTATTGTACCTGCGCGGACAAGACTTGCCTCGCTGGAATGAGGTGACCTCACTCCCGACGCAAAGTTAGCTTCTACCACATAAAAATAGTTTGTATCCGGTTGTGCCGAGTTATCTGTGAAATTCGTGCTCGCTGTTGAACCTATTTCACCATAGGGACCTCCTGATACTTCTGACCGCTTAACTGTATAGCCTGTAGCGCCAGCAAGCGAGTCCCAACTAGCATCAATTCCTGATGTGGTATTAACAAGTAATAAATTCTGCGGAGACCCATTGAGAAGAATTCCTTGCTCCGCAGATGGGTCTGAGACCAACCCGGACTCATTTGTTGCCGTGATAACATAGTAATAGGTAAGCCCCGCCGATACCGAAGCATCCAAATATGATGTCGATGCTGCCGACAAACTTGTAACTGTCGTATAGGGCCCCCCTTGCAAGGTAGAGCGCTCAACCTGATAGCTCAAAGCATTTGGCACTGGAATCCAATCCAACAATACCGAACTATCGTCTGATGCTGAGATTACAAATCCCTGTGGTTGCATAGGCTTCACGCTAAGTTGGATGCCCAGACTCACCGAAGACAGTTTCATGTTTTGCCCTGAAGCTCCTATAGGGCGAAATCTATAGTAGTATGCGTAACTGTTATCAGGAACCGTATCCACATAATTGGTTCCTGCAATACTAGATGCTATTTCAGAAAAGACGGTGCCGTCCGTTGAACGAAACACTTTGTAGGTCGAAGCTCCCGTCACTGCTGACCATGAAACATTCACATCACTATTAGAAGCCAAAGATAGAGTGGGGGCCGAAGGCTCCAATGAAGCCACAATGCTCGCTTCATTGGAATCTCCCGATTCAACGGATCCAATGAGGGCGCGTACAATGTAATAGTAAGTCGTTCCTGCAGATAACCCCGAAATATTTACGCTCTGTGTAGATGCTGTGGTCTGTATTGGAACGACATAGGGTCCTCCCGGATTCGTTGATTGATAGATATTATATCTACTGGCTCCATCAACTTTTGCCCACGACAATAACGCTTCGGTATCATTCGTTCCAGGTTCGGCGAACAAGCCTGTCGGCGAATTGGGTACTTTTCCGGGAGCCAATCCTATCGTCATCGGTGACGTCACCGTCCCGACCGGGTAGTTTACTTTAATTCGGTAAAAATAAAGGATCCCGTTCATCGCCGTGTTGTCAACATAAGAGGTTGTTGCATAGCTGGTAACTACATCTGTAAAAACCTCTCCATCTGTCGATCTCTGCAAATCGTAACTTGAAGCACCAACGGTATTGGTCCAAGAAATTGCTATAGAATTGTCGCCAGGTTCACCCAAAGGAGCCAAAGGAGGAATAATAGTTGATGCTGAAACCTCAATCGAATCATAATTTATTGCAGAAACACTCGCTCGAACTTTTATATAATATTGAGTTCTAGGCAACAGCCCAGTAATTGTTTGAGATACACTCACCGTGGGTGAATGGGCCGTATAAGGACCACCTGGTGTTGTTGAGGTTAGGACTCTAAAATTAGAGGCTCCAATAACGGGGGCCCATCTTACACGCAATGAACTTGTCGAAAGTGCTTCTACGCTCAATCCAGATGGGATATAAGTCCCTGTTCGCATTGCTACTGCGGCTATTGACTCTTCACCACTGGATAAATCTGAAAAATTAGCAGCGACTTTATAGTAGTATCCTGTTCCGACGGCAGCTGTCGCATCTACGTATGTAGCTAAATTGGGTGTCGCTATTTGCGCATATGGGCCCTCAAGACTCGTTGCACGCAATACTGAATAATTTTGTGCACCAGAAACTCCAGTCCAATTGAGGCTGATGTCATCTGCTGAGCCCGTGGCAATTAAGCTAGAAATCGGAGCATCTCTAAAAGAAACTATATTTGATGGAGCGGTTTCTACTCCTCCCCACATTGCAGTCACATAATAATAATTCATGCCCTCCATACTTAAAACATTTGTAGAGACCGTGGCATTAGAGGTCGTGGCCAACGAGTAAGGACCCCCTAAGTTTGTAGAACGATAAATCCTGAATGAGTTGTAATTAATGGGTCCCTGCCAATTTAAAACGATTCCGTTTGTAGTGCTATTATTTAAAACTAAATTAGTAGGAGCACCGGGAGCCGGCTGGGGAATAACCCCATATGTCTGAGAAGGCCAGCCAATATGAACTTTTACATTATTAGGTCCATTTTGATAGGCTTCGACATAATAATAATAGGCACTGCCATTGACAACTGACGTGTCCGTATAAGTTGTTCCCGTGACTCCATCTCTGATTTTACTGTAGGGGCCGGAAATCTCAGTCGCTCGAAAAACATTGTATTGAGTCTGTGCGCCGTTTGGTAAATTCGGCTCCCCCGTCACTCCCCAAGAGAGGGCGACTCGGCCATCTCCTGCATTTGCCTGTAGTGTTGCCCCACTCGTATTGAAGACTCCAATGGTATCTGATTCCTCAGATCGGTCGATTCCCCATTGAGCCGCGACAGAAAAATAATTGTCTGCCCATTCGGTCAGACCACAGGTCTCCAAATAAGTTTGAGTGGTTGTCGCAAAACTGTTTTTACTTGCCTGACCACCACCCAGCAATAAAGTAAAGCCCGTATAATGATTAGGCACTGTCCAAGAAAAACGAATCCCTGGTCCTCCTCCGCACCAATCAGCAGTCCTTTCAAGCCCCAAATTAAACTGCGTCGGAGCATCCGGTGTGATATAAGGTATTGCTTTAGCAGTATTTGACTGCACGCTTTCGCCTTTTGGATTCGAGCCAACCACCACATAGTAGTAAGTAGTGTTATTAATGACTGCAGAATCCGTGTAAGTAGAAACATATATATCACTCGCCAGTGTTTCAAACGGACCACCTTGTTGAGTGGCTCGAAGCACTTTGTATGATAAATTCTCTGAAAACCCGCTCCAAATTAAGTCGACAACACCATTCCCCGCGGTCGCTACGAGACTATTCGGCTGTATTGGATTATTTGGCGTCACAGTTATACTTTCTACAGTAGAGCTCTGGCTGCGCCCGGTGTTGTTATAAGAATAGACTTTGTAGAAATACTCCACATCATTTGATATTGAGAGATCGGTAAAATTATTTGAATAGGTCCCAGTTCCAACTGCCGTGTAAGGACCTTCAACTTTTGTCGATCGCTCAACTGTATATTGCACAGGAGATGGAAAAGTCAGCTCTGGAGTCCATGCAGCATAAATAGTGCCATTTAAATTACTCGCAAGATTCAAATTTTGAGGTGGCAAATCGTGATGTTGAAAGTTTATTAAGTGTACACAATCTGATTTGGTACTTATTATATTAAAACTTGCCGCATATAAAGATGTTGAAGCGTTAGGAGGTACAGTCACATCGATTCCAACTCCTTCAAAGGCCGCAGGAGTATCATTTGCCAATTCATTTGAGCAGCCGCTATCTGAATAAATAGACACACTCGACTTAGGCAGAAAATCAAGACTGCCTAAAAAATTTCCCCTCACTTTAATATCTTCTGAAAAAGATGGTGTTGTCGGAGTTGTTGCTAGTAGTTGAGGACGACCCGGTTGATAGCTATCATGAATATAATCTGCCATATAGGTGCATCCAGAAATATTTCCTGCGGCATCAAATGACCTTGCATACACTGAGGTGACAGAGTTGGCTGGTACATTGACCGTGATTCCCCCACCAGAAAACTCAGCGGGCGTCCCCTCTCCAATTTTATTTAAGCAAATCAAACTATCATAGAAAACGACTTTGTTTGCAGGCAACTGACTCGTTGGATCCATTGGTGCGGACCCTTGAAAAACAGGAGTATATGAGGCAGCATTGGGCGAAACAGGTACTGTTGCTGTAAAAATCGGTGACAATGGCGCAACGGTATTATGAATATAAGTCGTTAAGAAGGAACAATTAGAACTATTCCCATAAATATCTGTAGCAACTACGTGAATATTCGTAGTTGAATTATTTGGTACTGATACTCCAATCCCACCTGATGAAAATTGTGCACGTGAACCACTCCCGATCGAGGTTGTACAGGTATTGTCATCAAAAAGCTCCACTGAAGAGATGACCACATTAGCGCTTCCGGCTATAAAAGGGAAAGTAGAAGTATTTGAAGGAGATGTAGGAAATGAAAACACAAATGTCGGCGAGGGTGGGGGTTGGTTCGAATGGTCATAGTCACCTAAGTAAAAACATTCCGAAATATTTCCTTCCAGGTCTGAAACTTTAGTGTAGACCGAGTTCGTAGTGTTCGCAAAAAGATTGGCTTGAATCCCACCAGACTCGAATTCACTGGCTAGTCCACTCCCGACCAAATTCGAGCAGGATTCATCGTTGTAAAGTTCTATCTGATGGGTATTAAGGGCTGCAGCTCCAAAAAACATAGGGGTCGTCGATCCATTTGTAGGAGCCGTTGGATTAGTCCCCTGTAAAGTTGGTTGAGTCGGAGGAATTGTATTTATAGGCCGAGAAGAATAATAACGTGCAATTTGAAAAATTGCCTGACTGATCCAAACTCTTTGCGTATACCGTCGTAATATCATTAACGGCCACATTGACTGCAATACCAGCTCCCTTCGAAGTCTGCTACCGCACCACTTCCGATTGAAGTAAGACACAAATTATCGGAATAAAAGTTAATGCTCGCCACCGTATCAAAAGATGCAGTTCCAATTAAATTTTGGAAAATTAGTCATTCGCGTGGGAGATGCTGGATCCGCAGCAACGAATACTGGGTTTGCCGGAGGTAAGCTGTCATGAATAAATTGTGTTAGAAGAGCGCAGTTTGATGGGGTATCGTTGCTCGACACGGCTTTACCATACAGATAGTTAATTGAGTTCTCTTGAATCGTTACAGGTATACCCGTAGAAGCAAATTGAGTTGCCGTACCCACGCCCAACTCATTGGAACAAGCATTATCGTTGTAAATGTAAATTAAATCGGCTTCGAGTGGCGCTCCCCCCACAACAAATATGCTAGTTTCCGAATTCGATGGAGAAGAAACATTTGTTGAAATAAAAGTTGGGTTAGCAATAAAATCTGTTGAATGAGTAAATTGTGTTAGCTCAACACACCTCGATGAAATTCCGAGCGAGTCAGTGATTTTTGAAAATATCGATGTCGTTTGATTTGCGGGAAGTGTTACCTGGATCCCAACATCTTTAAAGTCCCGCCCCTGGCCAGACCCCACTAATGTTGTGCAATCTGAATCACTATAAAATTGTACTGTCGAAGTCAAAGGAAAGGCAATTCCAAACACTCCCGGGGCATTCGTTGAACGAGTCGGAGAAGCCGGTGCCGTCGCACGGAATTGAGGGGCCTGAGGAGTATTCGCCGAAGCTAGGTAGTTCTGCACAAACAAACACTGACTGCTTTTTTGAGTGGAAACATAGATTCCTACATCTTTATCTACAGGGATTGATATTACGGCGCCATTGTTTTTGAATTCGCTAACTAGTTGGGATCCCGCTTCACTACCAGCGCATTGGTCATCCGTATAAAACACCAATGTATCCAAGTCCAAAACTCCATCTCCTATTAGATCACCCGTAATTTTTACTTGGACTTGAGCAGAGTCGTAATCAATAGTTTCAATACTGTTTACCGCGATAGGCTGTTCTATAGATTTCGCCGTTTGTTTGCTTGTTTTACATCCCGCTACAAATGCAAGCAGAAATGCCGTAAAACATAGGCTACGAGAGGGTGTCAACTGTGCCCAATTCATTGGGGCACCCCTAGAATGACTTTGCTTAGAGGGTTTGT
>JAWKNX010000030.1:0-30121 GCA_041391465.1 Bdellovibrionales bacterium
GGGAAAGTACAAAAGAAAGTCATAGATTTTTATAACGAACAGTCGGCCAAAACTGATGGGCTGCAGCTCAATGAAGTATCAAAAAACTGGAATGAGTCAGCTTTTTATCTACAGTTTTTTTATGCGGTCAATTCTCCTGATTTTTCTCAGTCAGAAAAATATAATGACTCACAAGATACAACGGCATGGACAAGAGTTCATAGGGACCACCACGAATATCTTGCATCTTATGCGAAAGCGCTTAATTTGGAAAATATTTATATAGTCGACAACGCTACGGACAGAGTCATCTACTCTTATAAAAAAGGCCCACTTCTAGGTTCAAATATTAAAGCCGATCTTTACTCTAACCAAGCGATTGGCGAAGCGTATCTTCGGATTAGAAACAACTCATCAGACTTTACTACCTCTCAGGTGCATTCCAATCGTGTGAACAAAAACTCTAAGTTGATTGCGATGGCTGTACCGGTTAAAACAAAAGGGACGCCAATAGCTACACTAGTTGGTGAAATTAATCTTGATGAATTTGGCACCAGTAAAAGTGTACAAGATGTAGACCTGTTGAATGCCGAGGGAAACTATCATCAATATTTACTTAGTTCAGACGAATTGAGCGGTTCTCAAGCTGAAAATGGCGAATCTGTTATTTCTTCGGGTCTTGCGGCTGCAGTTCAATCGGGAGATTTGAAGTATACTGGCCCAACACGAAGCTCTGGGGATTCTGTAGCTTGGATTCATAAATTAGATAACGAATTTTTCAATAATATCTATTTGGTCCTTGATAGAAGCTCTGCTGAAATTTCATCAGGTTCGACGGTTTCTTCAGCTCAGAGTTCAAATGAATCAATACACACAGGCCATATAGCCATTGATAGTTTGCTAAAAGGCATTGATAAGAAATCGGCAATCATTGTTGGCTGCTCCCTTTTAGCTATCGCATTTATTCTTTCGCGGTTACTGATTTGGAGAATTCGCAAAATCATTCACTCTCTGAAGGAACTCGTTGAGGCGACGAACGAGACGAGTTTGCTTGTAAAGGAAGCTTCTCAAAATACTTCCAGCGCCACCACTGAACAGGCATCTGCTATTCAAGAGACGGTAGCAACTTTGAATGAAATCAATGCGATGGTAAGTCGAAGTGTGGACAATGCCGAAAAATCGGCTGAACTTTCTTTGTATTCATCTCGAAAAGCGAAGGAAGGACATTCAGCGGTTGACGAAATGGCTCGAGCAATCAATTTGATCAATGAGTCCAACCTACAAATAATGAAAGAAATCAATGCCAGCAATGCAGAGTTATCGGAGATTGTCAGCGTTATCACCGGAATTTCTGAAAAAACGAAAATTATTAATGATATTGTGTTTCAAACTAAATTGTTGTCATTCAATGCTTCTGTGGAGGCCGCAAGAGCCGGGGAGCACGGAAAAGGTTTCGCAGTCGTTGCGGAAGAAGTGGGCTCTCTTGCAGCATTGAGTGGAACTGCGGCTAATGAGATTAAAGCTATGTTGGCCGACAGCGTGTCCAAAGTGGAGAGCATTGTTGAAAATACAAAATCAAAAGTAGAAAAGATGGTCGAAAGTGGCCGAGTGGAAGTTGAATCGGGCATGGTGATTGCTGTTCGTTGTGGTGATGTTTTAGATGAGGTCGTAAAAAACGTTAATGATGTGAATCACATGATTGGTGAAATTACTGAAGCTGCGAGACAGCAGGCCGAGGGTGTGAGTAATATCTCCGTGGCCATGAATGAACTGGATGACTCCACTCATAGTAATGCAAATACTGCTTATCAATCCCTGGAATACGCTGAGACTTTATTGGGTCATTCAGACTCTCTGACAAGACAGATTGGCAATATTGAATTGGAAATATACGGACGCACCGACAGGGTAAAAAGTCTCGATGCTGAAAAAGCAAAGCAGGAAAGACTGAAGTTAAAGAAGGCTTCAAATAATGAGGACCTCGTAAAGGCAATTCACAATGCAGAAGAAAGTCTTTCTCATAAGAGTTCAACTGCCGAAAGTTCAAGTTCAAAACAACAAAAGCACAATTTAATACAGTTTGATAATTTAAGTAGTGGTGGTTACGCGAGAAAGCCAAGAAAAAACCGAGGCAAAAAAAGAGCTGCTGCAGCAGCCCAGGCGGCGCAGAATTCCGATTCTATGAATGAGTTTGCCGACAAGCTCGCAACTAAAAGACATGAAGAGAAAGTGTCTCAAGAAAGCACTAAGAAATTGGTAGTAGGTGGCGAGGAAATCCCTTCTGAAGATGACCCAAGATTTGAGGACGTCTAGGAGACTATGGTTAGATGAGCAATAATATGAACCTAGATTATTTAATCAAACATATTTCTGAGAGAATTTCACTCATTACCGGTGTGAAACTCGGACCCAAGCAATACACGCTGGTAAAATCGAGGCTGAATAAGCGAATGCGTGAGTTGGACCTGCTGGGTCCCTCTGAATATTTAAATTACTTAGAAAAAAATGAGAGTGCCGAAGTGTCGGCTCTTGTTTCACTTCTAACAACCCATCATAGCTATTTTTTTCGTGAATTCCCTCACTTTGAATACTTGGCCAAAAAGGGTTTAGCGGACCTTTGCAAGGAAGTACGCGCTCAAGGTCGTGACAAGATCAAAATCTGGAGTGCTGCTTGCAGTAGAGGTCAAGAACCATACTCGCTTTCAATGTTTTTAAAATATCACCTACAGTTAGTTGACCCTACTATGGATTTCGAAATTCTTGGGTCAGATATTAGTGATGAGTGTATTGAAATTGCTAGTAATGGAGTTTACAAATGGAAGGAAATTAAAACGGTTCCTTCAGTTTATATCGGAAAACATTGGGCGCGGGGAACCGGAGAGATTTCGGCATATGTGAAGGCCAAAGCCTCCATTAAGCATCA
Source organism: Bdellovibrionales bacterium (assembly GCA_041391465.1). GTDB lineage: Bacteria > Bdellovibrionota > Bdellovibrionia > Bdellovibrionales > UBA1609 > UBA1609. Next base: position 2,903 of record JAWKNX010000030.1, read on the forward strand.
TTGCAAATTTGAAGTGATTAACTTGTTAAATTTTGAGAAGAATTTAGATAAAAATATTAAATTTGATATGATTTTTTGCAGGAATGTTTTTATTTATTTCGAATTGAAACAGATTGAAGAGATATCTAAAAATCTTATAAAATATTTGCAACCGCACGGGCAGCTCTACCTGGGATTATCAGAAAGTCTGATGGGTGTGAATTTGCCAGTTGCACACATTGGACACAGTATTTACGCCAACGAAACCTACGTTGAGTCGAAAAGCTTGAGTAAGGTTCCCGAGTTTGCAGATCCTGATTTGAAAAGCTCTACGTCGATGTCTTCCATTCAAAGCACAAAGGAAGATATCGACAAGGCAAAACCGCTTTACACAAAAAGAAAAGGGCCGATCAAAGTTCTTGCTGTTGATGATTCTCCCACCGTTTTAAAGTTGATTGAAAGAATTCTCCACAAGCGTCCCGATTTTGAATTAGTGGGTACTGCTGAAAATGGTGTCGAAGCCGCAGAAAAACAAAAAAAACTGCAGCCAGATATTATGACTTTAGATATACACATGCCAGAAAAAAATGGATTACAATATTTGATTGATAATTACAATGAGAGTCATCCCTCGGTGGTTATTGTAAGTTCAGTCTCTAGAGAAGACGCTACTATTGCATTGAAGTGTTTTGAAGCCGGAGCAGCCGATTACGTTGAAAAGCCCACGCTTGCAAATCTGCCTTTGATTGAAGACGAGCTTTGTACAAAATTGCTTTCAGCTTTTGAAATGCAAAATGCAAAGAAAAAAGTAACGGATTTAGATGTTTCCTTTCAAAAAACACCGATAATTTCTCAAGCCAATAAGAAAATGAGGGTGGTTTTGGCCCACATCGGTCAAAGGGAAAGACTGTTTGGCGTGCTGAAGCAGTTTAAGGCTCCACAGCCGCCGACAATTGTTCTGTTTGAAGCTGCCGGGAATTTGATCAGTGGTATTTGCAATGAATTCAGTACACACACGGTTCGAGCCGAGGAATTGGACGAAGTATTTTTGAGCGAGCCCGAAACGAATCGAATCTATTTTGCCGATGCCGAAAAATTCTATGACAAAATTTATCTAAAGCATAAATCCAAGCAAACGTCTATTTTGGTATTGGGTCGCCCGTCAAAGGCCATGCGTAAAAAGGCCCTTGAATGGAAGGGTGCTCATATTGTGGCCGAAGACCTCTCGGCCCATGTGGAGAATTTTAATGTATTTAACTTGAATTTTGCTAATCAAGTTGTTCCCATTACGAGTTTTGCCTACGAGTCAGACAAGTTTCTGAGCAGCGAGGAGGGGCAAAGATGCAGCGTAAAGGGCAAATGATTGCCATTGATGGCACGGAGCAGTTGACGGTAGCCAACAATTCAGTAGCTCATATTAAACGCTTTAATGGGGTTGTCGTGGTATTTTCTAGCAACCTAGCAGAGGTGAAAAAGCTACTTTATATCGATAAAGATGTCCGCCTCAAAGACTTTATGAAGTTAGTATTTGAAGCGCTTAATGATTTTAAAATTGAAGCCGGAATAGAGAATACAAAGAACATTCGAGCAAAATTTATAGCTTCTACGAGATATTTTAGCGTCCTTGAGGAGTACTTTAGAGCCACAAAATTGGAGTATAAAGCCAAAGTTGTTGAAGAAGGCTACTATTTTGAAGTTTATTACTACCAGACTACGAATAAGTTGAGAATATCCAAGGTGGGTGAGAAATCCGCGATTGCACGTAAAAATAAAGTCCGCGTTTTATTGGTGGAAGATTCCAGAACAATCAGAAAAATATTAAAGAATCTACTAGAGGCCGACCCTACATTTGAGGTTGTTGCCGAAGCTGAAACCCCATCTAAAGCATTGAAAGCTATCGAGCGGTGGCGTCCCGATGCGATTACTCTAGATATCAATTTGCCGGAAAAAAATGGAGTTGAATTGTTGAAGGAGTACTATCCCAAATACCCTATTCCAACTGTGATGGTGACATCAATCAATATTACCGAGGGGACCCATGTATTAGACGCATTGGAGTCCGGTGCCATTGATTACATACAAAAACCTTCGTTGAAAGATTTAGAAGTCATTGGGCCTGTCTTGCGAGATAAAATATATGTCGCTGCGAGGACACATTTATCCAAAGTTCGAACTCAGCCTGGAAAACAAACGGCAATCGAGTGTCAACTCCTCAGCCGATACTTCGTATAGTTTTGAAGAGTCCGGAATAGTCGTCATTGGTGCGTCGACCGGCGGTACCGAGGCGATTAAAAACGTTCTTTTAGGAATGCCAGATAATTCACCACCTATAGTCGTCGCACAGCATATACCTGAGCAGTTCTCTAAAGCGTTTGCTGACCGTTTGAACTCAATGTGTGGAATCTACGTGAAAGAGGCAGAACAGGGTGATGTTTTGAATCCTGGAGTGTGTTACATCGCTCCCGGTGGCAAGAACATGTCGCTGGTAGAGGAAGATGGGGAAACATCTGTGCACGTCACCGACGCAGATGTGGGTAGCAATCATCGACCCTGCATTGATTTTTTATTTAATTCTGTAGCAAACCTTTCAAAGCGGGCAGTGGGTGTTATATTAACAGGCATGGGATCTGATGGTGCCAGAGGGCTGCTTGCCATGCGTAAGAGCGGGTGCTTTACAATTGGACAAAGTAAAGAAACCTGTGTCGTTTATGGAATGCCAAAGGTGGCCAACGAATTAGGAGCCTTGGACAAAGTGAGTGATTTAGAAGACATCTCAAAGGAAATATGTGAGCATATTAAAATATTAATGCGTGCGTCTTAGTATGAGGCGCAAATTGTAAAGAATTGGTTGGGGTCGACGAATCATTCCGCAGCCTTTAAAGATTTAGGTGCGTACACTCGATGAGTACTTAAGTCTATGTTTTGGGAGACAAAAAGTGGGCGCTATAGACACTTCAAAAGGATCATCAGTAGATGCGGCATTTTTAGCGCCCTTCGTGAGCGGCGTGGTAGAAGTGTTGACCATGCAGATCGATATTAAAGTTGAGAAGCAAAAGCCCTTTGTTAAAACTTCCGATTTTCAGCCCGATATTGGCATTATCGGAATGATTACTCTTGATTGTCCGCAGTTCAAGGGGGTTGTTGCTGTTTGTTTCCCGCAAGATGTGTTTTTAAAACTTTATGAGGCGATATTAGGCGAAAGTCATAGTGAGCTCAATGCTGAAGTTCAGGACGGTGCTGCTGAAATATTAAACATGGTCTATGGGCAGGCTAAGACGGTTTTGAAGCAAAAGGGCTATGAGCTTGGTAAAGCAATCCCCTCAGTTGTTTTGGGTGGGACGGCTCCGGTGGAGGCAATTGAGGGGAGAAGCGTAATTGTTGTACCCTTCAAGATAGACTTTGGGACATTTCATTTAGAATTTATTATGCAAGACTAATTTTTTTAGTAAAATTGGAGAAAAGGACAGGAGTTAATCAATGTTTGATCTAAACACTAAAATCCTCGTGGTTGACGACATGAATACAATGCGAAAGATCGTAATTAAAGCATGTCGAGAAATCGGTTTTTCAAATTTTGTGGAGGCTCCGGATGGTGCGATCGCATGGGAGAGACTCAGCTCCTCACAAGAGGAAATTGGATTGGTAATTTCTGATTGGAACATGCCAAACTGCACTGGGCTTGAGCTACTTAAAAATGTTCGCACTGACGAAAAAATGAAAAGCATGCCATTTATTTTGTTAACTGCAGAATCTGAAGTCGTCCAAGTAAAAGAGGCCCTTGAAGCAGGTGTGGATAATTATATTGTGAAACCGTTTACGAAAGACATTTTGAAACGAAAACTTCAAGATACATACAAGAAAATTCACGCTTAACAAGTTATTTTAAAAATGATTTAAAAAGCTCGATGCGATCATCGAGCTTTTTTTTTGAGAACTGCCCCCGCAAAATGTTGCTTTGTTATAATATCTTCGTCCCGAGGGGTTTGGTTTAAATGATCCTCTCTTCTCACCCCTTCACTCTCATGGCAGCGGCTGCGTCTCAAGCCATGCGAATTGCCCTGCGGGCAACGCATGGCTCGATACGCACCACCATTCGAGAAGCAAGGGCTGAGAAAAGAGCATCATTAAAGCCAAATCCTCTAGTCTCGTAGATTTAATTTCAATGGATTTTAACTCAAAGAGAGTTCCCATTTATTATTACATTCTGCGGTGGCAGTTCTTAAACTTTATAGTCAGTATTAGGGAAGAGGTACTGTTCCAGATCTTCAAAATTATCGTCGATGGCCGCATCCAACATCGTTTTAAAAGCATCCAATACAATGAGTGCATTTTGATTGGCATCTCTTGTTGAGGCTGCTCGGATACGTGATAAAGCCCTTGATTCACCTTATCAATATTTGCATAGGTTTGATCTAAATCATTCATATCCGTTGGATCAATTTCTTCGCCTCTTTTGTGCTGAAAGTACCTTTTTAAAAGGTAAAATGAAAGGGCACGTGCGAGGGTTTCGTCAACAGTGCTGAAAGGCAAGTGGAATCGCGCCATGGGTTTTAGAGGATGAAATATAGGGCACCCGCTGGTCGCCAAGACAAGGCCCATGATGCCATAGATTCCGTTTTGCAATGATGTTTCTTTATAATAAGTTCTTTCAGGAGTAATGACGGCCACTTTTGTGTCGACGTGGCTGATATTATTCGCAAATTTTTCTAAAAAAGTCGACATGCCCATTGCGGCCGGACACTCGGGGTGATCCGCCTCATTCAAAGGACAGCAAGAACATTTATTGAAATTAAGTTTCGTCCATTCTCGAGAAATGGCTTTTCCCTCTAAATCTAACTCTAAAGTATCTTTTTTCAGTTTAATAGGTACGACGAGATCTTCAGCACCTTCATATTTGAAGACATACTTAATGATATAGTAGGGACTGGAATCATCTATAAAGTCGCTCACCGCTTTATTTTAATAACTAATGCGACGAACTTATACATGATTTTCTTTTACTGGACTTACGGAGGGTAGATTTTTCGGACGTCTTTATACTCTTCGATAAAATCGTCAATGATTTGTTTGCAGGTTTTAACTTCTGAGATGAGGCCCACGGTTTGCCCGGCACACCAAATTTTTTACGGTCGGGCTTTTCGCCGACTGATTTCTCCAAAGCTTTCATCCCCAAATAATGGATAGCCGGGACAACATATTTTTTAGAAATGGGGTGCTTTTTCATTTCCCGTAAAAGAAACGGCATATTTTCAGAGACCTGTTCAAAATATTCAGTGCGAATAAAATTACAAGGTGTTCCTGAGACACGATCGCTGAGGACAATATCTTCGGGGGAGGAGTCAACAATCGCATCAATGTATTCGTCGCCCACGGACCGCGCTTCCTGACTGGCAATAAACCGGGTTCCTACATGTACGGCCGAAGCTCCCAATGCGAGGGCAGCGGCCATGGTTTGTCCGTTTGCAATTCCGCCGGCAGCGACTATAGGAATATTCAATTCCGCTTTGAGCCAAGGGATGAGAACGAGTGGTGTAATGGGCCCAGCATGTCCGCCGGCCCCCTGGCCCACAGCAATGACTCCATCGGCCCCAAGGTCTTGTACCTTTTTTGCGTGCTCCAGATTTGTAACATCACAAAACACTTTTGTGCCTTGTTTGTGGGCTTCTTCAATGACTGTTTTTGGGTTACCCAGTGAAGTGATATAGAGCTCAACGCCGTGATCAAGACATGCTTTCAGGTCTTCTTGCTGTCGGGTGTTGCTTTTGTTGACGATAAGGTTAACGCCTATGGGTTTACTGGTTCTTTTTTTTATCCTTCCCAATGCATTTCTAAACTCATCTGCCGGACGAAAATTAAGGGAAGGTATAGTGCCAATGGCTCCGGCCTCGCTGATATTAACGACCATATCTTCATTGGACACAAGAAACATTGGGGCGCCAATAATGGGATAGTTAATATTTAACAGGCTCGTAAAAGCAGTCTCTAGGTGTTGTGCCATGATGGGCTCCTCGGGGATCAAAACTTTTTGTTAATATTTTTTAAAAAGTCTTGCAACCAAGAAGGACGTTTTACAAATATTCCTTCTCGATTTTCAAGTTCTTTGATTAAAGATTTTTGCATGTCCTTTTGAATATTAGCAGCAATTTTTCGAACTTTTTCTCGGTCATTTATGGTGTCTGCAGAAAAATGTGATAGGTCCACTGGAGGCAAAAATTTAATTTTCCAGCGGACAGGAAGTGGAAACACATTGAATGGTATTGGGAGAACTAAATTTTTAAGTTCTTTGCCAAACCTGAGTTGGGTCAAATTAATATGAGTCTCTTCTGCCCCAATAACCAAAGTTGGGATGATTGGGGTTCTGGTTTCTAGCGCCATTCGGACAAAGCCCCGTTTAAACTCTTGGAGTTCATAGGCATTTTTTGTGGGTTTAAAATTACCATTTTCACCCTCAGGAAAAAGAATTATAAGCTGATTATTTTTAAGGGCTCTCAGACCATTTTGTGAAGTTGCCTCAATAAAACCCAGTTTCTGAGCCGGAACCGCGGTTTTTTGGAAACAAACCATAAATAATGTGTCAAAACTCTTGGAATTCGATGGATACTTTTAAAAATTTCATGACTCAATACCATCGCATCTAACCCGCATATCCGGAGTGATTTGGCAAAACGATAGCGCCACCGGTTTTGGAAGATGCTCAAGCCTTCACCTCTAAACGGAAGTATCGATCCATGACCTCCATAAACAAATTGGGCATAACACGAAAAATAAGAGTCTCACGGCTCAAATGTTTGGGGTGATTCAAAGACTTTAATGTTTTTCAATGGAATCAATCATTGTCTATACCTATTTGAAACCCTTTATTTATATATGATTTTGTGGCAAAGGCCTTCCCGTGAGGAATGATAATATTTTGTAATAATTGCGAGTTTTGATAAAGTGAAATGGGTAATTATTCAAAAATATAAGCTAAATACAGGGCTAAGATGGCGAAAAATTTAATCCAATTGGCTAAGGGGACGAAGTCCTACGGCACAAAAGTATTGTTGAGCGATGCAACATTTTCAGTCAATGAAGGTGAACATATCGGTGTGCACGATCGGACCAAACGGTGCAGGAAAAACCACCTTATTCAAAATTTTATCAGGAGAGGAAAACCTAGATGGGGGATGTCGTTCGCTCCAGTGAATTGCGTATGGCTTATTTACAACAAGACAGTCAATGGAAAATGAATCAACCCCTAGAGGATTTAGTCAGTGAAGCCCCCACCCCTCCGTGGAAATGCGAGATGATTGCTGAGAGTTTGGGGATCAATGCGGAGATGTTCCGACAGCCCATTAATGAACTCAGTGGTGGCTACCGAATGCGGTGTCAATTGGTGCATTTATTGGTGCAGCAGCCAAACCTATTGTTGCTTGATGAGCCAACAAATTATTTGGATTTAGAAACACTTTTGGTATTGGAAAAATCTCTTCAGGAGTTTGAAGGGGCTTTTTTTACTGTTTCCCATGATCGAGAATTTTTTAAAGAGAACGACACACTACACTTTAGAAATTGAATAAGCTGACCTTACAAAATTTAATGGGCATATTGAGGACTATTTTGAGCAAAAAGAATTGTGCGGCGGCAATTGATGGCCACTCAGGCTCAACAAATTAAAAAAAGACAACAGATAGAAGAATTCGTAAACCGATTTCGGGCAAAGGCCTCTAAGGCCCGTCAGGCGCAGTCAAAACTCAAGCAACTCAATAAAATTGAAGTGGTTTCAGTCAAATCACTTCCTATTAAAGCCAGAATCAATATTCCAGAACCGGTGCGGACGCCAAAAAAGTTAATTGAACTTAAAGGGGTTCAACTCGGGTATGATCCGGATATCGCCATTTTGAAAAATGTAGATTTGTCCATTGAACGGGGACAACACATGGCAGTGGTTGGTTTTAATGGAGCTGGAAAATCAACTCTATTAAAGGCGTTGGCGCAACGACTTCCGGTTCAAAAAGGGGAGCGGTTACAAACCGATGGGATTGATTTTTCTTATTTCAGTCAACACGTCCATGAACAATTAGATGAAGGGTTCACAGTCTTTGAAGAGCTTCAAGCGAAGGCGCATCCGGATGTGACTCGCCAGCAGATTTTGGATACTGCCGGTGCACTCCTTTTTGCGGGAGACGACATTCATAAAAAAATAAGTTGGCTCTCTGGTGGAGAGCGTATGCGAGTGGCCTTGGGGCAGATTTTGCTGTCTAAAACTTCACTGATGCTTCTCGATGAACCGACAAACCATTTAGATTTTCATACTGTTGAGGCTTTGGCCGAGGCGTTGAAAAGATATAATGGGGCGCTGATTGTCGTCAAATTCATGATCAATTTTAATGGCTCAGCTGGATAAAAAAATAATCGAGGTGAGAGACGAAATTGGCATTCATGTTTACCCAGGAAGCTATGATGGTATTTATGGAGCCCAGAGAAGGGATCACTCTCCCGTCAGTCGCCGAGCTCGCCAGCCCGGCAAGGTGAGCAAAACTGAACAATCTACCGAAGTGCGAGTGCGTTCGGGTAGCCCTAAAAATAAAACCTTGCGTAAGAGCTCAGAGAGAAACAAAAACAAGTGACGCGACTTGAGTCGAGCATAGAAAGGTCAAAGCGGAGCTCGATGAGGTCAACACGCGGTTAACTGCGGAAGTGGATGGGCAAAAACAGTTGGAATTGGTTTATAAAATGAGATCTTGCAAACTAAGATGAATCAAATAGAAAACGACTGGATGGAAGCCCAGTCCGAGTTGGAAGAAATGTCGTAACTCCCTATCGACATTGGTCGAGTTGAATATAGTACGCTGCGCAAAAATTTTAAATTCCGCGCAATGAATTCCCGATATATCAGTATGGTGACTAAGTTTTAAATTGCAAACCTCGATTACAAGGGCTTGAGCGTCTTAAGAGCGCCATCGATTCAACGTTGGTGGCTCAGCCTGAGTTACGTTTTAAAAATGTATCGTATTTCAGAAAAACACAGGCTTTTATATTTTCGTCAGCGCGGAATTTAAAGGAAGAACCATTCAGGAATCTTTCAAAATCAAAATGAACGAATGCACGGGTAAAGGGCGGGACTGGCATGTGGATGCCATTGCTTCTCTATGCCAATCCATCGCAAAACAAACAAGAAATTAATCCATTTGCTTTAAGGCCTCTGAGCATCGATAGGCGTTGGCAGAGGTCTTGATATTGTCTTTATCGCGGGCAACAGTGGTTGCTCCGGCTGAATAGATGTGGGTCGCGCCCAATCGGCCAGCACGTTTTAAAATTCTGTTTTCCAATCCTCATTGCCGTCCACCTCAATCAAGCCGATAAATCGACAATCTTTTACTTCATCAGGATCATTTGACGAAAATACTTTCTGCTTCGGTTGTTTTGTTGTTTGGCGCTTTAGAAGCGCATCCAATGGCGAATAAAAGTGAAAGTTCAAATATGATTTTCATGCGTACTCCTTTAAATTGAACCGTTATTATCTGCACATTAAACAGAGGACACAAGTTGAATTAATACAGAATGAAATCGCCGTCGGCTGAAATACTTGACCCATTTAGATATAATCCAATACACGGGCGACATTTTCTGCACCATTTCTTTTTCACGATTGGTACTAAAGTCGGTTTTAGTGACTTCGTGACCGGCATTTTCCAGCTCTAAATAAGTGGTACGAGGAATCACTTGAGCCAACTCTCCATGGCGACGCTCTTCTTCGATCATCTCTTTGTCTTGAGCACCGGTTAAAAACAGGACGTCAACACTTTCAAATTTTTTTGATTGGCATTGACCCATTGAGACTCCAGGATTCGATCTCCTAACCCAAAATCCAATCCCGGTAGATGGTGCCGTAGTTGTCTTCACGGCCCTCTTTCCATTTGTGAGATTAAATTCCAATGTGGTTCTGTTAGGTAAGGGCATACTCATTGCGATAATGCCATCAACAAGTTGTGGGTGCCGGTGTGCGAACTCTGTCGCAAAGGCGGCACCAGATGCGACCGTGAATGAGCAATCGCACATTTGGAGGAGTTGTTTGCGAATTTCAACGATGGGCTCACGCATGTATTCGATCACCTGATCTAAACTTTTAAAATCTTGGTAGAGCAGCTCTGGGGTCAGCCTGGCATGGGAAAGGATTCTGAGACCACTCCTTTGAGTCTTTTAGATCTCCACGGCCATCCACAAATATCTCATTGGCAGGGTTGAGCTCCAGGAGGGATTTTACAACGTTTCTATGAACATAACTGGGCCGACCGTTTTTGTCAGAAAGGGAGCCGTTATAAAGTTGTACCATCTTAGTGAAAGAGTGGATATTGCTGTGATCCGCACCTGTTCCATACAAGGTCAGGATATAAGTATGAAAACTATTGGCCGGGAAACGCTCAGGTTTTCCGAATGTATTGTAAGGTCGATCAGCTCGAGATGGCAACGTGATTTGGTCATAGATCACATCGCTTTGGGCCTCACCTCTATAAATGACAGGTTCTTGTAGGCCATAAGCAAACAGGTTTGAACAAAGGCTCTGTGCAAAGACTGAACTTGAAGAAAAAAACCAACAATAACGGGAACAAGACTCTCAATTTCAATCTAATACTCAACACTGCGCTTGGGGTTATTTAAGGTTCAACGGTATAACACAACCTGAGGGAGAGAGAGAGGGTAATGCGAGGGTTTCAGATACTGTAAAAACAGAGGATAAAGAAATTTTTATACAGTTGATTAGAAGATATTTGGTTTGCAAAAAGCAATTCTTATTTTGACCAAAACCAAAGGCTCAAAGTCTCGTTTTGGAGCCAATCGAAATTCTCTTGGATCATGTTTATTTTTCGTAGAGCCAGTGGTGAATGTAGCTTTTGTAGGCGTGACGAATCATGTACCGGTAGGCTTTTGGCCGCATGTGAAATGGGTCTGTATACCAATTAAAAATATGAAACATTGCATTGGTGTGGCTTGGGTAAAGGGGGTTGCCACCGTGTTTAGCAGGTTTAGATGGGTGCGCATGAATTGCGGCTCTAAAGTCTGCTTTTTCCCATGAACATTTTTTACTCCCCAGTAGTAATGAGCCAATCCCAAATGGTGTTGGTAGACCACACCGGGAATATCATTGATTCGAGTCATATATTCAGAAAATCGAATAAGACCGTAGTTGAGAACTTCAGCCTGGGGCATGCCCATGCTTTCGAACGTTGACCGGTAGAGGCCAATAAGATCACCTTCTTCAAAGTTAGGGTAATCATAGCCACTGATATAAATTTTGATATCTGGCTGTAATTCTTTCAACTGGAGCACGAGCTTACGAATATCTCTGTAGACTTCGTCGATCACATGAGCCTCTTCTGCCAAGGACATGTTTTGGCTCCATTTGTCCATGAGATCATTACCGCCCGTCGATAAATAAACCACTTTCAGTAGGTTTTTGTGTTGCTCGAAGAGCTCTTTAATTTTTGTTTGATTTTTTCCTTGAACCAGTCGGTCGTTACAGCACCCATGATGGCTGTTTTACTACATCCAACCACTTCAACCGGGCGACGGATAGGGCGGCGAAAAGGTGGGCGGCGCATGCCTTTGCTTTCGATGACCTCTTGTTTACTGAGCTGCTCATTGAGCATTCTTTGATAATCTTCTGGGCCTGAAAAATCGCGCAATCGCTCGGTGGAGCGCAAGTTTTCAATCACTCGCATTTCTTCATCATCTTCGATTTCAATCTCTTCTTCGTCTCGCGAAAAACTAAAAAGGATCTACCTTTAAGCTTTGTATCAGGCTCGGCATAGATATGTGCCTTTTTGGTAGGGTTTACCTTTTCCTCGAGCTCTTTTTGGAAGACCCAAATAAACAAGGAAAACCGGTCCAGCTGTCACCAATGATAAGGACTTTTTTAGCTCGTGAGTAATCGTAGATACGAGCTTCCACAAATGGTTGAACAAATGCACTGCATAAGACGAGCACCATGGAAGTGACCATCGGTCAAAAACTCATTGCTGCTCCCCTTGACTAGACAAATAGCTATTAACTTCGTCGGAGAAAGGTCGTGAGATCTTATGAGGAATTTTAAAAACTAGACAATAAGACAGAGGCCAAAGTCGAGGCGTTCGCTTTGGAATTGGATTTCAGCAGTGGGAAGAAAGTAGCTCGAGGTTGGTCTAGGTCTCGAGCCTGAAAAGAATCTAGGTCAATTAGCAGCAACTGCTTGCAGATACACCTGAGGCTCCATATTATAGACGAGATAGAGGGTCCACAATCAAATAAACCAAAGTGAGTTGTGGTATCTCCTTGTACTGTAAAATAAGGAGCTAATCGAGTATCCGCTACCATCATAGCAGTGTTGGAGCAGACGAGCATGGGCTTGCCTTTTCAAAACGATGATGATCATCAAATCAAAAAATATATGGGACACCCTTCAATGCCGCCATTATAAAACGCTATTTGGCCATAATCTTCACATCGATCCTCAAGAGGCAGTTTAAAAGCTCTTATGGTGATTGAGAAAAATCGTGCGCCTTGGACCTTTTGGGCAATTTCAGGGTTAGTGATCTGAATTTCACTGGCGTTCATTTGTCTAAAATCGCGACAGCCAACATCAAATAAAAGGCGTCGAAAGTCTTCAATGTACATAGCCCCACCAAGGCATTCTCCCAGTAGAACTTGATCTTCTTTACAGTTTTCGGGAAGTCGTCGGTCACAAAACACATCGGAGAAGTACATCTCTCCTCCTGGCTTTAAAACTCTAAATGCCTCCTTAAAAACACGCTCTTTCTGGGGAGAAAGATTGATCACACAGTTGGATACAATCACATCAACAGATTCGTTTGCAATCCCGGCAGCCTCTAAATCTTCAATGTATCCTTTTTTAAACTCAACATTGGTTTGTGTATAACCGAATTTGTTCATTTGGTTTTTTTTGTGTTTTTCTGCGACAGACAGCTGTTCATCCGTCATATCTAAGCCAATGACTCGACCTTGTTCACCGACGAGTTGTGAAAGCATATAAACGTCCCGGCCAGTACCACATCCGAGATCCAATACAGTAGAATTTTTTAATGAAGTGGGAAACGGAGCTCCACATCCATAAAACTTTTGTTGAATTTCCTCATCGATGTTTTTTAACAGTTGCAACATATGCGAGGGCATTGCTTCGGCTGTGCAACAGGCAGTAGTTTGCAGGTCCGCCTTTGTTTTTAGAACTTCACCATAGTATTTTTGTACTTTTTCAAAAGTATCCATTATTCGAGTCTCCTATTCATAGAAAGAACTCAATATACTGAAAATGAGGGAAAAGAAAACCTTAAATCAGTGAGATGCAAATTACTTGCTATTAGGAGCCACAATAAAATTAATGCCAGACCAGCCTTCTTCAATAAGTACTCGCATAACATTTTTTACATCTTCGGCATAGGCGCCTTGATCCGCTTGCAAGTTGACCTGGCCTTCAAAGGGTTTATTAGGGTTAATGGATTGGGAAACTTTTTTAGAATATCCGAGCATTTGTCGAAGAACTTGTAAAGACTCATTGTTCACTTCGCTATAGGATCGAGTTTCTTTGGTCGTGGGATCGTACATTTCAAAGTAGACCGTTTTATCGACGATCGAAATCAAGGGGAAGTTTTTCATTATGGCCCCTTTAGTGGATTGCGGTAAAATGATGTCTTTGCCAATAAAAAATGTTTCTCCCGTCGCAGAAAAATTTGTGAGGAGGTAGATGACTAGAATGGAAAACATATCCACCATGGGAGCGAGCGAAAGCGTAAAGTTTTTCTTTTTGTGTTTTTTATTGTGGAGATAAAGTCGCAATTGCTTTAAGTCAAACTGCGGATGTATATGATATCCTGGAGTTGATATCAGACGTTTTGCATTTCCGGCAGTACGATTTGAGGCCATTTTTTAATCTCCCAACTCAACTTTTAATAAGGACTTATTGCTACGCTTTCCCAGCCTGAAGCCACTATGGCATCATAAACTTTAATAAGATCCCCATAGTAGACTTGTCCTTTCGATTTCAAAATGACATCGATTTGTTCTTCTGGAAATCGATCTCGAACTTGGTTCAATCGAGTGGTGAGTTGCGAAAGGTTTCCGTCAAAGGAGGATCTTCTCCAGGGGATCGGAATGCGCTGTTCGTTTTGCAGTACTGTAAAATCAGAAGGGAAAGCTCAACACTGAGATTGAGTTTGGGTTTTTAGAGGAGGGGTGTCGGGTGCTGGTGATGACGAAGAAGTCACTGGACCCATTTTCACACTGATGGACTCCAAATGCACCCAAGCAGCCGTTGTTATAAGAAAAATAATAAGAACAGAAAACAAGTCTATAAACGGCGTTAGATTCGGTTCGCTTTCGCCTCCAGCTGCCATGTATTAACCTCGGTTCTCGTCGTATATTTTATCTTTGTTGACCAAAATAAAATTGAGGGTACTCACACTGGCCTCGTGCACATCGTCGATCACTTTCTGCGACCAGGAGTTAAGCCATCCCCAAAAAGCAAAAAGTACGATTGAAACAAGGAGACCAAACCCAGTGGCATTCAACGCTTCACCAATTGACGCTGCAAGGACTTGTGCCTTTTCTGCCGGTGGAAGACTCCCCACCGCGGTAAATGCGGAAATCATACCACTGACCGTACCAAGAAGACCTGTTAAGACGGCGACGTTGGCAAGAGCAGAAAGCATGTCAATACCACGGCTGAGTCGCGGAACCTCTCGAAGCGCCACAGCATCCATAGCCGTCTGAACTTCCTCAGCACCTTTACCATTGACCACTGCAATCAACCCTGAACGAATAATATTTGTTATTGGGTTTTTCGTTTGCGACACTACATTTAAAGCTTTGGCGGCATGTCCGCGCATGCAATAGGACTCAATAAATTTTAAAATTTCATCTTTATCGACTTTAGATGCGGCGCTGAGAGTGATAAATCGCTCGACGACGATGGCGATACCGATCGCAGAACATGCGGCAATGGGAAACATGATATACCAGTGATCGAAAAACACGTCGATGAAGGTATGCTTCATTACTAACTCCTTAAGCTTTCGTATGTTTAAGCCTAATTCAATGATACTTTGGCGAGAATACCGGTGGGTACTGGCGGATTGTCTAGTTTATAGTTTTCCGAAGGGAAAACCAATATTTGCCACAGTGGGGAGGGCGTTTTTCCCTTTGGGAAACTTCCAGGACTTAATAAGTTTATTAACACAGCCAATGAGCTCTTCGCCGCCCGCCATTTCCGAACGTCGAACGCCAACAGTTTGCACTTGACCAGCTGGAGAAATGGTCCACTCAAATTCGACACGACCAGCAAGGTCGGCTTTATTAAATAGGGCTCTTTCATAGCATTGCTGTATTCGGCCCAAGTGTTTATTAACAACGTCCATAATTTGCTTGCGGGTCAGGCCTTGAGGTGAACCCACGGCTTCAGAGAGGTCCGGTTTACCGAGAACTTTGCCTTGAACTTTAGCTGCGGCACCGCTGCCTTTTTGCGAGGAGTAGCCTGCCGAGCTCAAACCGAGGGCACCCTTTCGACTGTTGGAAGGGGGCAAAGATCCATTTTTACTCGAAAGCGTGCGCATAAGATCCGTTGATTTGTTGGTCGACGGGCTTGTGTTATTAATATTAATGTTATCGAGTTTTTTCGAGGTGTTCGTCGAACCTCCAAATAAGCTGGCTAAGTCTTCGGCCTGTTGTTGTTCCGCGCTCGGTTGTGGTGGAGCTGGAGAGGGGGAAGGCGGAGGACTTTTTGCCACTACCTTTTTAGGCTGTGCTGGTTGTGGTGCTTTTTTACGAACGGGCTTTGTTTTTACAACCGGAGTATGCTTCGGTGGTTTTGGCTTCGGTTTGGGTTGCGCCACCTTTTTCTCTTCAGGCTTTGGAGGCTCCACTTTCGGTTTTGGTGGTTCCGGTTTTTCTACTAGAAGTTTTGCAAACCGTTGCGGTACGTCTTCAATTTTTGGCGCGACCACTTTGGGTTTATTCATCATAATTCCGATGAGAAACAACGCGTGGACGAGAGCCGTAACTGTTGCTGAGGCGGCTAAGATATCTTTGTTTTCAATCCAGGTTCGCTCTAAGAAGGGTCGCTCTTTTTTAATATAACGAATGTGCATGGACACATCATGACCGAGGTCAATCCGGCAAAGTTGGTTTCTAGAGAGAACAAGATACTTTTTTCTTAAAAACTTAAGCTCGCTATGGTCTTCGATTTTTCTCCAAGATTTAGGTCCACTGGTCTCGTGCACCGACCAATTAAAACCTTTTGGCAGCTTTATAATGGCTGTATTTTTATAGTT
Organism: Bdellovibrionales bacterium; assembly: GCA_041391465.1. Lineage (GTDB taxonomy): Bacteria > Bdellovibrionota > Bdellovibrionia > Bdellovibrionales > UBA1609 > UBA1609. The sequence continues at coordinate 19,180 of JAWKNX010000030.1, forward strand.
TTGACCAAAAATTAAATTGTGCTCGAGATAGGGGACCCTGAGAGCATCGACCTCGGTGTGCCCAATTTCAATTTCATCAGATTCATTGTACTGTCTTACATCAAAAAGAGACTCCTTCCAAAAAATGCAACCCTGAATTGCAATTTCCTGGTCGGCCATATGATGTACGAGCATACTTTCATCGGCCCCCACAATTTCTTCTCGAGAGATCATTTCGCTGGGGTTGTCTGGAATTTCGTAGTTGGGGTTTCTGCCGACTTCGGTTTTTTCCACTTCCGCCAATTCATAAATGGCCGTGTTTGCCACAACTGTCGACATTCCTCTATCGAAAGATGATTCTGCTCGGTCCGCGTTCGCAACGGCGTGAAAATTACGCTCAACAATGATTTTAGTGCCTTTTAATTCAACGGTACAAGACTGCGTATCACTGACCTTGTAGATGCGCTCACCATTAAAATACAGACCATTCGAGCTCTCTAAGTCTGTAATGGTGATTTCTCCAAAACTAAAGTCAATGCTCCCGTGCACTCGAGAAAAAGCCTCTTCATGTTGGAGAGTCAAGTGACAATCGTCATTTCGGCCAAATACAATGGGGAATTCATCAAAAGTTTTCTTTAAAATTTGACGGCCATCAGATCCTAAAACCGTAACAACAATCGATTCTTTCATTAGAACCTCACCGGTTTTGAGGCGAGGCTGCGTTGCTGCACACCCGTTGCGTAGGCTTTTTCAAGCAATGATTTTGCTCTTTCGATGGCTTTGGATCGGGGTTTTGCACTGGCCGCAATACTCAATTCTTTAGTGGCCGTTCGAAGGTCACCCTGTTGAATGAGAGATTGAATGTATCTCAAGGTGTCGGAATCCGTCGAGTTGTTCAACTCGGTGATTCTCTTCGCTGTGGCCTCGGCCATGCCGTATATTTTTTCTTAGTAAAATCACTATAAAGCTCAGCAAGTGCTTTTGAATCACCGGGCTTTTTTAATAGCTTTAGAACAAGCTGTGTGTCCGTCGTAGTGAGCTGGCCGTATTGAATATTATCGACCTGAGCCATTTCAGCAAAGGAGAGATCCGATTGGTTCTTACAGGCCAGTGATGTGAGTTGAACAATGTGTTGGCCTTGAGCAATCTGTAGACACTTCTTAAGCGATACCTGATGATCGCGCATGTATTCTTTGGCCTTGCTTGTTAGCAATGCTCGAACAGGACTTTGTTGAGGTTGGCTTTTTGAGAGTCTTTGTAGAAATTGAACCATTTCTCTCTGTGCTTGACTGAGTAAATACAGCGAGGAAACCACCTCTGTGGCGACGCCTTTGTCCAAAGCAGAAATAAGGTGTCGATCGATTTCATCGTAGGCGGAAATTTTAGCTGCCAACAGCTCCTTACTAAACTGTTTTGGGCGAACGTTGAGAAAGTTTCGATAAGAAATCAGTGCATTGTAATATGCAAGGCGGGCGGCATGCTCTGTTTCATCGGGACTAACATTGCCTGCGGCGATTCCTTGATTGAAAATGCTCTGGGCGAAATCATAATTCTTTTCAAGAAAATACCCCATACCCTGCGCGAACAGGCCTGAAATGCCGGGTGTTTTTGCTCCCGTTTTTTTCAACTCATTGGTGTTTTTCTCGAGCATGGCCAATTCTATGAGAGCTCTTTGATCTCGAGAGAAGCGAGCCATTTTTTGGGCTCTACCAAAGTGTCCTGATTTCCTGTAAAGAAATTCAGCTTGTTTGGCAAAAGCCGCAGCGTCAGAAATACCTGGATTTTTTAAAATCATAATGGAGATAGCATCTGCGACGGCTTTGTAGTTCATCGATGTGACACCTGATTTTAAAAGAAGTGTCAAAATACTTTGAGCCTTATCTGACTTTGGAAAACGTAAAATATAAGCTTTTCCGATATTGAATAATTTTGGGTTATTCGCATTTTTAAGAGTAATAAATGCTTCATAAAGTGCTGTTTCGGCGAGCCCCTTGGAGTCTTCTTGTGCTAATTTGAGGAGCTCATTAGCGTAAGCATCTTCGTCCTGGCCGTCATTAGAGACTTGAAGAGCCTCATCAAGTCGGGAGTTGGCGACCGCATCCTGAATTTTCTGTTTTGTTGAAGAAGACAAATTCTTTCTTTTTAACAGACCTTTTGAATATTGTCCGAGCTTTTTAAATTCGCGCTGTTGCAGAAAGGAATCAACGACAAGCAAAGCTGCGTTGTCACACAATTTTTCGTGCCGACACTGACCCAGGAAAGTATTAAACCGCTTTTGCGTTTCAACAAAATCTCGAGCATCGTAGTAGGTTTTTGCTAGATTATATTCAATATCTGTTCGCATTTTATCTTTTGGATATTTTTTAATGAATTGATCTCCTAAATTTCGATAATTCATACGGCTCTGGATTTTCTCAAGGTTTTTCAAATCACTCGAGTTTTCTAGTGCCAGTGCAAAATTTTGCAGAGATTTTTTATTGTACGTGTAAGCCGCTTTGCCTGTTGATTTTTTGGCCAGCGACAAAAAGACAATGCCCGCATTGACGTAATCTTCATCAAGCATGAGTGCTGAGGCGAGGTTTTCTTTCATGGCGTTGAAATGCTTGCCACCTTCATAGAGCCACAGGTAGTTTTCATAGCCCTTTATAAGCGCTTTTAGACCTTCTGTTCGTTTTGTCGTCTGCAACCGGTCTTGTACGGAGGTGAGGTAATCACGGACAACAGGTTCGTACTTTAATAAGTCGTCTTTTCTCTTTGGCTCTGTCAAAGAGCGGTTTTTGACGGTATTCATTGTCCTGAAAATCAGATGATTCAGCCGAGGATTGGTGAATAATAATTTTCCTTCTTTTATAGTGTTGTACAAACTCTCTAGAGTAGATAGCTGGAAGTCGAGATTATGAGAGTGAGCCAGTGCTTCAGTGTAAGCGATGAGGCTTTCAGCATATCGCTTTTTAATACTCAGTCGGCGACCTAGGGCCTTCATGGCTCGGTTGTATGCGATACTATTTGTGGTTAGTAGTTTGAAGTACTTTACTATATCCTTTCTGACTTTACTTTTCTTGACTTCTTTTGCAGAGAGTTCACCATAAGGGTAGATAAGTTCTACCGCCAATTGCTCAGAGACTTCGAATTTCTTGTCTATATTTGATTTTTTTTGTAGCGCCTTGCGGAACCAAAGAGCCCCGCGTTCACCAGCGCGTACGGCCTCTTCCCATTTGTCACCCATTTTAGTATAGGACTGCATGATTTTGTAATAGGCGAAGCCGGTGGCGTTTTTGTCTTTTTTGGCTACGATTTCTTCGAAATGCTTTATAGCAAATTCAAAGTCATTAAGGTCAAAAAAGTGCAGTGCTATTTCGATTTTAGCCTGAGCCCAGTATTTACTATCCGGGAATTCCGTGGTGATTCTTCTCAATATTTCCATGGCTTTTTTAGGCTGATTGTTAAATTTGAGCTCAAGCCCCAATAAAAATAAAACTTTGTCATATTGAGGGTATTTTTTAAATCGTTCAATAATCTCCATATAGGTCGTAATTGCTTTGGCACGAGCACGATTAGCGGCTGTAAAATCAAGCTCCGTAGGATCGACGTTGGGGTTTTCAGCCTGTTTCAAGTCAATCATGAGCTGCGATTTTCTAATTTGTAAATCAGCAATACTCAAAAATATTTCCGGTAAGTAATCCACATCTTTTGTGGATTTTGCTTTTGTTTGTGTGACTTTAAGTGACTCATTAATGCTATCGATTTGCGATTGTATGTCCTCTGGTTTGGAAGCTCCAATTGCGTTATTGGTCAACATAATGAGGAAGAGGAGGGCAAGCATTCTCATTGGTCGCCCCCTTTGTTGCATCTGGATTGCACTGAAACTCTCAAGTTATCTCTTTCATCAGCCCAAAATTCTTCAAAAAAGTTCCAATTGAGATATTTGTAACCAGTGACTGGAATAGTAGAGGCCTTTTCGTCTGAAGAAGGGCGTCGCACTTTACCTCGTGCCTCATCGAGACTGACTATATATTCTAATAGATTTTTTTGATCGTTGAGTTGGATGTATTCATTCGACACTCTTTTGCCTAGGGATTTGTAGTCCAGCGCGACTTCAGAGAGCCGATAGGACTTTAACTGGTCGAGGTAGGTCTTTTCTAAGTTAAACTGTTCGTCATTTAGCAACTGATCTTTACTTCAATGAGGCGCTGTTCATTAAGTACGATAGCCTCAAACACTCGGCTTTGCTCATCAATGGTTCATAAAAGAGAGCTGTTTTTAAGATTTCTGTGAGCTCAAGTGGGTTGTTGGCTTCATACAAAATTTCTTCTTTGGCTTTGTACTCTTTTTCAACGAGTTGCGTGTAATTTTTGAACTCATCAATCCAGCAGAGTTTACGGAAAATATTGAGTGCAATAAGATGATTTTCAGGCTGATTAAAAGCCTTATAATACATGGACTGCAGGTTTTGAAGGATGCCAAGTGCTTTGCCATAGTCTTCCATATGAAAATAGGACCATGCCATTAAATTCAGGGTTTGAGCTTTTGCCGACCAACAACTTCGACGTTTTGTAGTGCTTCAATAGCCCACTTGTATTTTTTTATTTCGAAATTCATCCGCGCAATATTCATTCGAATTTTAAAATTTAGATGAGCATAGTTTTCTGATTTTTTTAGAAGTGCGTTGAGATACTTAAGGCTTTTTCGGGGCCCTTCTTTGGCGTAAAGATCAATGGCTTTTTCGTAGGAGCGAAGTAGGTACCAATAGCTGTTTCGATAAATGCGTGTGCGCACGGTTTGCTTCCAGAATTTACCAGCATCTTCAACCAAGGATTTTGATTTGAAATAGGAGTAAAATGAAATCAGTTCTCTTGGAAGATCTGAGTAGTCATTGGAGTTGAATAAATTGAGCAATTCGTCGGTGTTGGTGAGCCCTTCAATGGCATAGTGTTCAATTTTTTTTAAAATTTCATAAGAGGTCGTTGTGCCCGGGAATTTTTGAGCTCCCAACATAAACTGCTTGAGAGCGAGAGTGTGAAGACGCATGCTCTCATAGGTGAGGCCTCGAGTGTATTCGATCTCTCCTGTATTCGGAAAATTCGGGTTTTTTTCCGTTTCGTCGATGATTTTGAATGCTTCTTTGTGATCTTTCTTTTCTAAAAGTGTATTGACGGTTTTTAGTAATACGCTACCGCTGTCGATGGCAAACGCTGCCGTCGAAAAAGTGAGTCCCAGAAATAGAATAAACGTGGATCTCAACATTAGAAATGCACCGCCCATCCAAAGTTGATCGTCAGTAGAGCATTACTGCTCTTGCCTTCTCCCATGTGATAGTTCAGTCGAATATCGGTTTTAAAAGAATGGCGCTTGTTGATGTAAAAGCGAGGTATTACACCAATGCCGACCATTGGTGCTGAATCACCGGAGTCGAAAGTCACAGCTCCGGCGGCTCCCACAAAGGTCAACTCTCCGTAGACGACACTTTTGTTAAACCAAAGGTTCTTCGCGTAGATGGGAGTGTAGGTGACACCAGTCGAAAAAATGGTGGTGATGAAATCCAAAATCCCCTCTGGCTCCACACCAAAGTTATCGAGTAAATCTTTTTTCAATCCAGTATTGGAGTTAGATGCGGCTTGGGCATTAATGACTTCCCAACCCCAGATGTCGCCAAAGGTTTTGTGGTAAGTTAATCCAGCAAGAAAGCTTTTGTTAAATGCATCGAGGGGGGCAACACCAATGTTGACGATGATCTCTTGATCCACTTGATAGGCTCTTTGTTCCACCGCTTTCATTGGTGGAGTTACAAAAAGCTGATCCACGTCGGATTCTTGTGCGGATGCTTGAACATAAAAAAAGGTGAGTGATATCAATGCAATGGCTAAGTGTTTCATAGAGTATTTTTCGGAATTTTTTGACTGTGAATTTATGATGAAGAGGTAAAAAGAAGTCTAGTATTGGAGGAGATTGTCCTTTTCTCGCTTTTCGTCCAGGATTTCTTGTTTATAATTCATGCGGAGATAGAGCTTTTCTTCGAGTGAAGAGGAGTCGCGACCGACCAGTCGGACCCGTCCTTGATTCATGAGTTGACCTTTGATATCCACATCTTCGAGATCCACTCGAGACTTGCTTTGTCCCAAGGATAATGTAGTCCAAAATAATGGTAAAATGACAAAGCTATACTTCATGCTAAGTTTTTCGGGGTATTACTTCGAATTATTTATGCGACTATAGTCGAGGAATTTGTAAAATTCGAAGAATCGAATAGGGATCAATTTTTATTACCCCTCTGGGTCAGGTGTGCCTCGATCATCTTCCTCTGGTGAATCATCGTTATCTGGTACATCTTGATCCGGCGGTAAGTTGTCATTTGGCATATCTTGACCGGGTGGAACATTGTTATTCGGGTTATCTTCTGGTTCGATTTTTGGGCGGGGTACGGGACACCTCTGACTGGCGATACATTCAGTATCCACGGAGCATTCATTCATCTCTGGCAGCGGATCATTGCAGCTGCCTAAACTACCAGTTGATAATTCGTGATTAAATGAAAAGTTGGGGTCTGGATTCGGTGGATTTCTCCAATAGCTCGCCGGAGGACAGCCTTCAAAGCAGCATTGGTTTCTGCGATGAATCAGTCGAGGGTAAAACTGTTTATTGATTGGGTCTCTTGAACACTCTCGAGAATAATTCGTTTTCCTACAACAGGAAACAGTCACATTTTGATCTTCTTCGCAAACGGTGTAGGAACTGTTGTAGTATCTATCTCCGTAAATGCGTTCGACGATTCGATATTGGCATTGCAATGGGGGAGTGCGAAACACCTGTGGGCAACAGCCGGCAAGTTCAGTTCCTTCCATTCGGGGGCAAAGGTCATCCAATGTGTTTCTATGATCATCAGATCCAGAGCAGGAGTTGTACTGAGAAAAAACATGAGGGCTTAGTCCGAGAAGTACAAATGTAATCAATACCTTTATCACCAATAAATCGCCTTTAAATAACTATTTTATTCACACTTTGGTTGTTCAGTAGCCTTTGGCACTTCGGTAAGACCATCCACTGAAATGGTGATGGTGTTGGAGCTGGCCTTGGTTTTTCCTGAGACCACTTCAACATGGTATTCGCCGGCGTTGGCTAGGGCTGAACGGTTGATTTTTAATGTGGGTTTACGATGGGCGGCTTGGCGGATTCCATTACGAAACCAATGGTATTCAACGGCAACGGATGAATTGGCCGTTAATTCAACAGTGAGTTCAATGGGGTCGCCCGAGTTGACGTCAGTATCTGCGGCAGAAAAACTCAAGATACCCACTTGTCCGGCAGCGGTTTCTCGAGAAGCGGTTGTACGACTGTCAACGCCGGTGTCAGCATCGATAAAGTCAATGAGAGTTTCAAGGTTTAAATATCGTCCCCCCGCGGAGTGCTCAATAAATTGCGAACCACTTGGAGATCCACGGCGCAAAATTTCTTCGATCTGCTCGGGAAGGGGGTCAATTCCCCGTTGCTTTAATAAACCAATGGCTAACGAGGCGGCACCTGCTGCCACAGGGTGGCCATCGACGTTCCCGCAAGATAACCATAATCTCCACCTGAAAGGTTTGATAACGTGGAGACGATACCTCGCTCATTATTCCCACCGGAAACCTCAGAGCCGGGTGACATTAAGTCGACATAGCTTGGGTTATAATTGGAGAAAGAACTTCGATTCATAGTCGTTGCGTTAGAAGCGCCAACGGTAATAGCTCCTTCGATCTCAGCTGAATGCATAGCTGGGTATTGCATGAGGGGAGCTGGGCCCGTGGGATAGTTGACAACAGAAACTCCCAATTCAAGGCCGTTGTTTCCTGCTGCACTTAATAAAAATATTCCAGAGTCCACCGCCGTTTGCATAGCGACTCGTAAAGATTCGATATAGTCGGCTGCTCCGCCGCCAATACTCATATTGATGACATCCATCCCAGTTTCAGAAGCCCACAACAAAGAAGTGATCACTGCCGCCATACTGACTTTTCCATCATTGGGGTTGGCCTCTAGTTTAACGTTCATTGGGATGAGTTCAAGGGAGTGCCCCATTACGCCGGACACACCAATGCCATTATTGGCAGTCGCTCCAATGAGGCCTGCCACGTGGGTTCCATGTCCAGGATCATGATTATCTCTAATATTATTTCCAGGGTTAACAGGGTCGAGACCGAGCGGCTGAGAGAAAATATCATAACTGGCTCGATCAATCAGGTCGGCATGAAAATAATCAATACCAGTATCAATAACTCCGACGCGAACGATGGGGTCTTCGGTATCGATCCCGTTGTTTGGATTAAAGTAACGTGAAAGAGTCTGCTGATGCTTAATAGAGTTTAAATGCTGTTGCAGTCCATAGTGCTGATCGTTGGGAGTGGTACCGCAGTTTTCGCAGGCGAAGAGCTGCATTTCAATTTCTAAATCCACCATCTCCACACAGAGATCGTTATTGGCAATACTTTGAAGTTCGCTCAGTGAAAGCGGTTCGTCGGGAGTGACTGAAGTGGCCGAATATTTTTCGATGGCTTGTAATATGATAGGGGATACATTTTCTGTGAGAAGACTGCGATCCGATCGACTTCTTAAACAACGGTTGTCGACAATAACGAGGAGGTCGACTCCCTGGGCCGATCCACCATTTGAAGAAATAGCATTTTTCAAACTCTGTGTAATGTCTGCAGGTGTGTTAGCAAAATCACTCAAGCCAATTTTTTCAACCCTACAATATCGCGACCCATCTGGGTCCAACGACTCCTTGTTGACGATTTCACTTTTCACAAATCCTGAGCAGTTTTGAAAAAAGATGACAACAACGACAGAGACAATAAGAATCTCCATCGTCGATTGAATTCTTTGCAGTGAAATAGAACTAAACACTGAGCCCTTCATTATCCAACTCCTCCTGGGTCACCCGGTTCTGGTGGAGAAGGCGGTGAAGGCGGAGTTGGAGGCGTAGGAGGTGTTGGCCCCGGTGGCGAAGGCGGTGTTGGCCAAGGTGGCGATGGTGGAGAAGGCGGTGATGGCGGCGACGGAGGTGAAGGTACAATCGGACACCTCTGACTGGCGATACATTCAGTATCCACGGAGCACTCATTCATCTCTGGCAGCGGATCATTACAGCTGTTTAAGCTGCCCGTTGAAAGCTCATGATCAAAAGAAAAGTTGGTATCCGGGTTTGGCGGGTTTCTCCAATAACTGGCAGGTGGGCAGCCTTCAAAACAACATTGGTTTCTGCGATTAATCAGTCGAGGATAGAATTGTTTATTAATAGGGTCCCTCGAACACTCTCTAGAATAACTGGTTTTACGGCAACAAGTGACAGCCACATTTTCATCGTTTTCACAGATGGTGTAGGAACTATCGTAGTACCTGTCTCCGTAAATGCGGTCTACGATGCGATATTGGCATTGCAAAGGCGGAGAGCGAAACACCTGTGGGCAACAGCCTGCCAGTTCAGTCCCTTCCATTCGGGGGCAAAGGTCATCTAGGGTATTTCTTTGCCCATCATTTCCTCCGCAGTAGCTAAACTGTGAAAAAGCAGACGGACTTAATCCAAGAAGTACAAATGTAATCAATACTTTTACCATGACGCCACCTCTTCAAAGTCCGAAAATCCTAAATGAATAGGTTCATTGTCTCTTAATTTAACTGTATATCCAAATAAATGGGTTTCACCATTGGTAGATTGTCTAGGCTTGAGAACCAACCAAATCGTAATTATATTTTCAGTGGGTTCCCGATTAAAAGCGTGCGAATTGGGCTGTTGTGGGTCGACGTAAGCTGGCCCTTCAAATAATAGTGGTTCGTTGAGCAGTACTTTCCAATTCTCGCCCTGACAATCACCCGTACTAGGCTGTAGTTCTAGGCCTATTTTGGGAAAGTCATTAGTCGAAATCATTTGGTCTGCAAAAGTAGGATCGGATCCCCGTGCAATTTCTTGGAGGTTATTAATTCCATCGGCGTCAGGGTCTAACAATCGATCATTCTCATCGGCAATGGTACCAATGATCAACTCCAAAGAGTCGGCCACATCGTCTAAGTCGGTATCGCCACCATTGGCATTGAACAGTTGATAATCACAGGCGTTAAAACCAAACACATCTGCTTCAAGTGCACATTCGTTAATAAAATCTTCGCAGGAACTGTTACCGGCCAGGCGATAGCATAGACCATCAATAACCTGTCCGTTAGTACGTTGTGCCTTTGGGTTAAACCCAAGCTCCTCTTCTAAGGCATCAGGGAGTCCGTCGGCGTCGGCGTCAAACCAAAACTCTCCCTGGATAAGCCGATAGTTTCGGTTGATGATGTTCATACTATCTATGGTATACCCGGAAAAGTCTTCGTCTAAACATATATCTCCGCTTAATGAGCTTTGCAAAATCACAATCTCTTCAGGCTTCACAAGTCGCACATTCGTACAATTTTGAAAGAGTCCGATTAAGATAAAAGTGCCAAGAAGGGGAATAATCAATTTGTATTTCATGGTAGAACCCTCCATGGTCCAAAAAATTGATTGGTTAATAACTGTTTGCTGGCTCCGTTTAGAGGGGTTAAGTCATCGCTGTCGGTTCGAGCCAATCGAAATTCACCACCAAAATATTGAAATTCAGATTGGTTTTGGTTTTGAGAGGTCAACCGGTAGCTCACCACGATGACCTGCTGGCTGGCTAATGGTTGCGAGGTGAACCATCGGTCAACCACATCGGCCTTGATTTCATAAGTCAGCGCACTTTGAATGCGTTCCACATCCATTTGCCACTCGCCTTGAGGACAAGCCGCCGCTAAATCAGGGGGATTATTGCTCACTTTAAATTTGTTAAGTAGGCTCGCATCAATGTTTTCATTATGAAAATTCGGATCAAGCCCCATGGAAATTTCTTGGATATTTGTATAACGATCTCCATCTGGGTCAGAATTGGCATCGGCGACTTTGGCATTGGTGCCTTTAACGATTTCTATATAA
>JAWKNX010000031.1:0-27548 GCA_041391465.1 Bdellovibrionales bacterium
CGCTACGGCTAGCATTCTTGTCAAAGGCAAACTCACCCACATTGTCTGCAACGAGATCGATCAAGTTGCTATAAGCACTTCCAGAAGCTGTTAACCAACCGCCATTATAAGGGTTCACAAGGTGCATATTCTCTAAACTTGGGAATAAAGTATTTTGTGATACGTATTCTTTGGCGATATTTTCATCTGCCCGCTGATACACCTGCTGACAAATTTTTGGGTCAATATTTTCAGTAATTCGAGGAGGATCAAAGCCAAAGCTCAATCCCGTTACCGCGCGAATAAACGAAGCCTTCTCTACGATATGATCTGAACATTCAGGGTAAGAACCACCATAAATAAACTGAGCGGTTTTTTGCATCGCTTTACTGGGGCTCGACATTAAATTCTCAATGATTGTACTGAAGGTTTGGTCATCCACATGGTTGTTTTGGATTTCTTCACAACGTTTTTGACCAGCTTTTTCAAACTCCTCAAGCATACAGTTGGGGCGAAAAAAGGCCAACTCGGAGCTCACACCATTCCCGGAGTTGTAAGCTTCCCAGTAAACATCACAAACCGCACGTCCAGCTTCGATAAACTGTCCGGCATCACATCGAGCCATCTGTTGATCGATATCCTTTTTACACTGAGCCATGGACTCTTTGAGTTCTCTGACTTCGTTCGTCTGCGTATTATACCAAGTCATTTTACCGTTAGTTTCATAACTATTAGGGCCGCAAGCCATCTGCGCGAGCATGTACTCACCGTAATGGTGCGTTCGAATATTGCCCACTTTCTTTTCATTGGTCTCGTCGTGAGCTAATCGTGATTGGTATAGATACATTCCAAGCGAATCAAAATACTGCTGCCCGCGGAACATTGGTGTCCCAAGAAGTTCATAGGCATATTGAAACAGACAGAAAAACTCTGCACCTTGCTGGGTTTCTGACGAACACAACTCTACTACAAGTTTATTTGTTCGCATCATCATTGCAAGATATTTAATACCATTGTCATAGCTCTCATATAGGCGGTTCCAGTAGGCACCCACGGCTCGAGCGTCGTTCATATTCACATTTGCTGTATTAAACGGCTGAAAGCGTCAATAAATTTGTCTATTTCTTGACTGAGCTCATACAACTTAGGGTCCGCCGTTCTAAACGATTGTACCCTTCAATACCGGTGTCTTCTAATAGGTCCGCAGCAAATCCTTTTAAAGACCCCCATACACCTTCTCTTTTATTTAATAAAGTATTCAACGCTTGCTTCGCCTCAACGAAGACTTCACAGAACACATCATAATGGTATCGACGCGAGCTCGCATTTTCTCAGCGTCGGATAGGCCTCAAGATTTTTTCTTGGTAAACATATCCCATACGCTCATTGCTATCTAAATTTAATACTGCTTCTTGAGGCTTTACTTGCATAAGAAACTCAAGTTGACCATTTCGGTTTTCAAACAACTCGGGGTAATCTTCTTTGTGAGCCAATTTATTGAGAAAATCTCCATAAATGGTCTCAGCACCTTGAAGGCGTTGGTCCAGCTCAATAAGGTGAGTCTTCCAGTTGCTAATCGCAAGGTTCGCGTTTTCTAACAAAAAGTTTCTATATTGCTGTTGGAAACTGCCGTAGTCGTGCAATTGACCTTTTAATCGAGGTGCAATACTGCTTGGCGCTGTTCGACTTCTTGGACTTAGGCTTTTTGCAATGCTGTATGGGTTAAAGTCATGGTTCTTCGCCAATTCGATTTCATTTAAAATTTCGGCCGCTTGATCGTCCACATACTCAGAATGACTCTCTGACATACCCATTTTGTTCACGGGCATAAAAATTTCGTTCCAAAATAAGAAGTTATAAAAGTGAGGAACTGTAATCAGAGCAAAAGACATGTGGTTAGCTTTTAATTTTATTGATGGTCCACTTCACACTGCCATCGAGTAACACACCGGCGACGGATCCACCCGGGTGCGAACAATGGATGCAACTGGTGCTGCCGTACCCTTCACCGTCATCAATCCGTTGAGCACAACTCCGCGAACTGACAGTTACCAGCAGTGATCTGCCATATTTTGAGCGAGCATTAATCTGTTTGTAAAAGCCGATACTTTGCTCACCGCATCCACAACACCCGCGCGAGAGAGCCTGTACGCCCCGACGGATCATCATAAATAACTTATTCAGTGGTAACTCTGTGGGGGGCCGGCTTAACAAAGATGTCTTTACCCACGTTGTAGGCCAACGGAATCACCTTCTGTAACTTTGCTGAAAGTAAGCCGCTGGTAATAGTTGATAAACTGCCGTCGTAATCCAGCGCTCATAGATTTTTCCGGTTTTATATTCAAAAAACGACTCATCACATTTTCTAATTTCATTTTGTCTTCAGGGTCGTTCGGATCCAAAGACATCACATTTGCAATTGTACAGTCATAGGCAAAAAACGCCGTATCAGCAACGACACTGGCACCCACAGAGGCCCAAACATCGCTTTTATAATTGTTTCATGACGGAGAAGAATCCGTTCATCGTACCCTTACTCATCCATTTTGGATTGTTCATATCATACCAGTAGTTCGCTCGAATCTGCTGGTTTTGGATAAACATTCCATAGAGAGTGTTAATTCCAATAAACGAAGCAAAGTGAACCGCACCCTTTGGCTCAGTGAACGACATTTCAAATTCCGATTGAATAAACCTTGGATCTAAAACTGGCTTTAACCGAGTGAGGTATTCCAAAGATAACGGATCGCCATTAATAACCCAGTGCTCAAAAATAGACTTGGCGAACATTGACCTATGGCCTCGTTCAAACCAGTCTTCAGAAACATTTCAAGTTGGCAATCATCTCAGTGACTGCACCATTAAATTTTTCATTAATTTTTAATCCACCAAGGCTATGTAAAGATCCTTGCACGGCATTACCAGCGAAATAGAAACCCAAGGTATCAAGCGCAAATTTTGGCAATATGGGGGCCCGCATCTCTCGATAGGATTTAAGTTGGCTTCTCAAGTCACTGGGCTTTGTCCCGTCTGGCAGTATCACATCTCGAAACTGGGCTGTGCGCTGCTGCAGGACTCTTCGACTTCTTCCACTTTCATTCACTACCGTCTCTGTACGTTCTGGAGTAACTGTTACATGGCGACGGTAAACCTCACCATCTGGACCAATAAAATCTCTATACGCTGTATTTGGGTGGCTACTCGGATATTGCACAGTATTGTATCTGTGGCTCAGTTTTCCTTCCTTAGGAAAATCAGGGCGTGCGTCACCCTCATACCAAATAGGATGTTGATTATTCAATAGTTTACCATCAACCATCCATTTACTAGATTGTTGGCTAAGGAGAGATCCTCGTTGCCTCGCATTCACTAGCCCCTGGTTCCTCTGGCTTTGTGTAACTTGGCCATTTCTGTTTTGATTGTTGGCCCAACGTTCATTTTCTCTTTGAATATTTTGTTGCTGTCTTTGGTAGGATTCAGCGCCGTTGCGAGGTTGTCTTTGTTGAATGCGATCTAACACGTGGAAATTTTTATTGTATCCACCCATCGATCCACCATTGCGTGGAGCTGAAAATGCGACTGGAGCCTGCAAAAGCAACGTAAATGAAAGAAAAAAGTTAAAGGTCAAGTTTACAGATTTCAACTTAGGCCTCCAAAGGTATTGCGGACTGTACGCAGTTCAGGTTGGGGATATCTCTTCTCTTAAAGCATTCCATTTGCTCAATACGCTTTTGTTCTTCTAAAATTCCATCGTATTTTTTAAATGCTTCTTTTAGCAGGTCCAAATAAACATCGATCGAGTCTGGGTTCATGCCGATGTTTTCATCGAAGTAACGTGCATCCTCTTTTTCACTATTTAAAATATCTTGTAAAACAAATATCGTTTTATCTGCTCCACCTACTTTAGTCTTTAATCGGTCATTCCATTTTTTCATTACGGCACGAGTTACTAAAACGCCAACGACACTAACACCTATAAATTTTAAAAATCCTCTGTGTATCCCACCGGCCTGTATCAGATTTTGCGGATTTATAAGCATCCGACTATTGTAAAAAGTTTTGATTGAAGCCTGCCGGGCAAAAGCATCTAGAGTCACATACATCGCCATATTAGCGGCTGCATAGATATAAGAACCCATATATTTGTTAATGAACCTTACCAAACTACCTGATATCCTCTCACCGTCCCTCATAGCTAAGGAAACATATTCGTCCAAATAGTATTGAATATTTTCGAGGTCCTCAAATTTATAATATCCACGTGGATTTGAAATCAACGACTGACAGTCATAACCCAAATCACTGCGCTGACGACATTTTGAAAAATAGGTTCTTTTTAAAACCGGGTCCGATGAGATTCTAAAAACTACAGTATCGGTTTTATTAAACTTCAAGTCGATTGTATTTAAACTCTGTTGGGCATGATTCTGAACTTCAGCTTGTCTGAACTGATCAAAATTAGCTTCCGAAAAATCATGGCTTGGAACTACAGCAATGGTCGGCTGTCTTCGGTTTAAATCCAAATTCACTTTATCTGCGTAAAAAACAAAGTTTTCAGCGGGTATATATATAAGAGAAAGGTCAGCCACTTTGAAGTCGCCTAAAAATTTTAAATTCACCTTAAAGTTCGCATCATAAAAATACCCAAACCGTGGGTCACCTTTGTGATCCACCATGACCTGGCCTGATTCATTTTCTGCTCGAACTACATCTCCGGCGATAGTCAAATCAGCTGTCTTTACATGGATCACTTGATTGTCTTCATTTATTAGAGTTGCAAATAACTCCACATCACCGTTTTGCAAACTAATAAACTCCACGGGTTCCAACTCAAGCTGATAGTCATCTCTTGAGTCCCCTTGAAATGAATTCTGATTGTATTTTTCACGAATGACTTTAGCACGTCTATATTGTGGATTCCCTCTATGACGAGCACGATTTGTATTCTCCACAACCGAAGAGTTTGACTCAATTTGATCATCGTTAATGGGTTCATCAATTTCTACTCGGCGAGTTTTTACTTTAATAATGTTTTCGCTAAAAAATCGAACTCGAACATCCATATCTTCGCCCACAGTGTAGCTGGGCTTCGGCACAATGATCTCGGGCTCTGTATAGGGTGCAAAAATCTGCAAGTTCGTCTGAGTCAAAACGCCAAATCGATTCAATATATTAGATATGCTTTGAGGCTGATATTTTTGTAGCAAAAGACTTATAACATCACGGTAATTAGAAACCGCCGAAACCTTCTGGGAGCAAATCTGACGGAGATCTTGGTCTTCGCCCACTGCCTTCATCTGTCGAACCAGACGACCCGAGCCCTCTTCCGTTTGTCGCTCAGAAAAACACGCAGAACCAGCAAGTGATTTTTTTGCTCGCAAAGCCAGGTCACTAGAATTCACACCCGGAAGCTTTGAAAATTCATTAATAAACCGAATGGTTTCATTTTTAATAAGTAAGCCCAGTGAGCTTGTGCATTGTTGAACGTCTTCTACTGCACAGGTGCCGCCCTCTTGCATTTGAACAATGGCAGTCAAAGTTGAAAAATAACGAGCTTCTAGTTCGCCGGCTAAGTCAGATGAATCACCCGCTCCCACGGCAAAAACCATAGAAATAATAAGTAGCGATATTTTTGTGGTTAAAGCTCTCAATTCCATAAATCTCCTAGGATTTCATTTATATTGAGCAAGGACCGTTCCACAATGAGATGCCGGAATATGCCTGTAACTACTTGAAAATACGTCATTTTTAGGTTGTAAATGACAATTGTTTGCACTGGGTTTCACCGAACTCCATTATGAAAAACATAGATTTTGGATACTGTATACTAAGTAACTGAAATGATTGGGATATTATTAGTGAAAAGTGTAAAGATTTTTTACACCTCGAGGGCCCTTTTTTGCCAACTCTAAGTCTTTGTTATTGTTAATTCATTTTCAGTTCAGATTTCGGTGTCCATTGGAATCAAAAAGAAAACCAAACGAGAGTTTTTGAGGCGATCCCCCTCCTGACCATCGGGATACCTTGGTCGATTGGTACCATGACCAATGGGGACGAGCGATTGCGGAGACAGATCATTTCTCTCAGAAAGGTAGCGAGCCACCGTCGTCGCCCGCTTGGAACCCAAACTCCAAAAATTTTCCCCCTTTGGCAGTACTTCTTTTTTGCTGGAATGGGCTTCAACAATTATTTTTTTCTGCTCTTCCTTAAGTGCCACAGCCAATTTATCCAAAATAGCTAGGGAATCTTTATGCAAATAGGATCCATCAAAAACAACGTCACCGTACAATACAACTCTTACTCCTTTATCGGAGGCAAAAATATCTTGGATAAATTTTGATATCTCTTCTTTCGAAAAATTCTCTTCGATAAACAGTTCGATTCTTTTTAATGAATCACCTACCCCGGGATCTTGTAGTTTATAATTGTTTAACGGGTTTTCAATGGGCGAATCCAGCCTCTGGTATTCATTTGGAGTTTCTTTATCGCCCCCAGCTCCTTGGCGCAACATCATCACGCCTCCACCACCAATTTTTGCAAGATGTTGTCGTACTGACTTTTCAAACTCTTGCTCTTTGCCTTCGTTACGAGAAGATGTGGCATAGAGCACCACGAAGAAGGCAAACATCAGTGTAATAAAGTCAGCATAGGAGACCAACCAACGCTCAGAAGATTCGTGCTCTTCTTCTGCCTTATGCCTTCGTCTTCTCGACATCAAGACACTCCAATTTTTGATTTATTTGCATCGCTGACGTACCCTTGGAGCTTGTTTGACACGACTATTGGGTTGGCACCTTTGGTAATTGCTTCTGCCGCATCCAAGACCATCTCTTGCTCTACAATCTCCTCTTTTATTTTTGACTTAATTTTATTCCCCAGAGGTAAAAAAATCAGGTTTGCACTGCCCACCCCGTAGACTGTAGCCACAAAGGCAACGGCTATCCCTTTGCCTAATTCGGATGTGTCTGACAAGTTACTCATAACGTGAATCAAACCTAGGACTGCTCCGATGATTCCTATTGTCGGCGCAAACCCTCCGGCATCGAGCCAAACTTTCGCACCACTTTTCAGTTTATCTTCATTATAAGAAATCTCACTTTCAAAGACATCGCGGATCATTTTAGGATCTCCTCCATCCAAGATGTATTTAAAAACTCTTTTCATAAATGGGTGTTTTATTCGATCTAGATTTTTCTCAAGAGAAACAACAGATTCAGAACGTATGAGCCGAGTAATATCTAAAATTTGTAAGGCTAAGTTGATTTTTTCCTGTTCAGTGTCTTTTTTAAATGCCCGGCTCAGCAAATCAACACCCCGCTGAACATCATCCAAAGTATTTGAAACTAAGGTGGCTCCCATCGTACCACCAAAAACAATAAGGAATGCGGTGAATTGTATCAGAGCAGAGAAATGCCCACCTTCCAAAACATTACCGATAAAAATTGCAAGCAATCCAACGACGACACCAATTACTGTGGTCACATCCATGAGCACACTCCTTAATTTCTATTATTATCGCAGTACACAGGTAAAATAGGAATCCTAGACCGGACTAGCATAAATGAAATCTTACCTATCTTAAGGCCAGCTAGAAGTGAGCTAAGTTTTTCTCTCGAGCATACGATAGGTCAGAGGTGGCAACCCTTAGTCTAGAACAAAGAAATTGTGCAAACGCCTTGAAGAGTTCTTGGCCTAGCTTAACGTTCGACTCAATCAATTCTTCAATGGTTGAAAAAGTGACCCTTACCACTTCAGACTTTTCAATTGCTGTTGCAGAGGCAGATCGAATCGCTTTATCTAAAAAAGCCATTTCACCAAAATGGCTTCCCGGGCCAAGTACGACAATCTCAATAGGTTCGCCAATTTCTGATTTTTGATGTATTCGAATGGACCCCGACTTGATAATGAAGAAGGCCTTTGCCGGGTCGCCTTCATTGAAAATCGACTTTCCCGCTTCGACAATATGAATATCTGATTTTTCTGAAATCACATCCAAATGGGAGTCGGAGAATTTTTTAAACAGGTAGACGTTTTTCAGTAGAATACGGTCGTTTTTCATAAGCCCCCACCACATTATTTCATCACAAATTTAATTTACCTTGAACTGAAACTGATCGCTCTTGGACCAATAGAGAGGTCCTTTCGAACTGAACCCCCCTTCTTTCGATCCACCTTGATTCAGCACCCAAAGTTAGTTGCTCCTTGTTTAAAAAACGGATAATGTGGGCCGAATTTAGAGGTGTTAAATGAAGTGTTTAGTTACTGGAGCCACTGGGTTTGTAGGCTCTTGGGTCACCCGCAGACTCGTAGATCTTGGCCATGAAGTTCGTGTTCTCCGTCGCGAATCCAGCGATCTATCAGAAATACAAAATCTAGATGTGCAGCACTTTATTGGTGATATCACTGACATTGAGTCTCTTGAAAAGGCCGCAGCAGGTATTGATCACATTTTTCATTTGGCCGGTTATGTTGGTTATTCAAAACAAGCACGTAAAACTATGGAGCGAGTTAATGTCGATGGCACGGCAAACGTGGTTGAAGTTTGTAAAAAACTTAATCTGGGGCGACTCTTACATTTTTCTAGTGTCGTCGCTGTTGGCGCAGGGTTTTCAAAAAATGAAATATTAAACGAAGACAGCAAGTACAACATTTCGGCATTGAATCTCGGATACTTTGAAACAAAGCGAGCCGCTGAGGAAATCGTCGTTGCTGCTGCTCGATCGGGCGAAATTGAGGCTGTTATTGTAAACCCTTCGACGATTTACGGACCCGGTGATGCGAAAAAGGGAAGTCGGAAAATCCAATTAAAAGTAGCCCGCGGAAGCTTCCCCTTTTATACCGGGGGCGGTGTCAATGTCATTGGTATCGACGATGTAGTCACTGGAACGCTGTCAGCTTTCGAACAGGGTCGAAATGCGGAAAGATATATTTTGGCTGGAGAAAATATAACGATTAAAGAGCTTTTTGCAACCATTGCAAGCGAAGCTCATGTTCCACCACCCAAATATTATTTGCCAAATATTTTGCTAAAAACGATTGGCAAAATCGGTGATTTAATGGAGTCTTTTGATATATATTCTGTTCCCAACTCTGAAAATGCGGCGACTTCGACCATGTTTCATTGGTTTGATAATTCGAAAGCAAAACGTGAATTGAATTTGAATCCGAAAAGTGCCAGAAGTGCCATTGCAGACAGTGTTGAATGGAGTCGTAAGAACGGACTGATATGAAATTTTCAAAGTATGTCACTCTTTTTTCAAAATGGTTGCTAACGATTACCCTGCTAGTTTCGAGTGTTTTTGTTGGTGTTGCCCTTTTTGTCGTCATACAAGCGCCAGATGTGGAGACAATTAAAGATTGCCTCCGAGCCAAAACAACCCAAGTACTTATTTGTGAGGAAAATCCTGACTATGTTCCGTTAACAGCGGTTTCCCAAAATGTAATTGATGCTGTTGTTTATTCGGAAGATGCTAAGTTTTTTGAACACAAGGGATTCGACACACAGGAAATTGTAAATAGTTTTTTTACAAACGTGGAACGACTCTCCCTGAGTCGTGGTGGGTCGACAATCACCCAGCAATTAGTTAAAAATCTTTTTCTTTCCCCTGAGAAAACTTGGCTAAGAAAATTAACAGAAGCTTATTTAACAATCCACGTAGAAGACTTGTTAACCAAAGATCAGATACTGGAAAAATATTTAAATGCGATAGAGTTCGGACCCAATATTTATGGGATCAAGAAAGCAAGCCTATACTATTTTAACAAAGAGCCCTTAAACCTAAATTTACTTGAATCCGTAAGCCTGGCTTATCTGTTGCCCAATCCAAAACTTTACTCAAAAGTTTTTCAAACGGGTGAATTGACTAAATTTGCCCGATGGAGACATGAAGGCATCCTAAAAAGTCTAAAAATTCATAGAAAAATAAGTAATGAAGTCTTTGAGCTGGGAAAGCGTGAAATCTCAAAGTTTCCCTCTTTTAGCGCAATTGTCGCTACGTCCGCGGATGTAGCAAGTAATGATCCTCAACAAAAGGGCGGAGAAGAAACTGTCTTTCCCCCAATTGAGCCCAATGATAAACCCATAAATTTAGAAGAGCTCGAGCCAGGTCAGCAGATTTCTAGTATTGATAATGTAACATCAATGAGTGATAAATTGGGGTTCGTTGAGACGCATCTTAATAGGGACATTAAGTTAGACACTATCATTATCGATAATAACTCTGAAGAAACTTATAGAGCACAAGCTTTTTTGTTTATGAATAAAGAAACACACTTTTTATACATGGGATCTATTTGGATCAACCCCTCTAAATTACTTGTGGAACCCGGCCGGAAAAAAGAATTTTCATCAATTTACACATTTATTCCAGGTGACCCTGAAAGAGGTGATCTTATAAAATATGATTACAATAACGGCGAGTATTTTATGAATGCTACTGTAATCAAACAATCAGAGGCGAAAGATATTTTTAAAAATTCTTCTGCTGAAATGAATGAAATTTAACTTTCAAAAATACTTTTAACTTTTCTTTCAAAGTAAACCGTCGCGTAGTTTGTCATGAAGACAAGATAAGAAAATATAACGGCAAAGCTGATAAACATATTGTAATTTATTGAATCAGATTGAATCGACCTCACAATTCCTAACCCATGTGTTATTGGCGAAAAAATAGCAAGCACCTCGATAAAATCTGGAATAAACTCAATTGGAAAATAGGTTCCTGAAAATAAAATCATCGGCAGCAACACCAAAGATTGCAAATAAATGGCAAGATTTTTGTGATATGAAGAAGACGTCACGAGAACACCCATTGCTGAAAATATCCAGTAAATTGAAAAGGATATCATTAGAGCTACAATAGCTAGCCCGGGCGAAACAGTGCCCATAGCAACTAATACAACAGATACTATTACTGACGCGATAAAGCCCTTCAATGTCCCCCATAGAATTTCACCCAGCGCGATTTGCCTCAATGGTACTGGGCTAAACAAATAGGGGCTATAGGAACCAAAATTTTTCATTCTTTTTGCCAGGCTTTGTGTGCTTTCGGTGTAGGTGTTCATCAGCCCTGATATAAAAATCAAAGAAACTCCAAAATAGTTTAAATATGGCACGCCCATAACATCGCCAAGGTAAAAACCTAAGCCAAATCCAAATGCCACCAAGTAAAAAAGAGGTTCAATTCCCAACAAGAGCAAGTTAGTCCATAGGCTATAGCTGACTTGGAAGAAATTTCTTTGAACAACATAATAAGATCCCACACCCGGTGACGGAAAATAAAATGCCCACGCAATGAAATCCGTCCACTTCACAGTCGATTCACGCATACTCTTTATCTTTACTAGCGAGTGCCCAATCATAAACATCCTTTAAATTTACTTTTCTTAATCGAATATCATCAGAAACGGCGAGATGAAGTGCGGTCATGCCATCTTGCCCTGGTTTAACAAAAATCTTTAAACGCTTATCAATCATTTGAAAGCTATGTTTACCTTTAATTTTATTGACGTAGTAGTCCACGTCTTCCGGCTTAATTAGAAACTCAACAACTTCACGACCAACATGATCTTCTATGAGTGCAGCAGGCTCTCCTTCAAATACATTTTTTCCGTCATCTAAAACGATAACGTAGTCCGCTACCCGTTGCGCGAAATCGATATCGTCGGTTGCTACTAAAACTCCACAATCTTGTTTTTTACATTTAGAGATAAACAATTCTGACCACCCCTGCTCTATACCAACTAACGGTTGGTCATAAAGAATAAATTTTGGGTTATTTATCAGGCTCCGAATAAACAAAAAAATCGCTGGACAACACTTTGTGATAATTGGTCAACTGCACTTTCACAAAATTCTTCTATCTGAAAAATTCGCAAACTGTTTTTAATTAGATTTTTGTTTTACGTGGCTTGATGCCAAACAGACGTGAGTAAATATATAAGTTATCTAATGCAGAGAAATCCGAATCTAGTTGTTTTTTTCTGGGATGTACCCAATGCTCTCTTTAGATTTATGTGGATTTTCACGCACATTAATACCATTAATAAATAGCTCTCCCGCACTTATCGGATAAACGCTCGCCAAAGCTTTCAGCAACAAAGATTTTCCAGAATGCTTTGGGCCCAAAACAACCGTGCACTTTCCGACCTCAAGCTCCAAGTTGAAATTGCTGAGCAGTGTTCGTCCTTTGCCCTCAAGTACTAAATTTCTTGCCTCTACAACCGTAGACATACGTTCGTCCTTTGCTACCAGTATTTTATTCTACAAACGCAATTGGGGTTTGAACAATGAGGATTACGGATTTTTAGGAGTTCAGTAAGAAGGCACGTAGGACTTTGGCTAACCATGACCGCCCATAAGAAATGGTTCCGCAGAGGTATCCGCTTGAGGAATATGGTCTAGCTCAAAGAAATATTCAGAAATGGAATCTACTAGATCTGAAGTAGATTTAGACTGAAAAAGGGTTTTTCTAAACTTTGCCGCGCCCGGGTACCCAGCAGAATACCATGCTGCAAATTTCTTTAGCTGTAAGCTCGCCACTCTTTCATCATGGAAGTTAAAAAACTCAAGTTTCATCTCATCGAAAAGTTTTGAATAATTTCTTTCAACATCGAGATTTTCACCGCGCCATAAATTTAAACTTTCTCTGAAAATCCACGGGTTTTTCAAACAACCTCTGCCGATCATGACGCCATCGCATCCAGATTCTTGCATCCGTTGAACCGCAATCTTAGCACTTGTTATATCTCCATTACCAAGAATCGGTATTTTGCTGTTTTCTTTAACGGCTTTAATGTATTCCCAATCGGCCTGGCCAGAGTAGCCCTGAGCTCTCGTGCGACCGTGAATGCCCATCCAGGTGATCCCTTCATCGTAAGCAATTTTCGCCACATCAATAGAGTTTTTAGAATTCGCATCCCACCCGGTTCTCACTTTAATAGTTACCGGGATATTTACGGCTGCTTTTACGGCTCTTAACACATTAATAAGTTGTTGCATGTCCTTGAGTACGGCACTTCCCGCGCCCTTGCTCACCACTTTTTTAACCGGACACCCAAAGTTCAAATCGACAAAGTCAGCCCCTAGCTCTTCTACGTATTTCGCTGCATCTGCCAACGCATCTAAGCGCTCACCAAAAATTTGAATTCCTACAGGGTGTTGAATTTGATCAAACTGCATGAGTTTTTTTGTTTTTTTAGAATTGTATTGAAGTCCGTTGGCGCTGACGAGCTCAGTAATAACCGGTCCACAGTTGTATTTTCGCATGAAACTACGAAAAGGACGGTCCGTAATTCCCGCCATGGGCGCCAATACAAATGGGTTTTGCTTAAGTTCTTCTAATAAATCCAAGGCGTTAACTCTCCTGGAACCCTCTATATAACATGGCGTGATAAGTTGCCAACTCACTGAGCATTTATGCTTCCAGATCTACTCATTTTGCATTAATTACACCCAACTTCTTGACGGGCCGCACAGGTTAAACTGCAACTTCAGTTTGACTCTATTTCTCTGAGGAATTAACTACTTAGCTTCGGCAAAATTGCTACGGTTCGGTAGCTCAGTCGGTAGAGCAGAGGACTGAAAATCCTCGTGTCGGCGGTTCAAATCCGTCCCGAACCACCATTTCAACAAAAAATAAAGGAAGATTTCCTTCTTTTTCTATCTATAAATTCAATGAGTCTTTAAGGTTTAGATTGAAGATGTCGCTTGATCAGGTTTTGAAGCCTGGCATCGAATGTCCATGGCGCCTTTTTTAATATCAAAGTTTTTAGCGTCGAAATAATCAAACTTTGCTTTGAAGTGTAGGTCTGCAGTCGCTGCCAATGCGCACATTGATTTCATGACTTCTTGGGCCTGTTTTTTACAACCATCTAAGTTCACAGCTTCTTGAGTGAGAGTTTCAACAGGCTGGGTATGTACACCTTCAACTCTCGAAATAAACACGGAGCACAGAGATTGCTCAGCTCCCCAACTGGAAAACGCCTGAATTAATATTAAAGAAAAAATAATCACTTGAGAGAAGTACATATATATAGATATGTGCAAGCCCCAAGCCAAATGAGGAGCAATAGGTTCGATTATATTGTTTCAAAATAAGAAAAGACGTTAGTTTCAAATACCGCTGGCTAGTGCTTAAACATGCTATTGACGCCAAAGATGGGCTTTTATTTGTATCATTATAATACAAATTCAAGCTTGGAAGGCTTTAAGATAAAGCATTCTCCAAATCTCTAATCAAGTCTTCTTTATTTTCAATTCCTACGCTGACTCGAATTAATGAATCGCTGATTCCAAGTTTTGCTCTTTGATCGGCCGGAACACTCGCATGAGTCATAATCGCTGGGTGTTCAATCAAAGACTCCACGCCTCCGAGGCTTTCAGCTAACGTGAACAGTTGAACTCTTTCAAGAACACTTCGCGCTTTTTCTAATCCACCCTTTACGAAAAATGTAATCATACCACCAAAGCCATGCATTTGTTTTTTAGCCAATGCATGCTGCGGGTGGGATTCTAGTCCGGGATAAATAACTTTTTCTACATTAGCGTGTTGATCTAAAAACTGAGCCACGGCCATTGCGTTTTCCTGATGGGCGCGCATCCGAATGGCTAAGGTTTTTAAACTTCGCATAGCGAGATAAGAATCAAATGGCGATTGGACGGCTCCCACACTCTTAACCAAAAACTCTATTTTATCTGCCAAATCTTTATTATTTGTGCAAAGCACACCACCTATGACATCACTGTGCCCATTGAGATATTTGGTGGCAGAATGCATTACTATATCTGCTCCCAACTCCAGGGGTCGTTGAAAATAGGGGCTCATAAAAGTGTTATCCACTGCGCTGAGAAATCCATGTTCTCTGGCTATGGAACTGATCGCAGATATATCTGAGATTTTCAGCGTCGGATTGGTTGGCGTTTCCAGCCAAACCAAGCGAGTGTTTTTCTGTATTGCAGATTTAAATTTTTCAACATCAGTTAGGTCAACATAGGTAAACTCTACACCAAATTTTTTTAACACATGCGTGAACAAGCGATTTGTACCACCATACATATCATCGTTGGCAATCACATGGTCACCCGATTTCAATAATTGAATCACAGTTGTTGTCGCCGAACACCCCGAGGCAAAAGCGAATCCATATTTGGCTGACTCCAAACTCGCTATACAGGCTTCATAGGCCGTTCGCGATGGGTTCCCGGCTCTTGAATAGTCGTATTTAGGAATCACACCTGGACTGGACTGGGCAAAAGTTGTCGAAAGATAGATCGGCTTCATCACTGAACCATATTCTGGTTCCGGCTCCTGTCCCGCATGTATCGCCCGAGTTTCAAACCCCGCTTCTCTTAAGTCCATACTTTCTCCCGACATTTACTGGTGTAGTGCTCTTAAAACCATATTTAAACGCTCAATGGGCTCTTTTTTATACTCCAGATCTAGATTTTGCATCATTTTCTTCACCTGAGCTTCATTTGGGGAGGGTTTCATTAATTCATCAACCAATTCTTGAAATTTTTTAACATTCTCAAGGTAAAGCTCCTGGTCTCGAGATGGATTTGAAACTTCAGACATATGGATATCCCCCTTTACGCTGCTATTTGCTTAAATATGATATATACACTTAATGCCCATAAGTAATAGCTAAATACTTCTAACCGACCTTTCTTAACAAACTTTAACACAACCCATAATCCAAATAACCCGGAAATGTAGGCCGCTAAAAACCCAATAACTAAATGTGAGATAACAACTTCTTCTGTGGGAGAAAAATCCTTAAGTTCAATAATGCCCGCTCCCAATATAGCTGGAATTGACATTACAAAACTAAACAAAGCCGCCGTTTTTCTTTCGACTCCAATAAGTATTGCTGCGGCAATTGTAGAGCCCGATCGAGAAATCCCTGGCGCAATCGCCAGCCCTTGAACTATCCCTATGATCAATGACTTTTTCCAGGTTAATGACGATACTCCATTGATGTCCTGTATTTGATTTACATTCATATCTGCATTTGCCGATTTTAATTTGGTAAACCAAAGCAAAATTCCAGTAATAAAAAAGCAAATTCCCACGGCAAAAAGGTTAGAAAACAAACTTTTTAGCTGATCTTTAAACCCAAAACCTATTAATGCTGTGGGAATGTTTGCAATGAATACATAAAGCGCCAATTGTAGGCCCGGTGTCTTGGTTCTTTTGCGTGAACTTTCTAAGGTGTCTGCAATGACCTGTTTGATCGTCGAAGCATATAGAGTCAGAATCGAAAACACTGTACCCATATGTAATGCCAAATCAAACGGTATGCTATGCGGCCCAGGCGTGAGTAGGTTCTGGAATACAACAAGATGCCCAGAACTTGAAATAGGCAAAAACTCACTCAAACCCTGCACGACACCCAGTAAAATTGCATCTATGAACTCCAATCCGACCTCACTTTCTTGATATCCATATTAGGTTCGAAATTTAAATCTGTCAGTGAGACCCCTTGTCGCAAAACGTCAGCAATTAAAAATCTGAGTGGCTGTTCGCTTTATATAAAAGTATTTGGTGGCGTTTTTTTAATTGAGCAGCACAGTCTTCTGGCAGTTCTTCTACTATTTGTTCAAAATTAGTAACTGGCGCTTGTAACCTTTGCGCCCTCACGATGCAGGTTTTTCCCAGTGACTCACGACTTAAGACAGGTGAGTCTCCAGATAAATTCTCGATATTTTCACGCAAATGAGTGTATCGAAAGCAGTTTACTGGAAGCTCATGACCTTTTAACTCCTGGATACACCTGAGTCTGAAGACATCTGCACGCATATTTTCATAAATTTTCGTCAAAAAAATATTTTTGGGATACTTTTGGCCTTGTGTGGTCATTGTAAATCCCATTTTTGGACTCAAAAAAAGAACTGAACATCCCAATAGAAAGTTAATTAGGCTTCTCAAAACTTCACTCCTTTTAAAAATAGATTCAAAATAGGGCCAAAAAGAGCCAATAAATAGGCTGGAACCATAAAAATCATCATTGGTACCATTAATTTGAAGGGCAGAACTCGCAATGTCTGTTCGAGCTCCATGTCGCAGGCCATTTCAATATCAACTTTAAGATTTTCAAATTGAGCCAACGTGGGTTGCCCAGATAATGCCATTTGAATGAGTTCGAAAATTGTGCACCGGTAAGGGCTTTGGGCATTTTCAAAAATATATTCCACTGGAGACCCTTGATCATAGCGAAAAACAAGCTCCTGAGCCTGTCGCTGAAAATCCAAGTCACTGGTGCACTGAAATCGCTCTACCGCAACTCGAATGGATTCTCCATTTCGCATGCATGCAATAATGTGTAGAACCAAACTCAATGGTGGCGCTATATCTTCCATTTCCACCCTTTATAAATTCTGTGAGATACTCCAATCCCTATTAAATAAAGCAAAGCAGACGACATGAATATCCGGCTATTTGCCAAATATCCAAATTTTTGAATGGAAAACCACATTAAAAAGACAAATAAACCGCTGAGCACCAGCATTTGATACCTTATATTTATAGTGACTTGATGGGACTTACGTCGAAAATTTTCGACACTTTTTAATCTGTTTCGATAGTTTTCAATGCGTGAAAAGGCTAAGTGTGGCGCTTTATCTGCAAAAATAAACTCCGTAACTAACTCTGCAGGTATGAAATGCGGAAGTTTCGAAGAATCTTGTTGCGAAAAAACCACATAATCCATGATTTTTTTAAGAGTAATAGAAAAAAGATCTGATTTTTCGTGGAGTAAAACCGACATTGCACTCCTAAAACCGGCTCCCACACGCATTTTTAGAAGTAAACTGTCTAAAAATAACAACAGTTTTTCTGCAAATTGGCTTTTGAAACGTCGAACTAAGTACAAATCGATGAAAAATGGCATGAAAAACAAACACGAAACACTTAGAAAAAACAAACGAGAGCTGAAAACCCCGATGGAAACACAAAAAATAGAATAGCAAACAAGTGTTGTGCCAATTTTTGTCAGCAATTTTTGGTCATGATTGCTTTTGAAATTAATAAATGTCCGATATGCGGACAAGTTTGCTGCTACAAAATATAAAATCAAAAGTGCTTTTCCAAAATCCATCGCACAAAAAACTGAAGCAAAAAAAATGCTTAAGAAATAATTTTTTATTGACGATGAGAGTCACACAGGTAAACATGGAGTTGTAAGCAACATTGTTAACAACAAATGTTAAATCATCCTAGGAGGATCAACTATGGCGAAAGCTAGAAAAAAAGCGACTGCAAAGAAAGCGACTAAGAAAAAAGCTACTCGCAAAAAAGCGACAAAAAAAGCTGCAAAGAAAAAGGCTACAAAGAAAAAAGCCACTAAGAAAAAAGCTGCTAAAAAAGCTACAAAGAAAAAAGCTACTCGCAAAAAAGCAGCAAAGAAAACTACTGCTAAAAAAACTACTCGTAAGAAAGCTACTCGTAAGAAGAAGTAATCTTATTTCAGTAGATGAAGTAGATAAGCCCTCGAATTTTTCGAGGGCTTTTTTTATGCTCTATTGGTAATAGATCGGTCATTTAGAAGTAGTAACTAAACCCCAAAGCCCCTGCTGGAGCAGAAACCAAGTCGTCGACATCCACGAGAAATAAAAACTCTGCATTAATGGCAAAGCCAGCCCACTCCCCATTGAGCATAACAAATTGTACGCCTGCAGATGGGTAAATTATGTCTTCAGCAAACCTTCCACGGCGTTCTGTTGAACTCAAAAATTTCTTTGCTAGAAACTCTGGTGTGGTTTCTTTGAACGCTCTTAATTCGTTCGATGTCGTATACCATCGAGTATAGCCCGCAGTAACATAGGGAATAAAATTGGTGCCCCCAATATTTTGCTTAATTTGAAAGTTAAAAGTTTGATAGCCATCGCCAATTCCAAATCCCGTGAGCGCACTAATCTTAGGGGTAAAGTTTAATTCCAAGTTAACACCCGTAACGCCATAGGCACCCATTGCGGTCATGCCGACACCGACTTTACGTTTTTGTCGCAAACTGATTCCGTCAGCGGCAAATTTTGATTGATTTACTACAGCTGAAAGTCCGGGGATTGCCAAAAATAGTATTAATAGAATAGATAAAAACCGCATATATACCCCCGCACTTAAAACATATTCGCTTTTATGCCTTCTTCTTGAAGAAATTTCGATATGGCTTTGGCATCCAGCCCTTTAAGTCGATGAATGAGTTCATTTATTAATTTCATTGTCTCAACCCCTTCATCTGAACGGAGGGAGGAGCTAAAGTACGCTAAGTCATTGGTAAGACTTGAAAGATCTTGAACTAACTTTTTAACATCTGATGTCTTTGAAATCCCATTGAACTGTTTGAGCAGCCGATTTAGGTTTGTCGTCAATTGATTCAGGGTTTCTAGAGTTTCGGTAATACTCCCCTCATTCTTCTCAAGCATCTCGATGACCTTGCCGGCCAAGCCATAGCTTTGTGATATCAATTGATCAATACGAGGTGGATCTTCACCACGAACCAATTGCCCAGATTTTAAAGGCGGAGTGTCGAGAGATCCTGGGGATACCTCCAAAAATTTCTCTCCAATGACTCCAGCGAGATTTATAAAAAACTTGGAGTCACTTCTGATTGTAGGCCAAGCCTCTTCATTGATGGAAATTCGAACTCTAAGCTTAGCCTCTTCTCCGTTAGGCATTTTCTGATCCGGTACAAAATCGATGGCCTCGACACGACCCACTTTTATACCCATAACTCGAACCGGAGATCCGACTTCTATTCCACCCGCAAAGTTGTAAGCTAAATTGAGATGTTTTGAGCTAGAAAATGGATTCAATGCCCCCACATAATATGCAAAAAGCACAACCATAACCAGAGTTGTAAGAAAGACTAAACCTACTTTTGTTTCGTTTTTCATCGCGACGTCCCTGTGTGACAAAAAAATCCTCTTTATTATATAGAGAAAGTTTTTATATATATAGTGGACATCTCAGTTATCCCGATTTATCTGAAAACTTCGACGCATGCGGCCACCGCAAAGTTAATGGCCGCATTGCCCTCATCCAATCATCAATTTCTGCATTGATCAGCAATTTTTTCGAAATCACTGCTGCTATCACACTCCCAAGGGTTTAGCCGAGAACATACATACTCGACACATCCGGACCTTACTCCAGTACAAACCCGCGCCACCTCTTGCATTTCTCTTTGGCTATCACATTCATAGCTATTGAGTTTTGAACATACGTAATTCATGCACTCGCCAGATACACGAGGTCCACACATTTCAGCAATTTCGCGCATTTCGTTTTTACTGTCACAATCGTAACTATTTAAATGGTTGCACGTCACCTCCATGCACTTACCTGAAACCCTTCGATTGCACATTTGCACCACCTCCTGCAGATCGGATTTACTATCACAGAGGTAAGAGGGCAGGTTTTTACAAACTATATCGATACATTGTCCATCTCTTACACCTCGACACATCTCCGCGACCTTTTCGATGTCACTTTGACTATCGCATTCGTAAGGTTGGAGGCGATTGCAAACCGCTTCAATACAGCCCTCTCTTGGTGGACGCGGACGGGGCCCGTCAGGCTGACAATCATCAACATTTAAAGTTTGCAAATGGCCCTGAAGAACGAATTCGAGGTTTTTTTGATAGATTGCCTTTTGCTGATCCACTTCAAATTTATGCACCAGGTTTTTCACCTTTTGCATATCCAATTCTTGATTCGATGGGCTCGCATATCCCGACACTCACACTAAAAAAGCGCATAAAAATATTCTAAATGGTGTCATTTTCCCCCCTTTATTGTGATGACGATAGAAACAAAGCAAAGAACGGGCCAAGGAATTGCACTGGCAACTCCAGTCGATTAAAGTAAAATTCAAAAGCATTTAACTCTGTCATCAAACTAATGACACGGGGATTAATTTTTATGGACTCGGAAAAAACCATTCACGTATTACCTGCGAAACAGGCAAAACAAATTATTCTCAGCAGTTGGAATATCGTTCAAAAAAATTATGGGTTCGTTATGGGCGTTGTGTTTATGGCAACAATCGCCATGATCGCCTCATCTTTTATACCAATCTTTGGACAGGAAGTGGGTTCTGTTTTCGCCATCGTAACCAATGTCGGTATGCTAATTATTGGCAGAAAAATTCACAACGGCAATGACGTACAGTTTGCTGATCTATTTTATTTACTTAAAGACAAAGATCTTTTGGCGAGATCGATACCTTATTTGATTGCAGTTATTATTTTTGGCCTGCCAGCTTCATTGAACAATTATTTAAACGAAACCACCGGCGAGCCAGATCCAGTGTTGTCTCTAGTTGGAATAATCGCTGTTATAGCTTCTATGATTTTATTTTTATTCACGCTTCCGCAGATGCTCTTTGAAAAGAAATCTTTTTTTGAAACCATTAAACCCAATATTACTGCTTTTTTCTCTAATTTTACCTTGGTGATTGCGACGTTACTTTCAATAATCGTAATTTCGGCGCTTTCTTTGCTACTTTTAGTGCTGCCATTTATTTTATATACACTACCAATGTTATCTTTCATAAACTACGTTGCCTACATTGCCATTTTCGAAGGCACTTCCTTGCCCATATTAAGAGAAACAAGTAAAAGTAGAGTCCGTTTCGCCACCACCCGAAGCTCAGTAGTAGTAAGAGAACAGCCAAGACATCAAGAAAGTCCAGTCCAATGATTGCCACCGATGAAGTTACAACGGAATTGGTGGTGGACAGGCCAACACCCTCAGCTCCAGCTTTACAGCGAAACCCATAGAAGCAGCTAACGATGGGGATTACGGCCCCAAATACTCCACCTTTTATTGCGGCAAACCATAGGTCTTTCATTTCCACAAAAGAACGCATTGCCACTATAAAACTGCCCGGCGAGTACCCTAATTTAAACTCACTGATCTTCATAGCCACATACAAACATACTAAATTGGCCATAAAACTCAGTGTGACTCCTCCGATCACACAGGCAATAAATCGGGGTAAAACTATAAAGCGTACCGGATTCATCGAAAGCATTTTTAGGGCGTCTATCTGCTCTGTGATTTGCATAGATCCTACTTCAGCAGCTAGGCCCGCTCCCACCCGAGACGTAATCAAGAGTGCGGAAATCACTACTCCGAGTTCACGTAATATCAATAACGCAGCAAACCCCGGAACCAGTTCGTCATTTTTGATGGCAATCTTCATATGAAAAGACGACTCAATGATCGTCACGGCGGCAGCGGAGCAAACGCAAAAAACCACAATGGGGGCCGACTCCACCATTACAAAATTAAGCTGTTTAAAAATGTCCTTCCACCGATAGGGCGGCCGAACCAGCTCAACAAGAGTCATAAAAAATAGATAAAAGAACTCTCCCGCTGTATTGGTCGCTCTTATTACTATTCGTCCTGTTGGGTTTAAAAAACTTTCCATCTTCACCATGCCAAATAAATAATTGCCGCGGTTTCAGCAAACACGCTACTGACCCAATCAAACACAACAATTGATACCATGGTGGCCACTGCAGTATTTACCACAGATCGCCCCACACCAACGGCACCACCGGTGGTGGTATAACCTTTGTATGTGCAAATCGTTGCTAATAAAAAAGCGAAAACAAAACACTTAAACAAGCCAATTAAAAGACTTGGCCATTTTACTACCACAGGAACGTACCTCAAATATTCGTCAGGATTGATGCCTGCAAAAAAAACCCCAAGGAACAGTCCTCCAAAAATCGACATAAACAAGCCAATGGCCAGCAGAAAAAAACTGGAAACCACGATCCCGAAAAAACGAGGAAGGATTATTTCCTGTATTGGATTGGCACCTAAGCAACGAATAGCATCAATCTGTTCCGTGACTCGCATTGTTCCCAGTTCGGCTGAAGTAAATGCACCCACTTTGCCTGAGAGCATAAATGCTATTAACAACGGGCCAATTTCTCGAATGGTCGCGCTAGTAGACAGCCCACCTAAATAGGCAAGGGCTCCAAATTGTTTCAGTTGCATGGTGAATTGCACAGTCATGACTGCGCCTACAAAAAATCCAGCAAGAGCTGTCGTCAAAGCGCTTTGCTGTGTGACCTTCCATATTTGCTCAAATACCAGTTCTCTTTCGAAGCTTCTTCTTTGCGGTCTGCAGAACTTCGACGAAAAATCCATACCCTCCCCCTATGTCTTCAACAATGGGTAGAAAAACTCTAGTAAGCACTGTCCACCTCCGCCAAAAAATCCACGACGAGGGGGACTGCTGAATTTTTCATCTCTGATGGCGTACCTTGTGCAACAACAAGCCCCTGATCGAGTACAATAATTCGATCGGCAATATCTAGTGCACAATGCATATCATGGCTGACTACAACTGAAGTCACGTTGAGCTCTCTCGATAAATCATATATTAATTTATTTACGGCATTGGTCGTAATTGGATCTAAACCCGTCGTGGGCTCGTCAAACAATAAAATTTTTGGCCGGATGGCTACTGTTCTCGCAAGGCTAACTCGCTTTTGCATTCCGTAGGACAACTCTTGCGGCATTTTTTGGTCCACATTTTCAAGTCGAACCAACGCTAAACTTTCATGTACTCGCTTAACAACTTCATCTTCGGGCAAATTAAAGTGTTTGCGTAATCCAAAAGCAACATTTTCAAAAACCGTCATCGAATCAAAAAGTGCCGGATGTTGAAACACCATTCCGCATTTTCTACGCACAGGGAGATACTCTTCCTCTGATTTTCCGTCGACGCGTTCTCCATCAATGTAAATTTCACCGGAGTCCGGTTGCAATAATCCCACTAAATTTTTAAGTAAAACCGATTTTCCGGTACCTGAAGTGCCAAGTACAAAGATAATCTCACCTTCACCAATTGTGAACGTAATGCCTTTTAAGACCTCTCTACCGGAAAAACTTTTTTTTAAATTATGAAATTCAATCACAAAAAAATACTACCAACGACTTTTATGGATTTGCAGTATTATTGTTGAAGAGGTCCTGAAAGCTGCCCGTGAATAAATTGTTTCACTCGAGGATCGGTGTTTTGCCGGGTCTCTGCTGGTGATCCTGTCAATACCAATTCGCCCTCGATGACCATGCCTATATACGTTGCCAATTGATAAGCTCTGCTCATTTCATTGGTAACAATGATGTTGGCGGAATTGTTCTTTTTTTGAAGTTCTAAAATCATTGCCGCTATTTTTCTGCTAGTTATAGGGTCTAACCCGGCTGTGGGATCATCATATAAAACAATTTCGGGGTCCAGCGCCAAAGCCCTAGCAATGCCCAGCCTCTTTTGCATACCACCGCTAATTTCATGGGGAAACAAGTGAATTGCATGTAAAAGTCCAACGGCATCCAAGAACTTTTCCACCTTTTGTCGGATCGTGACTTCGTCGACCTTTTTCACCTCCCGCAGCGGAAACGCGATATTTTCATAACAAGTCAGGGAATCAAAAAGCGCATTTTTTTGAAATAGCATTCCGACTTTGTAAAGCATCATTTCCCGTTCCGCCGGAGTGGCTTTGTAAATATCAAGGCCTGCCACGATGACCTGCCCCGTATTGGGCTGAAGTAATCCTGCTATGATCTTCAACAAAACCGTCTTTCCCTGTCCACTCGGGCCGATGAGGACTAGTGATTCACCTGGATCTAATTCAAAGTTCACGTTCTTAAGACAAAAATCATCCAGCTGAATGGAAACATTTTTTAATTTCACAACATACATACAAATATGATCGCAGAAGGCGGGAGCCGGGCCAACGATTTTAGCAGCGGAGCGTTGATAGGTTTTTGTTTTAAGGGAATTTCTATCTATAAAAATAGAGTTAATTCCCTGTAATGTCTTCCTTCCCAACAGCAGTTTTGCTATACCTGGCTACCGAACATATTTTTTTTAAAATCACCATAGAGCCTTAGTGTCTATTGAGGCTCAAAAAATGAGAAAGGCAAAGAACATGTCTCACAAGAGAAAGAAAATCACTGTTATTGGTGCTGGTTTTGTTGGCTCCACAGCTGCTCACTGGGCTGCGTCAAAGAGCTGGGTGATGTCGTACTTCTCGACATCAACGAAGGTGCTGCTCAAGGTAAAGCCTAGACCTGTTCGAAGCTTCACTGTGTTGAGGGTTTTGACTCACGAGTTATTGGAACTGCCGACTACAAAGTTTCGGCCGGATCAGATGTCGTCATCATAACTGCAGGAATACCGAGAAAGCCGGGAATGAGCCGAGATGACCTGCTCTCAACTAACGCAAAAATTATGAAGGCCTGCTGTGAGGGCGTTAAAGAACACTCTCCCAATGCCACCGTTATCGTTGTCGCCAACCCTCTCGATGCCATGTGCCACGTTGCCTATGAAACTCTTGGGTTTTCAAAAAACCGAGTTGTAGGCATGGCAGGGATTTTAGATAGTGCCCGGTTCAGAAGCTTTATTGCAGAAGCAGCGAATGTGTCTGTAAAAGATGTAAACGCTTTTGTTTTGGGTGGGCACGGCGACACAATGGTACCACCACCAAGATACTGTTCTATTGGCGGTGCTCCCCTCGATCGTTTTCTTTCAGATAAGAAAAGGTGGAACAATTGGTGGATCGGACTCGTAGAGGCGGAGTAGTTGGGCTTTTGAAAACCGGGTCTGCTTATTACGCCCCCTCAGCCAGCGCCACCAAGAATGGCCGAAACTGATCATTAAAGATCAAAAAAACGAATTTTACCCTGCGCTTGTTATTTAGAAGGAGAGTATGGTTATAACAGCTTTTCATTGGCGTGCTTTGCCAACTCGGTGGTGAAGGTGTTGAAAAGATTGTTGAGTTAGAGCTGAACGAGTGAACAGGCCATGTTAAAGAACTCTGCCGATGCAGTTCAAGATCTTGTAGGTGCACTTAGAGGATTAGATTACTAAAAATCATTTTCAACGAGGAAGACAAAAATGAATATACATGAGTATCAGGCCAAAGAAGTTCTCAGAGAGCATGGCGTGAAAACATTAAAAGGTATCCCCTGCAATACAGTTGAAGAGGCTGTTGCTGCCGCCGATAAAATTGACGGTAACGTTTGGGTTGTTAAAGCACAAATTCATGCCGGTGGCCGCGGTAAAGGCGGTGGGGTTAAAGTTGCAAAATCAAAAGCCGAAGTGAAAGAGTACGCGTCTAACATATTGGGCATGCAACTTGTCACGCACCAAACTGGCCCGGAAGGCAAGAAAGTTAATAAAATTTTTATTGAAGCTGGTTGTGACATTAAGAAAGAATACTATGTCGCATGTCTTTTGGATCGCGCCACCGGAAGAGTCACCATGATGGCTTCCTCTGAAGGTGGTATGGACATCGAAGAAGTCGCTGATAAAACTCCAGAAAAAATCCACAACGTGGATATTTACCCAGAGGTTGGGTTGGCGCCTTTTCAAGCTCGTCAGTTGGCATTTAAGATTGGCATGCGAGGTAAAACCGTCAATGCTGCGGTAAAAAACTTTATTGCCATTTATAACGCCTTTATTGCAACAGATGCCTCTCTTTGTGAGATCAATCCATTGGTTGAAACCGGTGATGGTGATGTGATTGCGCTCGATGCAAAAATGAATTTCGACTCGAACGCACTGTATAGACAGCCAAAAATTGTTGAATACAGAGATCTTACTGAGGAAGATCCGGCTGAGGTTGAAGCGTCAAAGTATGACCTTGCTTTTATTAAGCTTGATGGCAGTATCGGCTGCCTCGTTAATGGCGCTGGTCTTGCCATGGCTACAATGGATGTCATAAAAATTCATGGTGGCGAACCTGCAAACTTTCTTGATGTGGGCGGTGGCGCCAACAAGGAAAAAGTCACTGAAGCGTTTAAGATCATATTACAGGACCCCAATGTAAAAGCCATTTTGGTAAATATTTTTGGCGGAATCATGAAGTGTGACATTATCGCTGAAGGCGTTATTGCTGCTTCTAAGGAGTTGGGATTGAAAGTTCCTCTCGTTGTTCGATTGCAAGGAACAAATGTTGAAAAAGGGAAAGAGCTTCTTGAAAAAAGTGGCTTAGATATTGTTCCCGCTGATGATTTGACTGATGCTGCGACCAAGGTGGTTGCCGCAACGAAGGGAGCGTAATCATGGCCATTATGATTAACAGAGATACAAAAGTAATTTGTCAGGGATTAACCGGAGCACAAGGGACATTTCATACTGAACAAGCTATTGCCTACGGTACAAAAATGGTGGGCGGTGTGACTCCCAACAAAGGTGGAACTGAGCAGGTGGGATTACCTGTTTTTGACACAGTCGAAGACGCTGTAGAAAAAACCGGGGCGAACGCATCTGTTGTATATGTTCCGCCGCCCTTTGCTGCGGATGCCATCATGGAAGCAACCGATGCCGGATTAGATTTAGTGATTTGCATCACAGAGGGCATTCCCATAAATGATATGGTTAAAGTAAAACGATATATGACCGGTAAAAAGACTCGCTTAATCGGTCCCAATTGCCCAGGCGTCATTACACCTGACCAGTGCAAAATAGGTATTATGCCGGGGCATATTCATAAAGCTGGGCGTATTGGTGTTCTTTCACGATCAGGGACATTGACTTACGAG
>JAWKNX010000032.1:0-26753 GCA_041391465.1 Bdellovibrionales bacterium
CAATATATCCGTTGAGCTCTGCAGTACTGTTGCCGGCGGGTTACCAGATTCCGTGTTATCAGACAGGTACAAGTAGGTGCTGGATTGACCACTCCAGTTAATTACGCCATTAGGGTCATTCTCGTAAGCGGTACCAGCAATACCACCACTCCAATTTTCAAATGAAAGAGCTGAGCCATTATAACTGGAAGCATTTACGTTCGTTACGTTCCCATAAGCATCATCATCAAAAAAGCCAACTGAGTCCAAAACAGAAGGCATTGAGGCCGAGGCGCCGATGGTGATTGCCGCTCCTGAATTCGCTAGATAGTGAAACTCGCCATTGTCCATTGACTGAACGTTTCCTGTAACATTGAGGCCAGTGGCATTCAGCCGGTCAATACGAAAATAATTCGCATTCATTAAACCAGCCATATTAAACCCGTAAGAGGAACCCGACCCAGAGGATGTTATGGTAGCTACACTTCCGCTAGCGCCATCCATATCCAATGTTCCACCCGAATTTACTGTTAAAGAAAAACCGTTATCAAACACAATACTCGAGCCAGCCCCAATGACTAGTGAACCATTAACAATGATATTTCGTTTCGAAAACAAGGTCGCGCCACCACGCAATTCAACGGTAACTCCAGATGGAATCGTCAAAGGAGTTGTAACTTCGTTGTCCAAAGTAAGATTAGCATCAATGTACAATTGAGTTGTAGTCCCCGTGAGAATAAACTCGCGATCAATTGTAAACGGCTGAGTGAGAGTAACTGTACTATTGTTAC
Source organism: Bdellovibrionales bacterium (assembly GCA_041391465.1). GTDB lineage: Bacteria > Bdellovibrionota > Bdellovibrionia > Bdellovibrionales > UBA1609 > UBA1609. The sequence continues at coordinate 771 of JAWKNX010000032.1, forward strand.
TAATTCGTAAATTTTGAATAGGATCCACAATCTCTATGGTTTGCGCACTGGTCCCAGCGAGTTCAAACCAAAATGCATCGTCCACATCATTAACGATTAAGGTGTTAGAGTTAATTGCTCTTAAATAGTCACCGGTGATGGTGAGGGTTAAACTGTTTCTGGAGATAAATTGCCCGGACTGCACTTCCATACAGCCTATGGAGATTGTGTTTCGCAATTCCGCCACACGATTGGAGGAAACAATAACCGCATCCTCACTCGTCGTATTGGGTTGGTTTGCTGGAACCCAGTTACTGTTTGAATCCCAACGTGTGTTCTTGGCAGACGAACTCCAGGTTCGGGTTGTACCGCCACAGGCCGCATAGGACGTCTGGGCAACAAATATTGGTAAAACCAGAAAAACAAACAGGTAGGGCAAGTTCATTTTGAACTCAAATGGAAGACTGCAATTGTAAAAAACGTTCCGCACCATGCTCTTCATCTCAATCACTAAAAAGTGTTTCTCTTTCTCATGCTGAAACCAAACCTTTACAGCTCAACGGGAACAAGAATTTGGCCAGCAGCAATTATGTTTCTTTATCGGTTCTTAACTTAATTCGCTCAAGAGGTAAGGCCCGGAAATCACCTCAATTAACAGGTTCTCAATGAAGTTTTTGTTATGTTTTGAAACGAAGATGGGCAAAAGTATTCTCTGATAGTTACGAAGTCTTCATTGCAAAATAGCAGGGGTCCGAGTGAGTAGCTTTGAGATCAAAATGTATTAATTCAGTACGCATCAAAACCGCACTAATAAGATTCGACAACAAAAATAATAAGTACAGGATAAATTATGACAACAATTAAGCAGCGATATCAGCAAAAAGTCAGCCATTCTTTGGGCTTTTTCAACTGGTGGGTGAAAGGGTTGGGATAGATTTGCCTTTAGCCGCAACATTTTTTAAATTTTTTGCCACTGCCACAAACACAAGGATCGTTGCGCCCTACTTTAGGTTGTGTTCTTTCAAATGTGGTGAGTTCAGGATTTTTGGCTTTGAAAAAACCACTTCCCATTTTCTTTAAAAACAAACTTCGTTCGTGATGGCTTTGGTCCTTACCGTCTTGTCTAAATTGAGCACGAAACTCCACATAACCCTTTGAGTCTTCTTCTTGCCCTAGCTCTACATCTAAAATTTGTAACTCTTTAAATTCGGCGGTGTTTGCCCACCGGGTGTTCGCTTCCATATCGTTTTCTTCGCGAGTGGCTGGATCATGTGTTTTCTCAATGAAATCCATTTCTTTTAACGCAAGCCGTATATCGAGCGCGCATGAGCTGTTCCGCCGTGGAAGCATCTCTTTTACCATTAATAATAGGTTCGCAACATTCCAATTGATCAATTTCATTGCCACAAATACACATCTTCGACTCCGCAACTTATTGTTAAAAGGCTATTTTATGATCGTTGAGTTCCGTCCAAAAATCAGCGTAAACACTTCGATATTCAAACTCAACAGAAATACTGTCATCAATATTCAAATAATTGTCTTTGACCGGGTCATATCTGTCAATCCAACTCATGTTTCTTCCGTTTTGTTCAATGAACTCGCCCCAAATTTGCATCATTGCAATTGAATTCTCTTTTTCTCTCTTAGTAAAACCAAATGGATGCGTGACGAACTGTAGGTTTCAAAAATTTGAAGAGACTCCAGGGCATGCCCTGCACCAAGTGCTTTAAAAGCGGTCGATTCGATTTAAATGAAAACACATATCGATACACAGGTTCATCTTGGGTATTCGCGAGGGCCGCTAATAAGGATCGGGCCACACCATGAAACAGAAAGTCTCCCAAGATATCCTGCATCCCCTCCTTTAAATCCGAGTATTGATTTGGAGGATATGCCTCATTGATTGCCTGAAGGTTTTCATCACCAAACTGATCCTTTAGAAGTTTTTCGTACAAATCCTCGTTGTCGATTTTATCGCGATAAAATGTCGTCATAACCGTAGTCATTTCATCCGCATTGGTACCAACTATCACCGGAACTTTGTTTTGCCGACCCAGCCTAAAAGTTTCAGTAATGGATTGCAAAAGAAACTCCCCATCTACAACGGGCCCAAGAATGACCTCGTGGCCCAGTTTGTTGGTCGAAATGGCCTCTACAATATCAGATGCCTCTCTTTGATTGAGACATTCGAAGTCGTCTCGGTACTTGTCACAATTGAGGTTCTCAATGACCACTTCAGAAACTTTATGCGCCATTTCTAGAGGCAAATAAATATCATGACCACTTTGTACGATTGCCGCAGAAAAAAGTCCTCGAGCTAGTGGTGACGCCATAAGTGCTAATACGTTGGCCCCACCGGCGGACTCGCCCATAATAGTAATTCGAGAGTCATCTCCACCAAAGCTTTCTATGTTTTCGTTCACCCACTTAAGGGCTAGCAATATATCATACAAACCCAAGTTGGGTGGAATAAGGTCTTTAAAAGCCATGAAACCAAGTGGCCCGAGGCGATAGTTTATTGATACAAAAATGACGTTGTTTTTTTTCGCAAACTTTTTACCGTCAATAAGACGGTCTTGATTGGACCCCAGAAAGTGGCCTCCGCCATGTATAAAAAATGCGACGGGCAACTTTTCGCCTTTGTATCTCGCTGGAACCCAAATATTTAAATTTAGACAATCCTCTGATCCCCGTGCACCCAACAAATCCAAAACCACTGGACTATAAATATTTAGAATCGGATTAAACGCTGGTTGCGTGCATTGATCACGGTAGGATTTCGCACTCACAAATCGGTTGCCCGGATCAAGAGGTAGTGGCTTCTTCCAGCGCAAATGATCGATCGGTGGTTGCGCATAAGGAACGCCTTTAAAGGTATACGTACCACCATTTGAGTAACCCCGGATAACTCCATAATCCACTCGCACATCCCGATAAAAATCAGACGCGTAGACATCTAAACTAAAAGAAAAATTAGCAGAAGAGTTTTCATCGATGCCCCTATCGAATCCATTGGCTAAAGATTTGGTCTTGAACCGATTTGAAAACTGATGTTGAAAAGCTAATGGGTTATGCGATCCCGGTAAAGAATGGGCTCTGCATCACTATTGATTTAGTAATTAATACCCGTAGAGAAAATGAGCAAAGTGCAGAAAATACTCCCAAGACATCAGAGTCGTACCTCTTTGGCCCAACTGGGTCCCTTCCATTTGCTGCACCTCTAGATAAAGAATGTCGCCTTTAGAGTCCAATTGAAGCCCGACGACCGTTGCCGTGTGCCAACTTGTTTTTTTGGGGTTCAAAAAGAATCTCTTAACCTTTAAAGCCTGATAATTGGGCACATCATAAACTCCGGATTTATAAAAATCAAAAACTGAGTAGTACGCAATTGAAAGGGATCCGTATTTTCTTAGAAAGACTTTAACGTCCTCATGTACTCTATCGGGTTCTTTGTAACGTATGACCCTTTCATTTTCATCACCGTTTCGAGCGAAAACTTCCAGTGCAAATTCATGAAATTTAGGCCACATCGACATATTTAGAGAATGGCTTTTTCCATCCAAATCACGATAAACCAATTCATCTTCGGCTCGGATAAATTGATCAAATTGTTCTCGAATCGCTGCTTGATGTAGCTGCACTTTTGCATTCGCTTGCTCGGTCGCAATGACGACTAATTCTCTTAACTTAAGATCTAATTCTTTGAGAGTTGCGATATCATTGACAACTGAGACGAGATCTTTGTGGTCATAATATTCCATATATACTTTTCGACCCTCTAAGTACCGAAGATGCTTTTTATTGATTTCAATGAGGGTATCCCACCAATTTTTCTCAGCATGACGAGGAAACGGCCTTCCATCAATAAGTTGAACGGGATAGTACTTGTCGACTCCGTCCGAAAAAGCCACAGGAATTTGAATTTCATTACGGGGGCCATACAAAAAATCCAGTGACAATTTTGCTGTGGCCTGCTCAACAAAAATCTCTGCTTGCGGAGTCAGGGTTTTTGCTGAATCAATTAATTCTGATCGTATTGACTTTAGCTCAGTTAACGTCGATCGAAAAAGACCACGAATTCTTTGATCCTGCTGTCGGGTTTCAGCAAGGGTTAAGTTTCGAGTTAATGGAATTTGAAATTTAATTAGTTGGTTAAAAACTTCATGAACCGTTCCATCAGAAATGATGTCGACAATTCCTAAAGCCGACTCTTTTTGGTTGGGCTGTTTTTGCAGTAACATCAGCGAGTCTTTCAGATAGGACTGTAAAACTTCTTTGTAGAAGAGCGCTATGCTATGCCCTCTGCTGAGTGTGTATTGTTGATTGGGGTTTAGGCGGTCGACATAATATCGTAACTTTTGAATTGTGGATTCTATATAACAAGTCCCCAAGCATTGCTTCACAGGCGGTCTTAACTTCTGGACTACAAAATTAGAAGTTCTGCTCGAGGGTTGAGGCACACTGAACTGAAATAACTGACGGCAGCTTTGGATACCTTGCCCAAAGCTTACAGAGCTCCATAGGAGTAGGAGAACGATCAATGCTGATTGAATTCGATTTAGGCTCAATTTATGCTCCGCGACATAGTGCTTAATTTCCGATATTTACGGCAAATGGTCAATTTTTTAGAAAATATACAGGTTGTTTGGTAATTTTTATCACCATTCATCACAATTTCTACACCCGCCGAGCAGGCCCTAATCCCATAGGGCTAAACCCATAACAAATAGAATTGTGAGCCCAATTAAGCAGTTAAGTTGACTGAAGTTCAATATACGGATAGTTTTTTCGCTCTTTGCTAACGGAGCTAGCAAAGAGCGAACATGCGCGCCAGTGCTGAAATTGAATCCCAATTTTTATGTGACGACCCTTAGGGAGGCACGAAAAATTGGGTGCAAATCGAGAGCTGGCGTAATAGTAAAAGCGAAACCCGGAGTCGAAAAGATCCGCATCTTTTCGACGAAGGCTGAGCGAACGTATGCGCCAGTGCTGAAATTGGTAGACAGGCTAGGTTGAGGGCCTAGTGGGGGCAACCCCGTGGTGGTTCAAGTCCACTCTGGCGCACCAAATATGAAAAAGTCACCCGAAGTGGTGGCTTTTTTTATTTGATCTGAATTTCCTATCTATCTGAACGGCTCGGTCGGACCGATTGATTATTTGTATCCATTGCATTGCAAGCATTTTGAATGGGATCTTCACCCGGCTTTAACTTTTTGCAGTTTTCAGCAGCGAATCGAGCTCCTACTTCGTGCTGGGCCGTTGTCCACTCAAAGTCGACATCCCAAGTAGCTAGAATTTTTCTGGCCTCGTCACATTCGGCATTTGAAAAAGAACTGCCGCATACATTTCGCTGACGTCGGCGGGTGGTATTATTTCCGTTTGGTACTATTGATTTTGGTCCGCGAATTCGAATATCTGTGCATGGGATGTTTTTTCCGGCAATAGTTCCGCCTCCAAGGTACCATTTGTCATACAGTACGGCGGCATCGAGCTTTGCCATTTTGGCTTTAATTTTCTCCGCGATTATTTCTTCAGTTAAATCAGGATCACTATACGGTACACCTACGAGGTTGTTGATTGCATTGCACCGTTCACCAAAGTTTTTTTGCCAGTCCTGCATCTGCTGTTCGCTGGTCATTGCAGGAGGCTCACAAAGATCCGATCTTTTAATTTCAAGGACTCTTTTTGGTAGATACTGCCTCATACCCAATGGGGAACTCATAATGGGCCGACTTCCTCGCACAGTGTTTCTTTCACCAACCTTTTTCCTTACAAATTCTTTTCGATATTTTTGGTAGTCTTCAAAAACTAATTTACGCTCCTCAAGCAAATCTTGCATTTGTGAGCACATTCGAATTCCACGATAGGCCCTAGCAGCAGATTTTTGTAAGAAAATAGCTGTATCAGGCTTAACACCTTCCTGAATGAGTTGGCATGCCATAAAGGCGGCCCCATAAACATGGTAGTGTTTTGCGGGGATGGCTTTTGCTCCCAGGGTTGGCGCCTGCAGTGTCGCGATTTTGTTTTTCAAATCATCAGATATGGTGACTCCTTTGCCTAAGCTCTCAGGGACGTACATTCTAGATGTTTCTTGGTTGCACATGAAAGTTCGAGGGACCGAAGTTTGCGACTTCAAATCCGTTAGCGTTTGGGTGTTTAACTGTAAAACGCTGGCATATGCTTTAAACTGAGGGTCGGTGGCCGGCGTCTCCATAACTCGTTTTCTATTTTTTTCCACTCGTTCTGTGGCCCACTTAATACGTTCTGCAATTTCCTCTCGTGCCGCCGCAGAGTCGTCCTCCCAAGCGAACTCACCTTGGCTATAGTCATCATGCCCGCACATTGCTACAAGTGCCATAGCAAGGTTGGGATCACCCTTCGAATGCTTCATAGCCGTCTTCCATAACCACCCCGGTTGGAGTCGCTCATTAGGTGCCTTTCCTGCACTTTGTGAAATACTGGGGCGACCATAGAGCGGATCATCAGGAACATCATAGGGACTGCTCGCTTCATTTTCATCAGGGTCCCATTTTTGAATTTCCTCATAGAATGAAATAGCTAAATCTTGAAAGCATTGATTTTGACTGAACTTTGTACTCATATATGCGGATATACCTTCATTAGAGTGACCCACGCTTGAGTCTCCCGAATAATCTTCAAATGAAAGTACATCCAAGTATCGCTCGATCCCATTGCGGAGGTTTCCTTCCGGTACGCGAGCTATTTCTTTTTTCAGGACACTGTAAAGATCCGACGCTGAAGACTCTTGGTTTTCAGGTGGGCTAGTTTCTAAAGGGAGCATCTCCCAATGTTCACTCGAGGATACTCCGCTCGGCCAACCTAAGCTAACAGCTGGTGAACTTGCAATCTCGGTATTTTCTGTAGTTCCACCTGAACCTATAGCTGTGCCTGGGGTATTGAGAATAACACAAAGAGAAGTCAGGTATATTATGGTCCTCATGGCTCATTTATCGGTTATCTTTATAAACTGATTAAAAAATCTAAACGCACCAAGACCAGACTTTGGCATAGAGTTTAGAATGAATAATTCTATTCCGATGAACTAATTATGAGATTCGTAACGATTATTATATTTATATTCACAACATTTCCATCTCTGGCAAATACAGAAGCTTTTCACTGTCGAGGCGATTTACAACTTTTTGGTTTTGATGGCCAAAAAATCAAGCCACTAAATGATCGGCGAAGTTCATTTCAATTTACGCAAAATGAGGCCTTATCAATTTCGGCAGCCTTTGGGTCGCTCAAGTCCTACGTCAAAATATTCCCCTGGAATGGCGTACATTGGGTGGACGTAAAAAATAAATATAAAGCTAAAGTCGAATTTTCTATTGAGACCGACAAGGCAACATGGTTCAAACTAACAGCTAAAGATCTCAGCTCCAAAGAATCTGGTAAGCTCTCCTGCAAGTTAAGAAATTGATTCCATTTGCCTAAAAGTACGGACACACTTGTGCGGGGCATGTCGTCGCACAAGTGTGTCCGTACCTAAAAAAAAGCCACTCATCAAGAGAGTGGCTTTTCGTTTACTGGGTGCATCCAAAAAAGACGCCTGGCACTTTTCAATTTAGAATATGCAAATGTCCTGAGCGTAAGAGCACTTCATTGCGAAGACATCTCCGCAGGCTTGGGCACCATTTTCACAAGCAAGGCTTCTCACCCAAGGGTGTCCTTTTGAGGTCGTGCGCATATATTTTATTTGTGTATATAAATCACGTCGTTCTGAATAACTTAATTCTCTTGGGTAGTTGATAAAATTCAAGTCCAATGCGAGACGAACAACCACAAGAAATTCCCAGCCTTCTTTTACAGTCAATGCAATTTCAGTTAGTGCTTCAATGGCTTGACCGCGTGTTGCTGGGTCTGAAGCGAGATCTCTAATAAGGCGTTCCGCCTCCGAAGATAACGCACCAACGGTTACTGATCCACCGCCGCCACCGCCGCCGAAGTAGTCTGTTGCTCCAGAGTACTCCACATAGACACTGGCACTTCCGCCGCCAGATCCTGAGCGCTTACCTAATACAAGAATTTCATTGATTTCATCTTCCATACCGCCTTCGGCATGCGCATTATTAATAGTTGTACCAAAAGTTAATAGTAACCCCATAAATAGTACTAATATATTTTTCATCTTTGTTTCCACCGAAAAATTATTTTTTATTGAACTGACGTATTGAATTTGCATCGAGCGTGCCGCGTGAATTCGAATATGAAGGGAGCTCAACTTCTTTTATGTAAATCAAATGGTCACATGCAGAATTACTAGTGAAATAAAAAAAACTTTATTAGCAAATGATGAGCTGGTAAGTGTATGAATTCACCTTACTAGTTCCGAGACAAAGTTTCCCAAATTTCAAAAGGTACGGAAACACTTGTGCGACGACATGCCCCGCACAAGTGTGTCGGTACCTTTACGCCTTCACGCGTACCTTTGCGAAACAGTTCCTTTGCCAAAGTGTTGCCATTTTCAGGTTAACCCAAAGTTAACATATCCAAATGTCTTTTATTTTGATTTAGAGGTTAATGAGTGAATGGGCTCTTCTCAAAAATTTAACGTCGTCCGATAATAATAATGTAATACATATGTCATGTGGGACGTTGCTGGAGTATATGATGTTTTTAAAGAAGTGTTTTACATTTCTATTTCTTTTACCATTCCTTACTGGTTGCGAGGTGGCGGATATTCAGGGCTTTCTTCAGAGTTCAGAGGAAGAAGAGAGCAATGCCATAAAAATTGAAACTTCAGCCGATGGGAACGGAACTGACATCAGCGCCATGAGTATTACTCTCGGTGATTCTTTTACTGTGTATGCTATCGAAAGAGACTCGGAGGGCAATTACGTAAGCAATATCGAAGTGTCATGGGTTCTTGTTGGCAGCAATGGGAATCTCAACGTCCTTATGGGCGGCAAAGCTGCTGAGTTCACCGGTGGAGCCGCTGGTGCCGGACAAATTAAAGTCACCTATGGCAGCATCCAAAAAATTATTGATGTGTCAGTTTCCGGCAATGCCGCACCAACTTTTTCGTTTGTCGAGCCGCTGGGTAGCAATGACATGGTCGCCGACAGTAGTAGCACAAATATCACCTGGACGGACGATGATTCCGACAGCGATGCCAGCATCAGCTTTTATTACAAAACCAGCAATACCGGCAGTTGTTCCTCTGGGACCGCGATCACCACTGGCATCAGCGAAGATGATGGTACCGATTCATACTCTTGGTCCCCCACTGGCCTTGCCCAGGACAACTATTATATTTGTGCAGTTATTGATGACGGGACTAACCCTGCCGTTGAAGTCCACTCCGACCCCATTATGGTCACAAAACATTGTACTTGGACCGGAGCTACAAATACCGATTGGGCTACTGCGAGTAACTGGTTTGATTGTGCTGGAGCAGTGCCTACTGCAACCGATTATGCTGTAATTTTATCGAGCCCTTCAAATCAACCCGTCGTGAGTGCGACAACGACTATCGCCGGTATCGGAGATGCAAACGTAGGCGGTGGGACTGTTACGATTAATTCCGGAGTCATTTTAAATATTGATACCAATTCTTCCATTCAATCTGATATTACATTTCAAGGAGCCACCGCTGGGTGCAGTAATTGTGATCTCAATTTTGTAAGGCAAAATTCTTTCATACTCAACAATGCAACGCTCACACTTTTAACGGGCGTTCATATCGATACGACAGCAACTTACAGTCATATATCTGTTGGTAATGGAGTGACCCCGGGTCACTTAGTTGCTCAGGGTGGTGGTACTTGGTCAGAGTGGCCTCGGATTTACACTAATTATGCCAATGGATTTAGAGGGTTTATTATTGAAGGGACTGCGAGTAACCCTAGTACGGTCAATGTGGATGGTCTGAGCTTTCAAACGATGGACAGCAACAACAATTCGCACGTCACCAGAGCCTTTGATTTTGTGAATTATTATTCCATTCTTAATTTAGATAATATTGCTCTCGGGACCGAACACACCAACCATGCCGGAGGCTATTCGTTCGTTCGGCTGGACAACTGCACGAACGCCACAATTATTGACACTAGTTGGACGGGAATCAACTTTACCCAAGCCTTTGGTAACAGCGGATACAATGTGGAAGCCGGCACTTGCACTACCGGTGTTCCTGGAACGTGGGTCACCGTTTCTGGGAGTGGACGTGGGTTTGGTTCGGTGTACGAAGAAGACCCCAACAATTTAATTGATTGGACCAATGGCGCCCAGTTCACTTGTACCTGGACAGGTGCAACCGATACCAATTGAACACTCCTGGCAATTGGAGCAATTGCACCAATGGTCGATCCAATGTTCCTGATCAAAACGACAATGTGATTATCTCGGGTGTCCCTAGTAATCAGCCCATTGTTACGACAGACACAATAATTAACGGGATTTCGCCTTTACCTGGAGCAACTCCGGGCGGAACAATAACGATCAACTCTAATCGAATATTGAGAATAAATGACACCACTAATGAAATTGAAAGCGACATTACCTTCAGAGGAGCTACAGACAATTGTTCTGACTGCGAACTATTATTTAAACACCTGAATATTGTAAATGGTGCTACAGTCAACTTTTATCGTGGTATTACGTTTGGCGGTACGCACTTTGGAAGTGTTTACGTTGGTTCAAGCACAGATGTTGGTCATGTGAAGATCCTTCCTGGCACTACTGATAAAACCATGTGGCCAAGATTTAGTTCTGACCATCTTTATGACTCCGATGCGAATGGTTTCATTGTCCAAGCTCCGTCGGGTTCTTCTAGCACGATAGAAATTAATGGAATGAATTCCAGAACTCTATCCAGTTATGGCACACTTTTTAGTTTTGTCGAAAATTATGAAATCATTCTTTTCGACAATTTCATTGCTCGTTATGATGCCGCCTATGCAACAAAACAAGGCTCGCCCATAATAGAACTACAGTCTTGCACAGGTGCTACAATTACCGACACCTCCTGGGATGAGTTGGATTTTATTTTACCTATTAACGCCACTGGATTTAACTTCAGTGTTAATGGATGTTCTTCACTTGGTGTAGATTCTATTTCCGTTACCCCAATGACTGGTGGTACCAATGGTGGTTGGGGAGAAGCCTATGCTGAAGATCCCGACAATGTGTTGGCCTGGTAGGTTTAATAGATTCGGACACACTTGTGCGGAGCAGTTGCTAAATAATCTTAGCAACCGCTCCGCACAAGTGTGTCCGTACCATTGAGATTAGTCGCAGTTAGGGCGCTGAACGGAAACCGTTTGATCTACCGGCCTATCACCACCACATACAATCTCTTGATCCAAACGCGGCTGAGCATCTCTTGGGTCATTAGCGCTGTTTTCTGAAATAGCCTTTCTTTCGGCGTCAGATCGAAGCTCACTGTTGATTGAGAAGAATGCATCGGCATTGCTAATCGTAGCCAATGCTGCTGAATTGGCAGAGAGCTTAAACAACTTCCCGCCATTTTCTACGTCATAAAGTGTCGCGCGAACAGACTTTGGGTTGTTCCAGTAAGATACAAGCCAGCGCTTTAATAAGATCGGGCCAATTCCAAAGGCATTGTGAGCTTTTACCAACTTTTGAACGTCAGCATCTAGCAACTCATCAGCGTCCGTTGGAAAGTCATCGCGCCAGTGATATTGCACCGCTTTGATGGCAGCCGCCTCATAGGGATTTAAACCCCAAGCATAATTATCGGCTGACTCTTCAACCAAACGATCAAACAATGCTTGGATTACATCCACATCGCTGGCAGAAGCCGGCGAAGACTCTTGCTCTTCGAGAGCTCTTTCATAATCACGGAGGGCTCGACGGTACTCTCTTCTAGCCGAATTGTGTTCTCTTCGAGTTCTTGCAAAACAGATATCACGGTGGCGTTGTTCACGTCTTGATATGGCATAGCATTCTGAGTAATCAGGGCGGCTACCAGGATCGACTGGCGCAACAAGTGCAGGGGCGGTCACTAAACCTAATGCTTCAATAATTTTTGCATCAAGAGCGGCGTCTCTACGATCAGCAGGAATATCTTTTTTGGGCTCTAAATAGTTTTGCGACTCGGCACCCTGTTTTTTAAGATACTTGTCGTAATGAATGATCGTTCCCACATAAACCATGGAAGGGAAATACTGTTGACCATCAGGCTGCAGGTATTGCTCCACTGCTTCTGCTTCAGCTGCAAATCCATACGGCGGGATCCAACGACGCCCGGTAGGTTTTAACCGCTCTTCTTCCAAGAGTTGTTTTAAATGAGCGCGAATGGCTTTTTCTTCTTCGATCGGATCCGCCTGCCCAGCTGCCACTTTTTCTGCAGACTCATTGTACAAGTATGCAAATTGGTCGATGGCCTTGGCTACCGACGCTTGATACTCCTCCGCATCTTGCGATGAAATCGTGTAGCCGCTACCGTCCTCTTCGGCCATAACTGTAGGGATCACACGTCCTGACCGAACGCGAAACTCTTCCACAAATGAGTTTTTTGCTGTTGAAGTACACCCGCTTTGAACTTCGCATGAGGCACCCAAGTCTGTGGTGATTGAGCCGCTTTAATATCTGTGCCAATAACACGATCTAAAAAATTCATGAGTAGGTTCTGTGCTGTCAATGGCTCGATAGCAAATTTATTAAAATTGGGCTGGTAAGAGCTGCCCGCTGAATAGTCGTCCCATGATCCCTCACCATACAAAACCTTTGAGTATCCTCTACTACCCGCTCTACCAACGTAGCTAAACGGCTTATCAGAAGAGCTTAAAGCTTCATACTCATCAGGAAAATTTTGTTCGATACAGTTAGAGCCCACCGGGCACATGACGCCCAAATTCACATTAGTAAAAGCATACCATGCACAGTACATATCCGGGATTTCACCATTCGGATTCAAATATTCTTTTGCAAACCCCTTTAAGTCACTGGCATTTCGAACGGTCATCGAACCGTAATCACCATTGAATGAAAATCGACCAAACGCCATTGTCGCCCAACGGGCAATTTGCTTACCATAGTCCTCAACGTTCTCGACAATGTTCCCCGCGGCATCTCGCGCCACATATCTAAAAACGTGAGCCGGGTTTTTTGTAGAGCCATCAAATGGTCTCGCATATCCGGCCGGGATATCAGTTGTGGCAATTCGAGTTTCCCCATCTCTTTGTACTTCAACAATAGTAGCCGCATGAGTGGCTCTCCATTGTTGGTACTCATCCATTCGGTTGGCCCGATATTCTGGGTGCCAATAAACAACAACATCACCTTCTTTAACGTACTTGAGTAATTCAGGCTGATCTTCTCCCGTAAACTGGGCAATGATATTCACATACCCTTCGCCTTCAATGCGCCGGTTGTTGCTCGCTTCCATAGACCACAAGTAGGTGAATTTATTATCTTGAAACTTAATTTTTGTTTGTCCTGATGGATCCGCAGGATGATCGAATTGCGAACCGAAGAACCCGCCAGATTCAATGAATTGATAGACCTCTAAGCCAAGACCAAGTGCCGCTTTTGATTCATCAATCACGTATTCATTTTCTTTTTGATGGGTTGCGATCGCTTCTAAGTGTTCAGATAGCTCTCTTGTCGTCAATCGTTCAACAGCAAATACTGGGAAGGCCAATACGACGGTAAATAAGGCGGCCAAGAGTCTCTTCGAATACATGGTACGATCCTTTCTTAATGTGTTTTTGGGATGCGGGCTTAAACAGTTTTAATGGAATTAACACAGCCCAACGACATGCGGTATAGAAGAGATTTCAATTCTAAGCTCTGACAAAACTACACTTTAGATACTTTCACACATTAATACGCCATATTTTGCTAGACCTGCAGATGAGCAACACCAATTCACTCCCTACTAGAATGTTTAACGCAACGTTATATTGAATATCTTCATGATTTGTATGGCGAAGAAAAAATGCCGCTTCTTATTTAATCCGGTTTTGAATAAAAAATTAAATGGGTAGCCCACTTTGGCGCCTTCTCCATCGCAAACGGTATTGCTTCAGGCGAGCCCACTGCCCACGCCAAAGTGGCATTAGACAAAGTAAGCTTAACCCAAACCAAACAAGTCCAAAGCTCAACAGCCTTTGGAAACTGAGTGATTCACCAAAGGCAAACACAGCCAAAAGAAAGTGCATTGAAGGGCAAATAAACTGAATAAATCCCATTGCCGAATAGGTCATTCGCTTTGCGCCAGCCGCAAATAACCACAAAGGCACAAAGGTCACTAACCCTGCCAACGATAGCAATAAGGTTGTTTTACCTTGACCGGGTTGTGCAAAAACCAATTCTCCTCGATCGAGCGAATACGCAAGATACAAAAGAGCCAACGGCATCGCAAACAATGTCTCTAAAAACACACCTTGGATAGGCCCCACTTGCAATTGTTTGCGAATCAATCCGTATACCGCAAACGAAGTGGCAAGTGTTAATGCAATCCAAGGGATTTTACCTAACAGAACCATTTGGTAACCGATGCCTAGAGTTGCAAAAAACAATGCAATAAATTGGGTTTTAGTGAGGCGCTCACCCAGAAAAAAGAAACCTATGGCCACTGAAAATAATGGCAAAATAAAATAACCAAAGCTTGATTCAAGCGTGTGCCCCGAGCTCACCGCGTAGATGAACGTAAACCAATTAATCAAAACAAAGGCTGTACAAGCCAACATGCTCAAAACGACCCGAGGAGATTTTAAAAGCGAAAACGTCGAAGAGAATCTCTTTTGAGCAATTAAAATTAGACTCAAAAACACCGCCGACGAAATCACTCGGTGTGCGAGGACTTCAAGAGGCTCCACTTGCTTTATAGCAACAAAATATATGGGGGCTAATCCCCAAACTAGGTAAGAGCTAATGGCACAAATATAGCCTTTTTTGAGTTCACTCATCTCATCACTCCAAGAATGTCCAATGGATTTAGCATTTGTACTGCTAGTGGCCGCATAAAACTAGTGAGGGTTTTGTGAGTGAAAACACTTCAATCGGAGGTGCCCGCTTAGTACCGAGGCTTGTCGCAAGAGTAGAAGGCTTCAATGGCCAAATTTTCGTCAATTTCGTATTTCTCGAGAGAATTATCAATATGTTCAATGGCCGTCGATTTGATCAAGTCGGGAAAACGCTCGTTAAGTCGAATTAAATGGGCCCTCGTCGCGTGCATTTCCAGAGGGGTATACATCACCACATCCGGCAAAGCATCCAACACCGCTACCGCGTCCACCGGCATGGATTGGTCCGCCAGCCAGTCACTCAACTTAAGAGCCAAAATTCGAGGAGGGGCCGTTAGTTGAGAGTAGGTTTTTAATATTAAATCCAGGTCTTTTTCCAAAAAGGCAAAATAAGCCGATAGGCGCTGCATGGGACGATTGTTCGGGTCTACATTGGTCTGAATCATTGCTGATTTATTTTTAGCCTGCTTATAATCCACTAAATATTTTAAAAGCTGTGAGTTAAATCTAAAATTCAAACTTTCAGCTCTTTGCCACTCTTCGATCAGGCCTGAAGTGCTTATACTCGGTATACATAAAGGGTTAAACAATGCCTGGCTCAAAAGCGGGAACCTATGAACACCTCTTCGCATGAGGTAATACATCCCTGTCACCAAATCCAAACCAAACTCACCGGATCTATAGGCGGCGTCAAAAAGCCCTTCACCCATATTCGAAAACCCAATGACATATTGAACATTATTTTGCTCTACAAACTCCCTCAATGCGTTGGAACGGCGAATGAGCAGGTGGGTTTTTGCCATGTACTCTTTAGGGAACAAAATCACGGTACGGCCATCGATCATTACGGGGACTTTGCCGCGAGCTCGGTAACCGATATAACCTCCGGCCGCATAGGTATTGACGACCGAGCCCGTGGCATTATTTGCCATCATGTAGTCCATCACTTGAACAGGGACTTTTTGCCCATAATCCTTATCAGCATCCATTTGTTGAAGAACTCCCAGATTCATCAAAAATTCAAAGTAGTAGCCCGTAAAAATTAAAAACAAGAGCGCGAAACTCCCCATTGCAATGACCGACCTTCTTTGCCTATGCCGAAAACCCACCAGCAGATTGGACCAATTTTCCGAGACCACACTCCCCAAGTAAACCAACGTCACAATGACCAAATTATTAAACACCTTACCCATGGCAAGTGTTTGAATGAGCAACATTGCTACGATAAAAAATGCACCCAGTTGCTTTTGGCGCAAGGACCATGCTGCCGCCAAAAACCCCAGAAACACGCCAATGATATGAGCCACCGGACGCGAGTAAAAATCAAACATACTGTACTCATTAATGATCGAAGTCCAAAACTCATCGGCATTAAAAATCATCAATACCGGGTATGACGCTACCGGGTTGATCACCGTAACTAAATTGGCCAAAAGAGCTAATGGTATAAGGTGGGTAAAGATGGGTTTATAGTTTTTGTTGTTGGCAAAAATCAGCCCCCAATCGATCAACAGAGCCGCAACGACAACAAGGCCCATGATGACCGTGGCATGTACATTGGTCCACACGATTAATAAGCCAAGGAGAGCAAAAAATCTTTTATAATTTACCTGGGCCCGAAGAGCCATGTACTCAAACATAAACCAGGCGAGAAAAATATAAGATACCAACTCCGGTCAGAACATGTCTTCGCCCAAGAGTGGTCACCATTAAAACCAAAAGAGCTAAAGCAATAACGGGCCAGCTCCAATTTCTTTTGCGACCAACAAAAACAAAAATCGCAAATATCGCGAGAAAACAAACCATTCGAAAAATTCTTAGTCCAAGAAGTCCACCAAATATTTCATGAAAAGCCGCAATAACGATTTGAAACAACCAGGCAATATTTTTGATGGGCTCACCTTGCATAGTGATGGAGACGTGGTCCACAAACAGGGACTTCCCTTTTTGCAGAAAATCCAATCCCATATGTAAATGCCAGTACACATCCAGAGATGTGAGGTTCATTAAGCTAATGACAATCACGGGGATAAGAGTCATCAATGCGATCAATTGACTCACTCGATCGATTTTCTGATTCATACGACTCCATTTTGGCTTACAATTGGCCTCAATTATAACGACTTGCCCTTATTGCTGATATGATCTTGTTATTGTGGCTCGACCTTTGTCGATATGCAATCCCCTTATTCAGTTCACTCCATCTTGATGAAAATGCTAAGGTAAAATGTCGATCTCAATAAAAGGCGTATCATGTCAGAAGTGACTTACCTTCACAATTTAGAGAAAACGGATCAAAATTTTTGGATCAACCCCAATGCAGAAAAACAATCTGTGGCCTACCCGGATGCTGGGCATGAAATCCCCATCGATTTTGAATCCCAATCGTTTTGGTATCGCCATCGCAACAAATGCATAGCGAATGCGGTTAAAAACCACCCTCCCCCGATGGTCGCCCATTGATAGATTTAGGTGGGGGCAGCGGCTTTGTTGCCAAAGGGCTGAATGACATAGGCATAAACACCTACTTACTAGAGCCCAATCCCAAAGGGGCTCGCAAAGGGGTGAAGCGTGGAATCCCACAAGTGATTTGCGCGCGCCTTGAAGACTGTCATTTTGAAGCCAACTCCATCGGTGGCTTTGGACTTTTTGATGTCATTGAACATATCAAAAACGACAAACAATACATTGATCAACTGCATCCACTTCTCATGCCCGGTGGACATATTTATATTACCACGCCCGCCTACAGTTGGCTTTGGTCGGCTGAGGATGATTACGCCCAGCACTTTCGACGTTACACCCGTCCCGCTTTATGTGATCTGTTTGATCCAAATAAATTCGAAATCGAATACGTGACCTACTTTTTTCAGTGGTTAGTGATTCCTATCTTTTTGATTCGCTCCATCCCCTATCGGCTGGGCTTGGCTAAAGCCACCCCAGATTTTGCTCCAAATATCGATCACCATGCCCGTCAAGAAGGAGAATCTTCGACACTGTTTGAGCGCCTGCTCTCCTATGAAATTAAATCTATAGAAAATAAAAAACAGACCCGTTGGGGGGCGAGTTTGCTCATGATCGCAAAAAAGAAAGCTCTCTAACCGTATTCTCTTGTTTTAAAGGTACTTTAAAAATCTGTTGAACACCGTTTTTTCAGGGTCTACCGGATCGTCTTTTCTTACGAAAACTGTAAACTCAAAAGGCATATAGTCGTTGCGTAGGACTACGTTTCTTGAAATTCCGTAGCAAAAATCTAAAACTTGTGAGGGGTTGGTGTAGTGCAATTCGTTGGCACGAAAATCCACTTTGTCTGACAAAAAGTTTATCGCGAAACCTTTTGATGACCACTTGTCAAAACTCAGAATTGACTTCTCTATGTAGTCCCAATTGTTTTTTAATTTGAAATTATGGGCGCCGGACGAGAAAACAAAATCAAATTTACTATCCAAAATGTCCACATCAAAATCGAAAGTTCGAAACTCTCCAGAGGGGTATTTTTTTTGCGCTCGCCCAATCAATTGTGAGTTAATATCGACCCCCAAGTATCGAGCCGGACGTTTGTTTTGCGCATCAAGATAGCCCCACAAATCGCCAAGACCGCAGCCAAAATCTAAAACTGAAGCCTCATTGAGCTCCCAAAGACTCGTTAAAATAAAAAATCGCAAATTATGTCGTTCTTTATCCCAGCCGAGTGCCTTTGGAGTATCACCATTTTCGGCCAACCGCTTATTGTAGCGTTCAATGATTTTTAGCTTTTCGTCTTTTTCCAAAACTCTACTCCAAAACGGCAAGACCTAACCCGCCCCGTCCGTAATCATTGCCATTATAGATCATATACAATGTATTTTTAAATTCGAATACCTGGGCATAACATTGAGACTGACTGTCCCATCCCGAACCTGATAAATCAATTCCCACCTCTTCATCTTTGCGAATCCAGGTCAACCCGTCTTGAGATTGAGCATAACCAATACGATATTGTTCACCGCGGGTAGAATACCACATATGATATTGACCTTGCCAATGCACCACACAAGGTTTTCCGATGGCATACTCACCTTGGTCTTTAAAATCAATGGCCACATGATTATCTCTTTGCCAATGAATTCCATCGTCAGACGTCGCCATTTTAATATGATAGTAATGCTTATGCTCCCCAGGCTGCCCCCACCGCTGAAAACTGGTGTACCACATACGCCAATGGATTTTGTCTTTTAAAACACAACAAGAGCCAATTGATGCCCAGTCCGCATCGGTGCGCGCAAGGATTGGCGCACGCGAAACTCGTGTGAACTGACCGTTGCCCTTTTTTCTCTGCGCTAATCCTAAATGATTTTGAAACGGAGTTTTTACAGTAGGCATCCACCCCACGTAATACAAATATTCGGACTCGTCTTTTTCTATGATCCAGGGATAGGAAACACCGTTTTCATCAAAGGCTCCCAATTCTCCAATATCAAGCAGAGCTTCATCGTCTATAGATTCAATCGAGACCTTCTCACCAACGGTAAACACTGCCCGGCCGATACGGGTCACATTGTTTGTGTCTCTTCCTGAAATAAAAACTTCCAGTTGATTCGAGCCCAATGGTCGAGCAAAGGCCGGCCCCGCCAGCGAAGCGAGCCAACTCACATCGGGCACGGCATCAAGTATTCGACCTAGTTTTTTCCACTTCATCGCCATGTTTTAGTTGCTCTCAAAATAATTTTCAATCATGTCAACGACATAATCGACATGATCAAACCCAAAATAAATCGGCAAGCGCATTAAGGTGTCGCTAATGCGATCGGTGTTTTTCAACTCCCCCGCAGGTCGACCAAATTTTCTGCCAGCAATAGATGAATGCAGTGGAATATAGTGAAAGGTTGCTTCGACTTTTCTCTCTCGCAAGTGGCTGAGAATACCGTTACGGGTTTCTAGATCTTCAAATGTGAGATAAAAAATATGTCCATTGTGTTGACCGTTCGGATTTAAAACTGGCCTTTTTAAAATCCCTTTACTTTCTAAGTTTGCAAATCCTTCGTAATATTTGTCCCAAATCGCTAGTCGGTTTTGCGTGACCTCTTTGATTTTTTGCAACTGGGCCCAAAGAATGGCTGCCGTGATATCACTGGGTAAAAACGAAGAGCCAATGTCGATCCAAGAGTATTTGTCGACCTGGCCACGAAAAAATTGTTTTCTATTGGTGCCTTTTTCCCAAATAATTTCGGCGCGATCCGTGAACTTGGAGTTATTCACCACCAAAGCACCACCTTCGCCACAGGTGATATTTTTTGTTTCGTGAAAACTAAACGCCGAAAGGTCGCCCAAAGTCCCCAATAATTTGGATTTATAAGTTGCTCCCACGCCCTGGGCCGCATCTTCAACAACGTAAATATCGTTGTCTTTAGCAAAATTTAAAATGGGATCTAATTCACAGGAGTTCCCGGCATAGTGAACGGGCATGATCACTTTTGTCTTTTTGTGACTCCCTTTGGATATTTTCAAGCGTCACGTTTTTAGTGTCAAAATCCACATCTACAAACACTGGGATTCCGCCCTGTCGGGCAATACACCGCCGTTGCACATGATGAAAATGTAAACGACGGTAGGATGACTTCATCCCCTTTTTCAATGTCAGTGAGAATCATGGCCATCTCTAATGCCGCTGTTGCACTCACGGTCAAAAAAACAGAATCTGAACCTAAATATTTTTCAAGAAACCCATGGCATTTTTCAGTGTATTCAGCGTTGCCACTGATGTAGTTCGATTCGAGAACCTTTTCACGAACTCGATTTCATCTCCAGATTTATAGGGTAAATTGAAAGGGACTTTCATTTTTCCTCTCCAACCCGCAAGTCCTTAAAATATTGCAGGTTTCAGCCGAGATTATCGCACACCTCTCCTGTCAAACCAGGGCTAATCGACAGTCTGACCTTTGGTCTAGGACCACTTCTTTTAAAAAATCTCCCGCATCGCAACACTTATCCCCTCTGCATTCAGCTTGACTTTTTACATTGAGAAAGTAGGTAGGAGACATTCACTGAGAGGTCAAATTATCTTTGGAGGCCGCATTGAAATCCCTACTGCTCACGTTGGCCGCAACTACCGCAATGGCCGATTCTACCGTTCGATTTGAGCGTGTAAAAAAAATTGCTGAAACCTGTGCTGCTTGCCACGGTCGCCAAGGTATCAGTGAAAATGATGAGTGGCCCAATTTAGCAGGTCAAAAAGAGCGGTACTTGTATTTACAACTGGTTGCATACAAAAAAGGCGACAGAAAAAATCCTTTGATGTCGCCCATGGTTTCAGACTTATCTGATCAAGACATGAAAGATTTGGCCCACTATTACAGCCAACTGGGGAAAGCAAAAAATGAATCGAAATAACATTATTGTATTGTGGCTATCGGTTGTGTGTTTAATGATTTACACCATGGTTCTTGTGGGTGGAATCACTCGGCTCACCGAATCTGGGCTGTCTATCGTTGAGTGGAGACCGTTTACGGGAATCTTGCCACCAACGACCGATCAGGAATGGCAGCGGGTTTTTGATTTGTATCGACAGTCGCCTGAGTATTTAAAAATCAACGCCGGAATGTCTCTCAGTGATTTTCAATTTATCTTTTTTTGGGAATGGTTCCATCGGCTTCTTGGCCGAATGGTGGGAGTTTTGTTTTTCGTACCGCTGGTGATATTTCAGTGGCGTGGTCTCTTTAAGGACCGACCGGGACTGACGAAAAAACTTTGGATTGGATTTTTCTTGGGGGGCAGCCAAGGGCTTCTCGGTTGGTACATGGTGCAAAGTGGTTTAGTGGATCGACCCGATGTCAGCCACTTTCGATTGGCAGCTCATTTGGGACTCGCACTGTTTATTTTTTGCTATTTGTTTTGGATCGTCTTGGATCTTGTACGAAACATTCAACCTAAAAAATATAAAGCGTCGCCATTATTTAAAACTTCCATTTTGTTTATAGGACTACTTAGTTTGCAGATTCTATGGGGCGCCGTCACGGCCGGGTTGAAAGCCGGCTATGGGCATAACACCTTCCCAGACATGTCGGGGTTTTTCTTCCCGCCCGGTGCCGCACCGTTAGAGCCCTTTTGGTTGAATTTTTTAGAGAGCCCCATGGCCGTGCAATTCACCCATCGAACCATTGGTTGGACGTTGTTACTTGCTGGATGTTTTTTAGTGGTTCACACCTTCCGCACTTCAAAAAGTCCGTTTGACCGAGGGCCGGCAATGATTCTTGCAGCATTACTTTGTTTGCAGTTTTTGCTCGGAGTGGGGGTTATTATTTTGCAGGTCCCCATTGAGTTGGCGACGATGCATCAGTCAGGCGCGTTTTTTCTTTTTTGATGGCCGCACTGACCTTTACCCACTTCCAAAAATATCGGCATTCTTGCTAAGTGCCAGGCGTCTATTTTGGATGCACCACATCCCAAAAGGTGCGGACCGACTTTCCGAAAAGGTGCGGACCGACTTTCCGGGACACGCTGCATCCGAAAAAGGTAGTAGGCACTTAACTATTAGGATATTCTTTGGGCTCATAAGCAAACATTTTGCTATAAGAATATCTTTGAAACCTCAATCCGCGATTATCTCTCTCACTCTGGGACCTGTAGTGTCTTAACTGATGACTTGGTTGAATTCTTTAATCACCATTTTAATTTTGCATTTACCTGCACGGGCATGGCACAAAGCTGTAAGTCGCTGTTTTTACAATGAAGGTCGTCTGTCCCATTTAAAACTGGAAACCCTCGAACTTCAAAAACGATATTAAAGTAATTGGTCAACGCCTTCTCGACTGGAAATCGAAGGGTCTCGATGTGCGATACATGCCCATGCCTGAACGATTTTCTATGATAAAAATTTTGAAATCCGAAGTGGAAGACCGATTGGCCCTACTTGAATCGCTTCGACTCAAAGTTCGCACTGTCGATGATTCCTTTCCCTCGAGGGATGAACTACAACTCGTTGCCAATGAAAAACTTAACGAAGTGATTGATGCCCTTAAAAATCTAATGTCGGAGTTTGAAAATCTACGCCCTGAAGCACTCACCATTGTAGACATTGATCGTCTCAGTGAGATATCCACGCGAGTTTTAAAATTTTATCCCGATCACTTTATAGTCGACTCCAGTTTAAAAGAAAAAGTTTATGAATCTTGGGAGATAAATCATTTATTCGAATATCGAGGTGAGAAACGATTAGATTTTGCTGACCGAGCTATGTTTTTTCCGGCAACGATTATGCCGACGAAAGAATTGTTTAATTTTGGCCTTCAATACGGATTGTTTTTTAGCCACTGCTGGATTGGATAGACATTACAATTACGATAATGGAATCCTTCGAACTAAAGATCAGCTTTTTAGTCACGATGACAGTCACTGGACCCATTATGTGAAAAATTACAGTGCGCTCAACCCAACTCAGGCAGTGCAAATCAATCAAGTCACTACAAAGTTTATGCGCCTCTTTAACGCGCGATTTGAATTACCCCTTTACCATGAAAAAGACCCTGTCCGACTCGCCGCCCACTGGCTTGTGTTTCATCACTACCATGAGCACAACTACGCCCTTGTTACCCCAGCGCGGCTTAGAGAAGCCTTGGTTCTGCGGTTGCGCGAGACCGACGATCGAAAGAAATATTACTTTGCCCCCAACCTTGAATCCGATCTTATTCGAGTCTTCGGCCCGAACTACCGCGAAGTGGTGGATCAAGCGGCCCAGGAAATTATCGACCTTATCGACCAAAACTCCGGCCCTTTCCGTTAAGTGCCTACTGCCTTTTTCAGATGCAGCGTGTCCCGAAAGTCGGTCCGCACCTTTTGGGATGTGGTGCATCCAAAATAGAACGCCTGGCACCTGATAAAAAAACCCAGCGGTGAGGCTGGGTTTTAAAAAGCTTCAATTTAATTAAGTATTAAAGGTTAATTGGAAAGCTCTGCGCTTAACAATAAAAAGTCAACGTCACTGCCGCCATCGGAAGATGTCATGTACTCAGCGTTGATTTCGATAAAAGGAATAAATCCCAAACTCAACCCTAAGCTCATTGCGCCACCACCATCATAGTCGTCACCAAAAAGTGGGTTGTCAAAAGAGTAGGTGTTTGTGAAGTTGTAACCAATCCACGCTCGTATCATAGGAAGATCTAACCCCACATCAATACCGGTCATAGTGTGGTGTAGTCGGATTGAATGAGTCCAAGGTCGAACTCGCCACTTCCAGTTTTATAATCAATTGCAGTAAACAGTGATGCAAACCCAAGATCTACAATGTCTGTCCCCAATCGAATGCCGTAGTACAAACTAGATGGGTTATCGTCAGCAGAACCGGCATCTAAAGTGTTTGTACCGTAACTAAAATGGGCTCAATAAGTAAAGCGTGTGAAGGTGTGCTGACTGCAAGCATCCCAAGCACAGCAAAAAGGCTTAATATTGAATTTCTAAAGTTGTTCATAGTCTCTCCTTTTTGGGTTGATTTATAATTAAATACCTTCATAGTGTCACTTGAAATTGCCGAGCTGGCAAGACGACAAGGTGGCATTCATTTCTGAAATATTGGACATCTGAACCCCAACAGTTTTTCATTAACTGTCCTATTGGATTTGAAGGGTTTCTGACCCAAGAAATCTCCCTTTGGATGAGCCGATTGGGCATAGAAAAACCCCTGGACTTTGGACTCGCCGAAGGTGGGGTTTCCTTTTACTGCGGCTTGGGAGAGGGGTTTCTCCTCAATCACTGTGTAAAAATAGGGCATCGAATACTGTGGCGAATCGATGAGTTTAAATGCAACGAATTTTCGAAGCTAGAAAGAAAGATTCAAACCATCCCATGGAACTTTTTTGTCGGCACTCAAGAACCTCAATTCAAAGTTTCAAGTCACTCATCGAGATTATTTCATAAAAAAAATATTGAAGAGACCTGCATCAATGCGTTCAAAAAATACCGACATGGGCAACCGGTTCGCGCTAAGGCCAGCAATAGCAAAACCACTATTCATATTCGATTTGATGACAACGTCTGCACTATCAGTGTGGACACCAGTGGCGAGCATTTGCACCGAAGGGGGTACAAAACTCTATCCACAGAAGCTCCCCTTCGAGAGAATTTAGCCGCTGGGTTGTTAAACCTGACACTTGAAAAAATCAACCCACCCCAACAATCTGTATTTATCGACCCCATGTGTGGGAGCGGTACATTTGCTGGCGAGTTGTGGCATCTAAATCGAGCCCTGTTTTATCGAAAGTATGCCTATGAAGATTTTTTTATCATTCGGCACATTGAGAGGTTTGGTCACAGACGTTTGAAAGACTGGAATCAACAAGTTGAAAACCAGTACGAATTTTGGCTCGGAGATCAAGATTCAAAATCTATAAGTGTGGCTCAAAAAAACTTAAGTATGCTCGAAAATGTTTCTTGGGCAAACGAGGAGCTATCGAGTCAATCCTTTACATCTTCTAATCACCCAAAATGGATTGTTTTCAATCCGCCCTATGGGATACGTTTGAAAAAATCACCGCAAACTTTATCGATGGACCAACTTATCCACAGCCTTGTGGAAAAATATGACCCTATTGCCGTTGGGGTTGTCAAAGAGCGCGACAAGTCGGCCTCCGCACCGAACTCAACCCATCCCCTACAATTGGTGGAACGTTTTGTGTTTTTAAATAATGGCGTTCCTGTCGAGTTTCTTTTGTACCAAAAGCCATAAATATTTGTTTATAGAAAACCACAAGAGTTAGCCCTGGCACTTTTTACCATAGGGTTGAGTTTGCTTAGAAATTGGACTACAGCATGGGCATGGAAGAAGCAAAAGAACGATTTTGGCGCAAACACTCCTGGTTAACAGCAAGCGGTCTGCAGTTGGCTGATCGTACATTGAACTCAAAGCAGATCATCGACACTCTAGCGCCCTACTTGACGGATGAGAGAAAACAACGAATCAGCCAAGTCCTCGAAGGACGAACTCAAAAAATTGTACCAGTAATGGAAAACATATACGATCGAGGAAACATCAGCGCAGCCATGCGATCCGCCGAAGCCTACGGCTTTTATCAAT
>JAWKNX010000033.1:0-22589 GCA_041391465.1 Bdellovibrionales bacterium
CCGATATTTAACACGTAGATTCTCATTTGGAGGTAATCATTTTGAGTGGATTGAGAATTCAGTTTTTAATTTATTTATTAAGTATAGTGGCGTTGGGTTGCAGTACTACGGGCGTATCAGTGCAAACTCGTCCCGAACCCGCCGAGGCCTTTCTGTATAATTCCAACGGAACAAAAACCAGTTTAGGTCAAACTCCAGTAACTATATCACCTGAACAAATTCGACGGGTCGACGGAAATTTATTGCGTGTCGGAATCGAGAAACAGGGATTTGTAAAAGAACACATCTACATTAATAAAGTGAATTTCGGATTGAATGGGACCGTGGATGTTGAAATGACTCCCCTTGCGAATTGGAATCGGGTTTACCAAGATGATCAGGCGAGCAAGTATTTATCGGAGGTGGCGCAAATGGCGGCTCAAGTGCAAGGCGCCACTTTACAGCGTGATTTTTCCAAAGCTGAAATTTTAGCTAAATCTATGGTGGATCGATATCCCAAACTGGATGTGGCGTGGAGCTTGTTAGGAAACATCTATTACTTACAAAAAAGAGCGTCGGATGCATTGGAAGCGTACAACAAAGCATTTTTGTTGAACCCCTCCAGTGTGGAAACAAAGAATATGATCAACAAACTTAAAGGAATTGATTTTTAAGCTAGGAGAGGCCAAGGATGTCACATTTATTTGGATTAGTCATAGCCGGAACACTGCTGAAAGCCGCCATGTGGTTGCTCGACATGGATGCTTCCTATTATGTGGAAGAAGTGGCACTCATCATCGTCTTCGGAGGTACGATCAGTGCTGCCATTATTACTTACTCGGTACCTGAACTGGTTAAAATGGTTCAAGCACTCTTCAGAATCGGCAAAAAAATGCCAGAAAGCCGAACGGCGACAGTTCAATTAATTATTGATTTAGCTCGCCGAGCGAATCAATCCTCTCAAGCCCTATATGATGCCATTGAAGATAAAAAATATAACCCCTACTTAAGGGATGGGATTGAGTTGATGGTATCTGGTTTGATCGAGATGAAATAGAAACCATAATGAGTGAAAGACTGTTTCGAGATAGAGAACGAGACGAGTCCTACGGGCTCTTGCTTCGAACCATATCTAAATACCCACCTGCATTTTGGTCTTGTCGGAACAGTTCTGGGTCTAGTATCGGTGATGAGGGCTGTTTCGACGGGAGCGGATTCTGCTGAGATTGGTTTGCAAATGGCACTTGCACTCGTAGCAACCTTTATGGTTTGATTTTACTAAACTTGTCTTGGTCCCTATGAGTGAGAACTTAATAAACAAGGCTGCAAAAAATATGACCCATAGGGAGCTGATGTTAGAGGGAATTTTACTAATTAAGGACGGTAAATCACCGGTCTTTATTCAAGAGGTGATGAACTCTTACCTAGCACCGATGCAAAGAAAAGATTTAATTGGAATCAGGGCGGGAGTTTCGGTGCAAGGGCCCAAGAGTCCGCTTAACGAGTTTGAGGAAGTATGAGTACTTATTCTTCAAAATTTAAACCTGCGAAAAAAGATCGGCTGCATGTCGGTCCTGCAGAATGATCAGTTAACAGTAACTGGGCGATCAGTTATGGAGATATGATTACGCTTTTGCTCGCGTTTTTTGTGCTTTTCTTTAGCGTCGATAAGAGCCTAAAAGATGTTGAGATTCTGGAGCGCAAAATTAAAGAAGAGTACGAGAAAAATCAATTAAAAGAAGCCGACTCGAATGGGGTGGTGGTCAAGAAAAAGTCGCGGGTAAAAATGACAAAATGACCTCGGGGAAAGCGGCTGCCAGGCCGGATTCCGAATGGGGTGGCGGCAAAACAGACAGTGAAATGGATGATGAAAAGCTGGCCTCAGGTGATGTAGATAAAAGTGAACAAAAGGGTCAGTTCGGTTCGAAAGCCATTGAAATTTCAAAGCAAAGAACACCCTCATCGGCCATTCAGGATTTCGATAAAAATTTGCCCGAAGTTTCCACTGAAATCCAAGGCAATAAAATGATTATTCAATTTCCACAGGTTTCATTTTTTAATTCTGCGCAATTTACTCTCACTGATGATGGCGATAAAGCTCTGCGTCGATTTGCCAATGTATTCAAATCTGTCAACGGGCGTTTGAGACTCGTTGTTCGGGGATATACAGATAACCGGCCGGTCAGAGCCGGAAACCCTTACAAAGACAACTTGGAACTTTCAGCACTTCGGGCCATATCAGCACTTCGGTCATTGAACGCGAATGGGATTCCGTTTCACCTGATGCGTATCGGCGGATACGGTGAGTCTGATAAAAGTAAAGAGATTACGGAAAAGGAATTACAAAAATATGATCGTAAAGTTGTTCTTGTAGTGGAGCCTTTAGATCAAACGGAAAGAGGTTTTGATGATTACGATCGAAACCCGGCATCAAAGAATGAAAATAAAAATTCAAATGTGGATACTAAAAAGGAGACTATATAATGCAACATAAAATGAAGATACACGGCCTCTTCATAGTGTTGTGTGGATGGATAGTTTTTACTATCTCAGCACAAGCGCAAGCATCGAGGGTGGCAGAAATCGAAGAGTTCTATTTGAATAAAACCCGAGATTTTTTACAGTTGCGGTTTCCTGACAAACCCTTTTCTGTCTCAGTGATTGTAGACACCGGCCGTAATGAGCCTACAAGAACTGAATTAGCCCGTGATAAAAGAAACACCGGGGTCACAAATCTACCCTATCTAGATATTGAAGAAGAAGAGATGGATATTTGGGACCGAACGGATGTCCCATTAACAACACTCATTGGCCAGCTTCGTAAGGTCGAGCTACAAATACAAATAGATTCAAGTATGTCGGACGAAGACATCACCGCGCTACAAGAATCATTAGCACAACATTTAAAACTTGATGCCTCAATCGATTCAGTAAAAATTTATAAAATGGATTGGACTAAACTGGAGCGCTACCGAACTTATGGTTGGGTGAGTGCGGCTTTTGGCGTTGCTATATTATTGTTGTTTGGCGTCTTTTACATGCTAGCCAAATTTAGTGTAAGAAATCTTGTTAAGGGTTTGAGTGCGCCGATTAGTGAAATTGGTAAGAGTACACAAAAGTTCGCCAATGACGCACTTTCGATGGCGACAGGTCTTTCAACGCCTGCCGGTGGTCGGGACCAGAGACCCAAAACACCGACTTTTTCAGATATACAAGAAGATGAGCTTAGCCTGGGGTCAAATCTTTTAGAGATTCGAGAAAACGCACTCGAATTGATAGAAAAAAATAAGGATTTCTTTTCAAACCCTGATGCGACCTTGATGGAGTTCATTAATAAAAGAGGCGAGCAAGATCCCTCTACCATGGGTTCAATTCTTGCTGAATTAGAAAGAGACTCTTTAAGACATTTATTTGAAAACGGCAGTGGGGATTGGTGGTACGTAGCAATTGCCCACCCAGGACCATTAACACCTCGATCGATAGCAGTTTTGAGTGAAATTGATAAGCTTCGAATTCGAATGACATTTAACGAAACCAGTCAATTGGCACACATCAAAGAAGAATTTAAAGAAGAGGGACTCATATTTTCAAGAATTCCACTTACGAATCTGGAAGACATCTTTGCCGACCTTCCTATTGAAAAGGCACTGAGTATTTTTGAAGTGATGCCAAAAATTAAGGCCTTAAAGTTGGCTAAAGAAATGTACCCCGGACAATGGGCAGCATTTTTGTTGGATAGAAAAAATCAAGAACCCATTGACCGTGCATTGTTGAGCAAGTTTGTTATGGAAGCTCAAAATCGCTATCCAAAGCGGACAGATCAATCCATTCAAAAGTTTTTTGAAAATATGGATTTGTCGATTTATCTTGATTCGGCAAATACGAGAGATGAAAGAGATTTTTACGTAGCATTGCCAAAAGACAGCGATCTGTTAGATACGAGAACTCCATTTTTTAGCATATTCGACGCCACGGGAACCGTACTAAAGACATTGGGTACAGCGATCTCGCCAGAGGATTGGGCGCTTGTTTTGACCCATGTCGAGCATATTGAAAAAGAGAAGCTGTTGAGCAATCTACCGGAGCGTCTGGCTTTTCGCATTCACGAGGAGTCAAGAAAGGTTCATGTAAAGCCTGAAGATGAAAACTATATTCGAAGTTTAAAGCGAACTCTGGTCGCCGCTTATATTGAAGAATCAAATAAATCACAACAAGATGTACAGGACTTGATTGATGAAATTGCTGCAACTAAAAGTATTGCCGATGATACAGCTGCCTAACAAGCTCTTGTCGCTGCTTTTTATTTTTAAATTATTTTGCTATCCCTTTGTTGGATATGCAGATACTAGAGCGCACAATCAAGTTTATGTGCAGGGTGGAACTTTTAGTTTTGATGTGCTCAATACCGCCAACGACACCAGTGATTCTCTTTCGGGGTTTGGTGCCTATACCATAGGTGGTGGAATTACCATCTTCGAAAATTACCTGATTTTTGGCGGCTATAGTTTGATTCTAAGCCAAGGCTTATCAGGTAGCACTGCCACGGGTTTTGACTTCGGTGTGCGGTATTATCATTGGACTCGCCCAACCAAAGTTACCAATACGACTCCGCTAATGGTATCGAGTTTTTTTAATTTGTATAACCCCTATGTTGGGTTTGCACTGCGCTCTCGAGATTTTTTAGATACGCTTACTTCCACCTACCTCGGACCAGGGGTTATTGTTGGAGTGGACTATCGCTACCAAGAAGACTATTTCCTCAATGGGGAGTTTCGCTACGAAACTTTACAAAGCCCCGCTTCTAAACAGGCCACGCAAATGAACTTGATGATAGGTTTTGGACTTTACTTCTAACCACCGGGCCTAACAAAAAAATAAAATGTGTCTACGCCGTTTTTAGAATTGCTAACTTCTTCACTCTCATGGCAGCGGTGTCGTCTCAAGCAACGCTTCACCCACTGGGTGCCGCTTCGCTCGATACGCACCACCATTCGAGATGTAAGAATCTAACAATTCTAAAAACGGCGTAGACACATTTTATTTTTTTGGTCAAAACCAACTGAATAAAGGCAAAGTGACATTATTTGTTACTGGCCTTCGAAATGCTTTCAAACCTCAGATTAAAATTAGGACCAGTTGGCGAGCTGTTTTATAGTAGTGGGCAGCTGGAAAGACATAAGGAGCTTTGGCCATGAAGGATCTAAAATCGAATATAAAATCTTGGTTGAGATTTGCTGTTTTGGCATTGGCCACAATTTTGGCGCTATCGTCTGTTGATGCCTGGTCGATGAGTGCTCGTTCAATTCGAAAAGAGATTCGAGCAGAGAGATAACTTTAGAGTTTGCTTTGAACAGGCGTTAGAAAAGCATCCTCGATTAAAAGGCAAGACGGAGCTCTCTTGGAGCATCAATGATCAGGGGAGGGCGCAAGATATCCGCATTACTCGTCGAACAAAGCGATCAGTGGATGTCTGTTTAGCGAGGACTTTGGCACAAATCCAGTTTCCGAAGGCAAAAAAGGGTCAACTGGTATCGATGTCCTACCCTTTCGTATTTGATCAAGCCCCGCTTGATAAAAATCATGTTCGTGGTCAACGCATCTCAAAGATTGAAGTTCAAAAGTAGAAACAGGCTGTATTAGGGTTTCTTCGCGTAAGTGGATTGGCGTTTACCACTGAATCCAGATTTACTAACGATCTGAAAGCCACTTCCCTTTAAGGCGCGCTTAAGCTTACCGGTAGCAGCATAGGTCGCGAAGTGGCAAGGCGTGCCGGCATTAAACTGCAAAAAATGCTTAAAGAAATCTTCTTCCCAATAGGGGAGGTTCATTTTGCCGGAGAACATATCATAGTAAATCACGTTGTAATTTTTCGATTCATTGAACTCGAGAGGCAGAGATTCGTGTAACATAAAACTTTTTTGCTCTTTCATGCTTTTTAAAGAATCGAATACCTCACGGGCTCTTACTCTAAACTCACTGGCTGCCAGTTCGACAATTCGATGATAAACAGATGACAAGCTCATCGCTTGACCATTGAGCCAACCCAAAAAATTTTCCCTTAACCAAGGGTGGGATTCGTAGGAATGTAATTCAGAAAGGGGCTTGTTGTGGGCAACTGCAGAGGCCACACTGATGATTTCATTGTACCCGAGGCCCAACCCCACGGAGAGAACCTTGGGTTGTTAACGCTATTCAAAGCATCCAAGAAGGCCATATGGTAAATATAAAGGCTTTCCGCAAACGCCCCCGCCGAGTGGTGCATCATCTCATGCAGGTCAGGACCCTGGAAAAACTCCAAACTGGGGCTTCCGTCAGCCGTCTCCACAAGTTTAAATTCATTTGGCAATTCAATTTTTTCAAACATTTGCAATATACAGGTGACTTAGTTTAGAAGGTTTCTATGCAGTCTTCGGTAGCACAAATGTTAGAAAAGTGGAATGGGATTCCTTACTATCCCATCAGTCTTTATTATCAAGAGTTTTTTGGTGAAAAAGTTCTAAAGCTACCCGTGAGTGTTCCTGGTACGTGCCCTAATCGCGAAGGACTAAATGGGATGGATGTCTGCAATTTCTGCGATGAATGGGGGTCTGCCGCCTACCCTGAGAGTCGACTCAGAACTGTTCGACCAAATCCGTCATAATAAAACTCAAGTTTTGCGAAAAGGTAAAGCTTCTAAGTTTTTAATTTATTTTCAGTCTTATACATTTACGTTTTCCCGAGTGGCACGTCTGCAAAAATATTTTGAAGAATGTTCCGCCATGGAAGATGTTGTAGGTTTTGTTGTGGGGACACGCCCGGACTGTTTATCAGATTCAGTTATTGATCTTTGGAATGCCTATTCTAAAAAGCTGCCGATATTTGTTGAGTTAGGAGTTCAGAGTTTTAACGATGCTCAACTCAGCTGGATGAAACGTGGCCACGACGCCAGAAAGTCAATATGGGCACTCCAGCGTCTGGAGAAAAAATGCCCGGATGTTAATGTGGGCATTCATCTTATGTTTGGCCTACCGGGCGAATCCGACAGGCAGATTATCGAAACGGCTGAATTGATAAATTTATTGCCAATACAGAACGTAAAACTTCACAATCTCCATGTTTTGAAAAACACACCTTTAGAAAAAGAGTTCTTTGCGAAAAAGTTCACGCCGATTGACCTTGATGAGTATTGCCATCGCGTCGGGCAATTTTTAATTCATCTGAACCCCAATATTCCGGTTCATCGCTTGGCAGCCAACTCGGCAAGGCGAGAAGAGCTTATCGCTCCCGACTGGACCGGTGATAAGATGCGCACTTACCAGTATATGCTCGATTATTTGAAAAATCGTGACCTCTACCAAGGGCAAAAATTTGTAGCAGACTTGGGAACGCAGGGGTTTTTCCCTCAGGAATTCGATTCAACCTTAAGTGTGACCGTCGAAAATTTAGTTTAGCAGCTTAATCAAGAGTCTCAATTTTGGATTGAGGCCGAAGCTCGTTGGATTTTTCAAAAAAATCAAATTCCCGCACGACTAAATCGCCACGAGATATATCTTGGAAGTTGGGACTCTTTTTTAGCCAGCTCAGAAATTCTTTTTCCTCACCTCGACAAAACATTTGAATGGTTTTGCCTTTTTGTTTTTGTGGGTCTCCGGTGATGCGCCCAAAATACTTATTTTTAGGAGCAACCTTTGAAGTGGCCAAATAGCTCATAGTTAAACTTCGATTTTTTATTGGTAGGTGTTTTTCGATGGATTCAATCCAAATTTTTGGTAATTCGACATTGACGCGATCATGGCAGAAATCAGTTTTCGAATTTTTAAGCAGAGGGCAGGCTTTTTGATGCGTACAAGGAGCCCATACATATTGGAGTTTCGAATCAATAAGTCTTTGTCGCACTTCAATGAGTTTTCGACTGTTTTGGTGAGTTGAAGGCTCAATGATGAGTAGGTTTTGACATTTCTCCAGCCAAGTCGGAATCTGCTTGAACTCATTTAGCGAGTAAGAGAACACAACCAATGTTGAAGTGCCACCAATCAACGGCTCCAAATCGCTTTCTGATTGCACCCAACTTGTAGCCAATGTAGGGCCTAAACGAGGGATCAGTTTTTTCTGCAATTCAATGGCCGTATTGTCGAGCTCATAACAAATATACTTGCTCAGTTTTGGTAGGGATTGCAGCGAAAATCCAAAAGTGCCGGGTCCACTGCCGATGTCTATAACGGTGTCGATGCCGTCGAGAAATCCCAGTGGATCCAATCTCGACAATAGCTTTTGAAACCTTAATAAATTCAACGGCATGTAATAAAGAGTGTAGGCCTGTTGAAAACTGGGGTCTCCCCAAGGGGTCGGGTTTGAGCTTTTAAAAATATCGGAAAGCCCCATAATGCTCTTGGCGAGGCCCTTCTGTGCCTTCTCACCGGTGGGTAATTCATTCACCAACCATTTTTCAAATGTCATTGGCAGGCTCAAAGAATTTTGATAGCGTCGCTCCATAATTCATATTGTATAGATGATTTTTGTCCAAAAAACTTATTAAATTCGACCTTTTGACGAATCTTCAATTTTTTGGACATGGCTGAAAGGAATTAAAAATGTGGGCACTCATCGGTGGATCGGGATTCGAGAACTTTGAGGAATTTGAAGTCATAGAGGAGCTTGATCGAGACACTCCTTTTGGAGAAGCTTCAACAGCATTTAAGAGAGTACGACTTGAAGGAAGGGAAATTTTATTTCTCTCTCGCCATGGAGCTCACCATGAAAAGCTGCCTTCAGAGGTGAATTATAGAGCCAACATCTATGCTTTGAAAAAATATGGAGCAAAAGCAATTTTGTCCGTGTCAGCAATCGGTAGCTTGCAAAAAGAATACAAGCCAGGTGATATGGTTGTTCCTACTCAGTACATCGATCGCACCAAAGGTGTTCGTCAGCATTCATTTTTTGGTGATGGCCTCATTGGCCACGTTTCTTTGGCTAAACCGGTTTCTTTGTCGATCATTGAGCAGGTGCAGCCATTGACGAAGAATATTGGATTTGATTGTCACTTTGGCGCCACTTACGTGTGTATAGAGGGACCTTATTTTTCTACGAAAGCGGAGTCTAACTTTTACCGCCAAATTGGAGCAAATATCATCGGAATGACGAACTTTCCCGAATATGCCTTGGCGAGAGAGGCGGGAATCAGTTACGTGCCTTGTTGTTTTGTGACGGATTATGACTGCTGGGATGACAGCATTCCCCATGTCACCGTCGAAGAGGTGATCACTATTATGAGGCAAAATAATTCCAAAGCATTTGAGTGGGTTAAAAGAGTAACGGCTCTTGAAAACCCTTGGGCGCACTGTGATGCCAGTGAGACAGGATTTAAAGCTGGGTTGTTCATGCCCCCAGAAGCTATTCCAAAAGACAAAAAACCTTGGGTTGACGTTCTGATCAACGGTCCTCAGTAGGGCAAATATCAATAATTTCTCTGTCAAAGCATTAGACAGAACCCATACCCGTCGCCGTTTTTCGGAGTAAGTTTCCCTTGGAAAGCCCTGAAATTTTATTCAAATTTCAAGGGAACTTTTTAGGGAGCCTCCTTCAGAACTTGTTGAAAATAGGATGCTTTTTTAGCTTGAAGTTCTTATATGAAAAAAATTTTGAATGACCTCTAAACAGAGACAAAACTCCAATATGTCAAAACTTCCATGTCTGTTGAAAATAACATATATGATAATTTTAAATTAGGAGTTTCAAAAGGCCGGTGATAAGTTGGCTTCACACGAAGGGATGAAATATGGAAAAACAAATTCGATTTCCAATTAAAAAAATCCTAAAGCCACTCAAAGGGCGATTCGTCATTAAGAATTAGTTTTTTTTTCGGGCCCAGAGGTTCATCGTTGTGGGAGTTGGGTGAACATGAGTTTTTGCAGGGGTGTCTTCTGGGTCGTCTTTCTACACGTACAAAAAAGCCGCTTTTAATAAGCGGCTTTTTCTTTTTCAAAGATTAGTTTTCATAGCTTTCAATTGGCGGACAAGCACATAAAAGGTTCTTATCTCCGTAGGCATTGTCCACACGGTTCACTGGTGGCCAGTATTTATTTTCTTGTACCCAAGGAAGTGGATAAAACGCCTGCTTTTGTGAATAGGGTCGGTTCCAAGTGTCTTCGATGAGGTCATCTGCCGAGTGAGGTGCGTTTACCAACGGGTTGTTGTCCTGGGGATAATCTCCCTTATCAACCTGGTCTATTTCTTTGCGAATGGAAATCATTGCCTCACAAAATCGATCCAACTCCGCTTTGGACTCACTCTCCGTGGGTTCGATCATCAATGTCCCAGGAACGGGCCAAGACATGGTTGGCGAATGAAATCCATAATCCATGAGTCGCTTGGCCACATCATTAACATCCACTCCGGTTTTAGCCTTGAAAGGTCGTAAATCAATGATGCACTCGTGAGCCACACGATCATTTTTACCCGTGTAGAGAATAGGGTAATAGTCTTTGAGCCGCTGGGCGATGTAATTGGCATTTAAAATTGCTACATGGGTGGCCTCAGTTAATCCCGTTTGCCCCATCATTTTACAATAGGCCCATGAAATGGGAAGAATACTTGCGCTTCCCCAGGGGGCGGCGCTCACGGCACCAATTCCATCTTTTGGTCCACAATCCGGTACAACCGAATGATGCGGTAAAAACGGAGCTAAGTGTTTGCCCACACCAATGGGGCCAACTCCGGGTCCACCGCCACCATGTGGGATGCAAAAAGTTTTATGTAGATTCAAGTGAGAGACATCCGAACCGAATTGTCCCGGCCGAGCCACTCCCACCAAGGCATTGAGATTAGCCCCGTCCATATAAACTTGACCACCAAAATCATGAATAATGTTACAGACGTTTTTAATCTCTTCTTCAAACACACCATGGGTCGATGGGTAGGTGATCATCAGGGCGGCGAGGTGATCTTTGTGTTGTTCAGCTTTTTGCTTGAGATCGTCAATATCAATATTCCCCTGAGAGTCGCACTTTGTGACAATGACTTTCATTCCTGCCATGGCCGCGCTGGCTGGGTTGGTCCCATGGGCCGACTGGGGGATCAAGCAGATGTTGCGATGACCTTGCCCTTGGCTTTCGTGATACTTGCGTATCACGAGTAGACCTGCATATTCGCCTTGCGAACCGGCGTTGGGCTGCAAGCTGACCGAATCATAACCGGTGATCTCAGCTAAATCCTTACTGAGTTCATTAATAAGCTCAATGTAGCCTTGAGCTTGTTCTAAAGGAGCAAAAGGGTGAATCGATGAAAACTCAGGCCAAGTCACTGGGATCATTTCAGTTGTGGCATTGAGTTTCATGGTACAGCTTCCAAGCGGGATCATTGATCGATTCAAGGCAATGTCCTTACGCTCAAGAAAACTAATGTAACGAAGCATTTCGGTTTCAGAATGATGTTGTTTGAATATGGGGTGTTTCAAACATTCATCTTGGCGATACAGCGCGCTGTCCACGCTGAATGGCCTTCCCGCTGTCCCTTGTTCACTTTTGACTTTTGCAAAACAACTCAAAAGGATGTCCATATCGTCCAACATTTTAGTTTCATCAAAACTGACAATAACGCCTTCTGGGTTAAAAAAGTTTGCGTTGATGGAGTGCTGCTCGAGTATTTGCTGGAGACGGGCTCTTGTGCCCATATCCGAAAGCTCCACAAAAACGGTATCAAAAAATTGAGTGTGTCGAATCTGCCACCCCATAGCGGAAAGTTCTTCGGCGAATTTTTGCGCCAGAGTGTGTATCCGTTGGGAAATGCGCTTTAAGCCATCGGGGCCATGATAGACCGCATACATACCGGCCATCACAGCTAGAAGCACCTGAGCGGTACAAATGTTACTTGTGGCTTTTTCACGTCGAATATGTTGTTCGCGAGTCTGTAATGCCAGCCGAAGTGCATTTTTACCTCGAGAATCTTTAGAGACTCCAATGATACGGCCGGGCAAATTCCTTTTATACTCTTCTCGAGTGGCCAAAAAGGCCGCGTGTGGCCCTCCGAACCCCATGGGTACTCCCAGCCTTTGCGTACTTCCGACTACGATATCCGCTCCCCACTGACCCGGAGGTTGGAATAAAGCCAAACTCAATAAATCCGCTGATGCAACAATTAAAGCGTCGCTGGCGTGGACCTTCTTTGCCCACTCATTGAGGTCAGACACGGCACCTTCGGCATTGGGGAACTGAATCAAAACACCAAAAGCAGGCTCTGAGTCAAAATCATAATTAGCCACATCGACAAAATCCAATTGAATATCAAGTGGGGCCGCACGGGTTTGCAAAACTTCTTTGGTTTGCTGAAAAACATGTTGATCCACTACAAAGCGATGACTTTTGGATTTCCTAGAGTTCAGGTTATAAGCCATCACCATGGCTTCAGCGGCGGCAGTTCCTTCATCCAAAAGACTGGCGTTGGAAAGCTCCATTCCTGTTAGATCACACACCATTGTCTGAAAATTCAGGAGCGCTTCCATTCGGCCCTGAGAAATTTCCGATTGGTAAGGTGTATAGGCTGTATACCAACCCGGGTTTTCCAAGATGTTTCGAAGAATGACCGAAGGGGTGATACATTCATAGTAGCCCTGGCCAATATAAGATTTATAAACTTTGTTTTTTCGAGCCAACTCCTTCGCCTTTATCAAGAGAGAGGCCTCTGTTAAAGGAGCATCGAGGTTCATCGAATTATCATAAATGGACTCGGGGACACACTGTCGAATAAGTGCATCTAAACTATCCACGTTTAACGTCGTAAGCATGTCCTGAATTTCGCTAGCGGATGGACCAATGTGCCTATTGGAAAAACTATCAATAATTATTTTTTCTGCCATTGCAGTAACCTCTGTTTTGCGATTGTAACGAAGTGAATTTTCTTCAAGATCTTTCATGAAAGTGAGCTCCGATAAATATGTGCGGAATGGCCGTAAAATTAACATGGAGGCCAATTTCAAGGAAGCGAAATTGATGGAGCTTCAAATAACAAAGGGCAGCAATTGCTGCCCTTTGATCGAATGTCAGGTCTATAAATTGATTTCTCAGGAGCTTACGACTTTTCAACGTGGACTTTTCTTTGTCGATTTCTTTGCTGTCGTTTTTTTAGCGGTCGTTTTCTTTGTCGCCTTCTTTTTGGTCGACTTTTTCTTAGTCTTCTTTTTTGTGCTTGGCTTAGAAACCTTCACTTTAAGCTTTTTCTTCAGGGAACGTTGTTGGCCAACGGCAGCCTTCTTAATGGAGTCCACTCTTTTTCGAGGTCTTTTCCTGCAGATCGAATTGTTTTAACGGCTTCACTGAGTTCTTTATCCAGTTGACGCTGAACTCGATTGATCGTTTTTAAAAGATCGTTGTACTGCTTCTCGAGCCTTTTTAGCCTTTTTTAGCAGTTGGGCTGAGATAGTCGTTGATATCAAATTTTTGAATTTCTCGAGCAAGCTTTTCTAACTCTCGTTTTAAAGAATCAAGATCTTTCACATTGCCGAGTTCTTTTTTGATTCTGTTCCAGTTGACTTGTGTAGACATTTTGACCTCTTAATATTGGGTTTCGGTGTGGAGCTTCCATCAGCAACACCACATTGTCGGCAAATCATCCTGAAGTCAACCCCATCAATTGACAGCTCTGTACTGTGAATGTCATATGAAACTTATGAATGGCCAAAGCATTAACACAACCTTATCTATTCAAACTCTTATGCAGCATATGTCCAGAGGGGAAATTTTTTCTGAACCAATTTGGGTAGGTGGGGAAATTATTTCTCGAAAGGAACAGGTTTTTCTTAAAGGTGGGGATGTTTTGGTTCCCCTGGATTGGCCTTCCCTCGGATTGCAAGACCTCGATTTAGAGGCTCGACCCATTTACCGAATTTTATCTGAAGTGGTCACCGCACCGGCTCTTCAACTCAAGGTTATTGATGTTCAAAAAGTTTTTACTGGGAACTCTTCCCATCGAAGTCAGGTCTATGATCCCAAGGTTTCAATCGGCAAATTGAAAAAGTGGTCTCGTTTTTTAATGGATACACATAATTACTTTCAAGAGCTTGGGTTTCTACAAATCGATACGCCCTACTTAGTGACCAATCCAGGCATGGAGCCCACCCTCGACCCAGTAAAGGTAGCAATTCACCTGCAGGGCGGGAGGCACAGCCGGTTTTTACCAACAAGCCCGGAGCTGTCGCTAAAAAAGGTGATCGCTGCTGAGTGTGCAGATGTGTATGAAATTAAAAAGTGTTTTCGCGACAAAGAAATCTCCGCATTACATGAACCAGAATTTACGATGCTCGAGTGGTATCGGACTTTTGCAGGATTGGAGAGCATCGTTGAGGACTTTCAAAATTGGATCGAAAGCTTGTCGGGGGAAGCCCATTCACCTTGCTGGATCACAGTAAAGCAGGCGATTTTCGAATCCACTGGCGAATCCATTGGTCCCGAATTGGATCTTTTAGGGCTGCAAAAGCTCTGCGAACGGGTGGGGCTAGAAGTGGACCAAGAGTCGGATGCTTTTGAAGATCTATACAGCCTGTTGATGGTTGAAAAGGTAGAACCGTGGCTGATTCAACAAAACGAATTTATTGTGTTGTCCGATTTTCCGGTTCGACAGTCGGCATTGGCGAAACTCAAACCCTCTGGCTGGGCCGATCGAATTGAAATTTACTGGAAAGGTGTAGAAGTAGGCAATGGTTTCAACGAGCTCACTTGTGCCGAAGAACAGTCCAAAAGATTCGATCTAGATAATAAAACTAAAACTCAATTGGGTAAGGATACTTTGCCAATCGATCGACAGTTTTTAAATGCATTGGAGTATGGACTACCACCGTGTTCGGGAATCGCTATTGGAATGGATCGTATATTTATGATTTTAAACGAAGAAAAAAACGTGAGAAGTGCTCATCCCTGGAATTGGAACTGGCAATTAAGTGTTACCTAAGCCAAGTTAGGAGTCTTTAATTCCTTTATTGATATCCTCTTTAAGTTCCTTGCCCACTTTGAAGAAAGGCAACTTTTTTTCCCCCACATTGATCACTTCACCGGTTCGAGGATTTCTTCCCTTATAAGATCCGTATTCGCGATTTACAAATGAGCCAAATCCACGAATTTCGATTCGATCATTACGCAAAAGTGCTTCTACCATGGAGTCGAAAATTGTGTTCACTACGGTCTCAGCTTTTACCCGAGTGATTCCAGTTTTGTCGGCTACAAGATTGATTAAATCCGCTTTTGTCATTTTCTCACCTGTGTGGTTCGTAAGTATCTGAAACTACTTTAATTGTATTAAGATTAAGGGGCGTAAGCTAGCGA
This sequence comes from Bdellovibrionales bacterium, assembly GCA_041391465.1. Lineage (GTDB taxonomy): Bacteria > Bdellovibrionota > Bdellovibrionia > Bdellovibrionales > UBA1609 > UBA1609. The sequence continues at coordinate 15,267 of JAWKNX010000033.1, forward strand.
TAATTCTTAAAAAAATGGCCGTTTCAGCCAAAAGACGAGTCGACGGACCTTGTTAGCCACCGATAGAGCCAAAATCACTGCGAAACCGCCCGTTAGGCTTCCACTTTTAAGTAGTCAACAAGATCATTCTTGGCATATCGGCCAGTGGAAAGGGAGAATTCCGCCCATAGGCGTCGACGGTTTGTCGGACCATATTGCCAATGTCGAAGAGCTGCAACGACTTTTGACCGGGCTTTTTCGCCCACATCATTTGCTGAAACTTGCTCTGAGAACACTTGAATAATCAACTTTGCTAAGCTGATGCGATTCGCAGGTCGTATCAGAAAACCCATCAACGCCAGTTTCAACGATGGTCGATATGGGGCTCACTTCAGACCCAATGATAACTTTCTTTTGTGCCATCGCCTCTAATAGGCCAGGTTCAAAACCAGTTGTTCTTGAACTGAGGTCAGACAAAAACATCGGCAAGAGACAAGTAATCAGGAATATCGACATTGCGTATGGCCCCAGTAAAGACGACTTTAGAGCCCAATGCCAACTGCAGCATTTCATATTGAATCTGGCGTTTCAGCGGGCCGTTACCGACAATGATAAGTCGTGCAGAGGGTTTTTTAATGGCAACTTTCTCAAAGGCTTTGAGCAAGTTCACCACGTCTTCCAGCTCCGTCATATCCGTAAAAGTCATTACCACATGAGCATTGCCAGGAATTTTAAGTTCCTTGCGAAGCTCATCTGACTTTTCCCGTTCGGAGAGCTCGCTGATTTCAATCCCGTAAGGGACAACATAGGTTTTAAGTTCTGGGTATAGGTAATATCGCTCTAACACCACTCGTTGTTGGGGGCTAGTAACAAAGACACCGTCGGCAGAATTGAGTAATGCCCGATCGCCGCCAAAATAAGTACTGGTGAATTTATAAAGCATGGCGAGACCTGTCTTTATCAGTTCGCTGAGTGAGTCTTGAGCCATTCCCATTATTGCAAATAACTGGGACATTTGCGTGGCATCCGAGTCAAAGGCAACCGCCACTTGATAGGCTTTTCTTCGTCGCGCAATGAGTAGCCCATGTCGATCAATACAATGAGCGATGTGAAATGGGTTGGAGGTGTGCAACTCTTTAAATTTTGAATTGAGCTTTTCATCGATTTTAATGTCTGATAATTCACGGTTTCCAATAAAGTGGGCCGATACTCCGTCTTTTTCAATGAGATCTTTGCCCTGCGGGTTTTTCCAAGAGATGACCGTGACTTTATGGCCTCTTTTGGCAAGACCTTTTGCGATTGGCCAAAGAAAGCCATGATCAGCAGCGCGCCCTAAAATGGGGAAAGATCGGGCAACAATACAAATGTTAAGGACCTCTGGTAGGGGCTGGTCTGATTTCCAAAAAAATAAGCCGATTTTAAAACTCCTTAAAAAGTCTTTAGTAACCGAGGCAAAACCTTTCGGTTGGCCTCAGGCAGTTCTAGTTCTGCGAATTCCGCTTTGCTCACCCATTTCAAACCATTGTGATGATGTGTTCTGGGTTCACCTTTCCAATAATCCACTTTATAAAACAAAATTAGTATTCCAACATCTCCATATTGATGGGTTGTAGACAGGAGAAGTTGTGAAACTTCGGCCTCGATTCCAAGTTCTTCTTTAAGCTCACGTTTTAATGCCTGTTCTGGGGTTTCGCTGGCTTCGATTTTACCGCCTGGAAACTCCCAAACCCCGGCCAAGGAGGAACCCTCGGGTCGTTCCCCAAGCAAGACCTTCCCCTTTTTAGAGATGACCGCAGCAACAACGGGAATCCAAGTCGGTCTTTTTTTTATTTTCGGACTCGTAGACATGGTTTGAGTCTACTTAACATTCCTGAGAATTTCACTCACTCGTTTGAAGAAAAAGGGGCCCTCGAAAACCAAAGCCGAGTAAACCTGCACCAAATCTGCGCCCATGCTCAGTCGATGTTTAACGTCATTGGGCGTCATGATGCCTCCGGTTGAGATGATATTTACCTGATCTTTGATCGCCCAGATGTTCAATGGTTTTTGTAAGTAATTTTTGCCAGACAACGGAGCCAGTGGTGTTCGGACAAGCCCCCTTCTCGGACTTTGGGAAAACTAGAATTATCTGGACGCCAGGTTGTCGTATTCGTGAGAATCCAACCGTCGATATTTAATTCAACAGATGTGTCCAATACCGCAGTTTGTAATTGGTGGTCATCAAAATCAGGAGAGCTTCAATAAAATGGGGTACGAAGCATTCGCAAGAATAATGAGTTAAAATTTCTTAAATTTTCCGGTTCAAACAAACTTCTGAGGTCTTTTGTATTGGGGCTACTAATATTAACAACAAAGGCGTCAGCAACAGGTGAGAGTTGCTGAATGCATTTTACATAATCTTCGTGGGGCGGTCATTGGGTGTGTTGCGATTTCTTGGATTTCAATGTTGGATAAAAAAGTGGGGCACCATTACTCTCGATTTTTTTGCACGTAAAAATATTATTATAAGCCTCAATCATTCCTCTGTTAGGAAACCCCATCTTGTTCCATAGAGCTTTTGAGGGGATGTCTCTATCCATAATTTGACCCGGATTGGAGTCTTGAGGCTCTGGCGTAACGGTTCCTATTTCAATAAACCCACAACCGAGCTTGCTCCAAGCGATAATCGAATCGGCATTTTTGTCGACTCCTCCGGCGATACCCATGGGATTTTTAAAGTGTAGGTTTTTATAGGTTCTCTCCCCCCAATTAGTATTTATTTGGGGGAGGAAATGAGACATTATTTTTAACACAGGAATACTGAGGTCATGAGCCCATTTCGGAGGTAAATATACCAGGGCTTAAACGTCATTATTAAAGGAGTCCTCTCAATTTCCTCATGGCCTGTTCGAGTCGGCGTAAAGATACGGACATAGCAGAGATTCGCATATCCATTCCAGTTTCCTGAGAAAACTTCCATACTTTTTCATAGGCAGGGTCCATCACACTTTTTAACTTGCTTCGCACTTCTTCTTCGGTCCAAAACAAACCAAACAATATCCCTGTACCCATTCAAAGTAACTCACAATAACGCCACCACCGTTGGCCAAAATATCAGGAACGACAAGGATTCCTTTTTTAAATAGGATTTCAGATGTTAGATGTGACAGGGCCGTTGGCGCCTTCAACAATAATATCTGCTTTTACGTTCAGCATTGTCGCTAGTAATGACACCATCAAGAATATGGCGCTAAAACATCCACATCCAATTCCAATAATTCTTCGTTGGTGATTTTTTTTGCTTTGGGGTAACCGGCCACAACTTTGTTTTCATGGATGTACTCGACGAGTTCAGGGACATTGAGCCCTTCTGGGTTGTATATTCCACCAGACACGTCGCTTACGGCAACGATTTTAGCACCTAACTCATGGGCTTCAATGGCGGCATGCATGCCCACTTTTCCAAACCCCTGAATGGCCATGGTTGCATTTTTGATTTCTCTGCCTTTGCACTTGAGAGCATTTTCGGTGCAATAGACCACTCCGAGTCCCGTGGCGGCTTCACGTCCCATAGATCCACCGATTTCGATCGGCTTACCTGTGACTACACCTGTTTGGCAAAATCCGTACTCTTAGAAAAAGTATCAAGCATCCAAGCCATGGTTTGCGCACTGTTCACATCAGGAGCGGGGATATCTTTGTCAGGTCCAATAAATGGGCTCCAATTCAGTGGTAAAATTTCGAGTAAGGTTTTCCATTTCGGCTTTTGGAAAGTGCATTAACGTCCACTTTATTCCACCTTTTGCACCACCAAGCGGTAGACCCAAAAGGGAGTTTTTATAAGTCATCAGCAGCAAGAGCAGCGACTTCACTGAGGTTCACACTGGGGTGATATCTCAACCTAATCTTTAAATGGTCCCAAGGTTTGGTTATGTTGAACCCTGTATCCAGGGAAAATTTTAATGGATCTATCATCCATCCTACATGGAACGGATACAATGATCGCTCGACGAGGAGTTTCAAGCCCTTAGGGCGTTAGAATTGAGGTCAATAATTTTACCAGCAGCTTCAACAGTCTTTGTCACATTTCGGTAGAGGTGACTGGAGGTAACCTTGCATTTATAAACTCCGATTTTAAAAAGGTAATAGAAATTAAAGTTTGTCCTGCAGGTTGTCTATAAAAACTCTTTAAATTTAAGTTCTATAAAGGTGAAGGTGTTTAATCCAAAAATGGCACCACACGACGCTTTCGGCCCCATTCAAGAAATATTGCAAATGAGCCTAGGCCCAATCTATGCCATATTGAACCCATTCGGAGTAAAAAAGGAGTTAATTTGAGCTTCAAAGTAGACCCAGGATTCAGTCAAAAGATACCGGACTTGTTAGGACCAACTTAAGAAGGTCAAAATTGCCATCGTTGGCGATGCCGGTCTGGACTAAACATATTGCGGGCGAGGTAAAGAAAATTAGTCCTGAGGCTCCGGTCCCAGTGGTTGAAGTCACTGGGGAATCTTCGGAAGGTTTAAGCTGTAACGTGGCGGCGAACGTGGTGAGTTTAAAGGCCGATGGAACTTATTGCGTGGTCGGTAAAGACCGAGCCAGTGATCAGGTTTCCAGTTTGTTGCAAGAACAAGGTGTGAGCGCCCAGCGACTCATTGTTGATCAAGGCCGACCCACGACTCGAAAAACTCGCATTATGGCTGAGCACCAGCAAGTGGTGAGCGCCGTGGATCACGAAAAAAAGCAATTTATAGATGCCACACTGGAAGATAAAGTTTTGCAGCAACTTGAAGCTGTTCTGGATGATTGCCAGGGAGTTATATTAGAAGACTATGCAAAAGGGGTTCTCAGTCACCGAGTCTGCCAAGAAGTGATTCAACTGGCACGACGGCAGGGTAAACCAGTTTTAGTGGATCCAAGTCGAACCACTCCTTTGAGTTTTTATAAAGGTGCCCAACTCATTAAACCCAATAGAGATGAAGCTGTTTTGCTTTCGGGTTTTCCATCAGATGAGATCCATCGAAGTGAAAAATTTTATTGAAAAAGTCGGCCGAAAGCTATTAGAAGACGCTCATGCTGAATACATAGTGGTGACACAAGGTAAACAAGGTATGACTTTATTTAGCAATAATAGCATTTTAAATTTGCCGACGTTTGCAAAAGACGTCTTTGATGTCACTCGGGGCAGGAGACACGGTCATTGCAGCGTTGTCCTTGGGTTGGAGCGCGGGCTGGGACCCCTGCCAGAGGCGTGCATTTTAGCAAACCATGCGGCTGGATACGTTGTCAGCCAACTGGGGTGTGTGACTTGTACTCGAGAGAACCCTCCTCCAGGAAATAATTCTCATAGCTCTCGCTAAGCCTTGCAGGTAAAGACTTCAATTTATTGAATAAATTGAAGTTTTTTTAATAAATACGGGAAATTTTTTTCTCTGCTCTCCCGGCAAAGTTGTGCTATGGTGCGCCAGAAATGACCAGTAGTAAAGATATTCAATTACCAGTTAATTTTTACGATTTCTCAATGGGTGAGTTGGGAGAATTTTCTCTCTATTGGGGAGAAAAATTTTCGGAGCCCAACAGATGTTTCAATGGGTCTATGCCTTGCAGGGATAACAGACCCTCAATTAATATTAAACCTTTCGAAAAAATTTCGAGAAGAAATCCCGCAACTTTTTACTTTTAAGTTACCTCGCGTGATAAAACATTTGAGCAGTACAGACGGAACACAAAAATTTCTTTTTGATATGGGCGACGGTCAATCGATTGAAACTGTTTTAATTCCATCAGCGGAGCGAAACACTCTCTGTGTTTCTTCAGAGGTGGGTTGTAATATGGCCTGCACCTTTTGTTATACGGGCAAACAAAAACTACTAAAGCGCCTGAGTGTCTCTCAAATTATTGGGCAGTTCTTACAAGTTAAATCTGCTCTACCAGATCGAAACATTACCAATATTGTTTTCATGGGAATGGGAGAGCCGTTGGACAATCCAAAGGCCGTTTTTGCCAGCATAGATATTTTAAATAATACTTGGGGAATAAATTTGTCCCGAAAAAAAATCACTGTTTCAACCTCTGGTTTGGTGGACCGCATTCCGTTGGTTTCGGCGTCAGGAGCCCGTTTGGCAGTGAGCTTAAATGGCTCTAATGATAGAATTCGAACGGAAGTTATGCCTATTAATAAAAAATGGAATATCCAAAAATTAATGCAAGCCTGCCAAGAACATTACGATGTCACGCGAGATAAAATCACCTTCGAATATGTTTTGTTAGCCGGCGTCACTGACTCCCTAGATAACGCTCGGGAGTTGTATCAGATGACTAAAAATGTGCCTTGCAAACTCAATATTATCCCATTTAATGAGCATCCGGCCTCTGGCTACCAGCGTCCATCGGAGGAAAAAATTGACAGATTTCAACAAGAGTTGATTCGATTAGGAGCTCATGTTCTAAGAAGAAAAACAATGGGACGGGATATTTTTGCAGCCTGCGGTCAACTGAACTCAACGGCGAGTAACCATCCCGAAACAATGCCATCATAAATACCATTACCTGTTTGGGGGAAGCATGTCAGAAGTACTAGTTGTTGGAAGTGTTGGTTACGATTCAATATCTACACCCGCAGGTCATAAAGAAAATATCTTAGGCGGATCTGCGAATTATTTTTCTTTAGCTGCTTCCCATTACACTCGCGTGAACGTGGTCGGCGTCGTGGGCGACGATTACCAGGAGGAGCACAAAAAATTACTGACAGACAGAAATGTAAACCTCAGTGGACTTCAACAGATTCCAGGTAAAACCTTTCATTGGGAGGGTAAATACGAAAACGACATGAATGAGGCAATTACTTTGGATACTCAGTTGAACGTTTTCGAAAATTTTGATCCAAAAATTCCTGAAGAATATAAATCTTCTCCGTATTTGTTTTTAGCTAATATTGATCCGGTTTTACAGATGCAAGTATTAGATCAAGTGAAGTCTCCAAAACTTGTTGGGGTTGATACTATGAATTATTGGATCGGCTCTAAGTTGAATGACCTTAAAAAGGTTTTAAAAAGAGTGGACGTGCTACTCATCAATGAAGGAGAGGCCCGTGAACTCACCGGTTTGTGGAACGGCGTAGCTGCGGCTCAAGAGTTGGCAAAAATGGGTCCGAAAGGTGTTGTCATTAAGCGCGGAGACTACGGATTTTTAATGTATGCTGAAAACCAATATTTTATTTTACCGGCGTTTCCTGTGGTTAATGTAGTAGATCCAACCGGAGCCGGAGACACCTTTGCCGGTGGATTTTTTGGGTATCTTTCAAAAGTAAATGAAAACTGGAATATCAATCATTTGCGACAGGCCTGTGTCCATGGATGTTTGATG
>JAWKNX010000034.1:0-22337 GCA_041391465.1 Bdellovibrionales bacterium
AATTAGATGAAGTGATTCTCTCCACGGCGTTGTCTCGATTCTCGGGGGGAGTTGAAGCCCCAAGTAAACTGTGGATTATGGCGGCCCAGGCGCTAGGAGTTGATTCGGAGAAGATGAGCACTCCTGACCCCACCCACTTAAATCATCGTCAATTGCAGTTTCAATCTGAGTTCGTGGACTACGATTTGGGTAAAACCCCGCGCCCCAATATAAGCGTGAAGCCCGAGGCGACGCGGTTATCTGTCAGTCAAATTGAAGGCTTTTTATCCTGCCCATTTATTTTTATGGCACGCAAACTTTTTCGATTGGCACAGCTCCCCGAAATGGAGTTGGATGTGGACCACATGACTCGAGGCAAAGTTATGCATGCCCTTTTTGAAAAACTCACGGCCGAGCCTTTTAACTCCGCTTTGCCTGATGAAGAACTACGCCAAATCGTTAGCAAATGTATAGAAGATGAAAAAATTAACGATGACTTTACTCAACAACGAGTGGTTACAATTTACATGCGTTTGGCAAAGAGGTTTTTAGAGTTCGAAAAAGGCTGGCGAGAACAGTTTCCCCGCACGAAAACAGTGGGGCGAGAAGCTAGAATATCTGCATTTTGGTCATTAGAAACGGGAGAACTGGTCAAAGAGGGGGGTGACTTTCCCTTTTTAGGGTTTGTTGATCGAATTGATAGCGATCAAGAAGGCCACCTTTTGTTGATCGACTACAAGTCGTCATCCAGCCAAGAAAAAAATTATGGCAGTTGGTTAAAATACGATCAATTGCAGATGGCTGTCTATGCCTACGCCGTTGACTCGGGTTTATGTGAAGAGGTTTCTGGAGAAGTCGTCGGAGCCAATTATTTCGTCGCTAAAACCTTTAGCCGCAATAAAGGGTTTCTTGTAAAATCAAAGGCAGAATCTTTAGCCCCTCGTCCTGGTCGGGGCACAGCCATAACGGAAGACGAAAAGTTCAGTTTATATAGCGATGTCAAAGCTGTCGTTCAAAACTCCGCGACAGCAATTGCAAAAGGGGAGTTGCAAGTCAATCCCAAAGAATTAAGCCAATGTCTCAAATGCGATTGGAAGCAAATATGCCGAGCCCCTCATCTTATATAAAGCAAAACTTAACTAACGATATCGTGGTGCGAGCCGGGGCTGGAGCCGGAAAAACAACTTGGTTGACGAACCAAGTGTTCGACATTGCGGACAAGTATTTTAATAAACACGGGCGTATGCCAAGAATCGTTGTATCTACATTCACCCGAAAGGCCACCCAAGAATTACGCGAACGCTTGGTTATGGAGGCCTGTCGCCGACAAAGATCCGATTTGATCCATTTTGTATCCTCGCCAAGTAGTTTGTTTATAACCACCATACACGGAATTCTTTCTCAATTTATCAGAAGGTATGGGCACTTATTGGATTTCGATAATAACTTTCAAGTGATGACGGATGAAGGGGCACAATTACAATCACTAAAGATTTTAAAATCATTGGTCGAAGATGAACTGGTGGACGCAGGTCTTGTTGAAGAGTTGGGCTTTAAAAAACTCTCAGCTTACTGTAGAAATTATTATTCCAGATGGTTGGAAGAGCCAAGTATAACGGCAGTGACGAAAGACGACCTGTCAAAAATTCTAGCACGGTCTCTCTATGAATATTCTCGCGTTCTGCATTTTCTTGTGGCCACCATCAAAGGGCAAACTGAAGACGCAAAATGGGTTCAATATGCTGACGGGCTTTTACAAGTTGCCGCATGTTTAGAGTCCAAAGAATTAGAAAATCCAGCCGCATCCGCCCTTGAGGCTCTGAAAGCCTGTGGGCGTAAACCCCTTTTAAGTAAAAAAGAACCACAGCTAGAGGATGAACTCCATGAGCAATTAAAAGCCTTTATTGAGGACATGAAAAAGGCTCTATCGAGTGAAAGTTATAACACCGAAAACTGGGCCCAATACTTTCAAGCATTTGAATCATTTCAAAGTTTTGCTCCAGAATTTTGCGAACGTTTTCTAGAAGAAAAACAGCTGTCGGGACAGCTTGAGATTCAAGATTTAGAACTGTTGGTGGCTAAGGCTTTGCGAGATCATCCTCAACTAGGACAAGATTACAGTCAGTTTTTTGACCATTGGCTGATCGACGAATTCCAGGACACTAGCCCCATTCAGGTTTCACTTCTACGCCATTTAGTGGGAGAAAAGCCCATGTACGTGGTGGGAGACCCACAGCAGTCGATTTATTTTTTTCGTGGAGCTGACTCTAAAGTGTTCGATGAATTGGAGAAGGCGGTTCGATCCTCAGGTGGTAAAAACGATACTCTAAAAAAGAATTATCGATCTGTTCCAGAACTCCTCACCTTTTTTAATGATTTCTTCTCCCAATTGGGAAATCAGTTTTCACCAATGGTACCGCGAGAGCCTGTCAGTGAGCCCAGTCGCCAAATTTGTGAGTTTGCAATTATTGAAAAATCTGAAGACCAAGAGATGGAACATCTCAGAGCTATTGCATCTCGAGTTTTAAATTTACTCGACAATGGTGCGACATTTGATGAAATATGTATTTTGTCTAGAACCAATAAATTGCTAGAAGAGGTTTCCCGCCATTTAAACGAACTGAATGTTCCAACAATCGTGCATTCAGCTTCAGGTTATTACAATCGAAGAGAGGTTCAAGATTGTACGTTCATCTTAAAGGTGATGGCGAATCCGCATGATAACTTTTCTTTAATTGGGCTATTGAGGTCGCCTTGGGTGGGGTGGTCCGATCAAGAAATCACCAATGTAGCAAATGAAGTTCCAAATGGTGAATCACTCTGGAAATACTTGGTAACGTCTGGAAAACTTCCAGAGCCATTAGCTCAACTTGTCGATAAAAAGAAACGTTTGGGTTTAGTGGAAGGTTTTACTGATTTTGTTTTAGATTCAGGGCTGGTATTGGCAAGTCGGCAATATGACCCAACAGGCAGACGGGAAAGTAACATTTGGAAGTATGTTCATCAACTCAAGCAAGAAGAAAGTCGACCAGGCTTTAATGTTATTGATTTTATCAGCCATGTTGATTTTGCCATTGATGATTTGGATAGCGTTGGTGAAACCGACGCGGTCGCCGCGGTTGAACCCAATCGTGTCAATCTTATGACGATTCATGCATCGAAAGGTTTGAAGTTTAAGCATATTATTGTCCCGAATATGCATAAACGCCCGAATGTGGGAAAGGTCAGTGAGTTTTCCTTTGATCGAGGAGAAAGAAAGTGGGCCTTTAATTTGCCCTTAGGAGAGGGAGGAGTTTCAAAGCCAACTTTGTTTTCCCAAAAATTAATGGAAAAAGAAAAAGAAATTGAATTATTGGAAACGGATCGATTGCTCTACGTTGCGCTCACTCGCGCCGTAGAATCCGTGTTTATGTGTTTTGTCGATGACCCGGGGAAAAACTCTTGGGTGGAACGGATGCGGATTGATTTGAGCAAGAAGCTACAATCTCGACGAAGCTACACCTACACAGTACAGACGGGCCCCTTTGAAGTTAAACCTTATGCTGTTTTAGAGGATTCGAAAGATAGCGGCCCAGAAAAGCCATTTAGAGATAGCCAAGATTCGGAGGCGTCCCAACCACTAACATTCAGCGTATCCTCACTTCTCGAAGAAGAAAGTTTCGTATCCAATGAATCTGCGGGTCCTCGTGATACGGAAGAAATTGTTAATGCCGTTTTAAAAACAGCTAACGGAACGTTAATTCATCAACTCATGGAAGCCTTAAAGGTCGATTTTAATTTTGACTTTTCAAAGGTTGCTGAAGAGTGGTTTGGAGAGAAGGCGGGAGAAATTTTGAGTGCCGTCGAATTTGTGAGAAATCTCAAACAACCGAATTTGAAAAGTGTTATTGAAAATGGGTTTGTTGAATGGGGATTCCAAATGCTGACTGAAAAGGGAATCATGGAAGGCCAGATTGATCTATGGGGGCAAGATAATGATGGTGTGACCTGGTTGATCGATTACAAATCTGGCTCCGAAAGATATAAAAGAAAGCTTTTCAACAGCTATCGATCTATGCAAAGGCATTAAGAGCCAATAATGTTAAGGGACTGATTAAGTTGGCAGTTGTGTATCCACTGTCACAAAGTGTACGTTGAAGAGGGATTTAACAAGAGGATTAATTTCCGCCACCATCGGGCATAGTGATAGTGAATCCAAATCCTAAGTACATAGAGGTACCGGGGCTGACATTAAATTTCATGTCGCCGCGAAACGAATTCCGGGAGCCAGCCGATTTAGGATTCCACCGCCGACGTGACCACTGCCCCCGTGTGATCTGTTCCCCATTGACGCCGACATAGTCGATGAGATCCACGCCGATATAAACATGGCCGATAATGGTCTCCACGGGTATGTTGGCTCGAGCACTAATATGGAGGTCATTCCATTCACTCCTTCGCCCATTGCCACCAATATAGCCCATTTCAGTCGTAACGCTGCCCCAGCCAATACCACCCCGGATACCCCACAGTGGGATAATTTCAGTGACTCCGTCAATTTGATTGGGCAGCAGTCGGCCTAGATGAAAGCCCATCTCCCAACCATTCATTTGAGCAAGTAGGTCTGCTTCTGTTTCTTGTGCGAATGAGGGTGCGGCGATCAATAATTGTACCGCAATAAAAATGAAAACAAATCTTTTCATGTCGTCATTTTACAATGGCCCGAAGAGGGTGTATGCAGAATTTGAAAAAGAGGTTGACCTTTAGTCAAGTCGAAGGAACACAAAAGTTTTAAAGGGTTATTTATTATCAAATTTCTTTATTATAATAAATAACCAGCGAAATGTGAGAGACCCCATGAATAGATTTGAAGGTAGTGTAAAGGGCCACGAAAACATTGAGTTATTCACTCAAAGTTGGCGTAGTGAAGAGCAAAAAGGCACGATCATCGTAACGCATGGGATGGCCGAACACTCCAGGTATTACAATGATTATGCAAAATTTTGCGTGGAAAAAGGTTGGGATGTTTTGCTTTAGGATTTAAGAGGACATGGCCGGTCGTCGGGTCAAAGAGGCTACGTCCCTTCGTTTGATTGTTTTGAAAAAGACTTGCGAAAAATTATCGAGTTTGTTCAAAATGAAAAGCTAAGGACCTTATGTTCCTGTTTGGCCACTCATTGGGTGGGTTGATCACTATTAAAAATTTGATAGCCTACGGAGATCAGGGTGTGTCTGCGGCAGTATTAAGTGCTCCCGCGCTGGGCGTGGCTTTATCCCAGCGGTTAAAGATTTAGCGGCCGGAGTGTTGGCTAAATATGTCCCTCGCTTAACATTGGGCAATGAAAATTGATTTTGCTGACTTAGTTCACGACCAACAAATACAAAGAGGTTACAGCAAGGATCCATTAAGACATGATAGAGTGTCGCCAAGACTTTATGTTGAAATGAAGCAGGCTTTCGACCAAGCTATTAGCTATAGCGAAAATATAAAACTACCGGTGTTGGTGCAAATGGCCGGAAAAGAAAAAATTGTAAGTAATGAGGCCATTGAGTTGTTTTTTAGTCGATTGGGGGCTTCTCCAAAAAAGTTTATTTGTTACGAAACGAGTTTTCACGAGATTTATGTAGATATAGAAAAGCAAAAGGCAAGAGATGATATGTTTGCTTTTTTGGGAGAATGTGAACTGTGAAAGTAATTACGCTGATTTTATTTTTTTTTATAGCAGTAGGTTGTGGAACGGCTCCAAGTAAAATTGATCAATCGGTTGAAAAACCAAGGCTGACGGATGGGGAATATGCAAAGTTGATTTCAGAGCATACAAAGAGTGACGAAAAGTACAATGGCTTGCAAAATCTCTATCATCTGCATGTCACTATTTTGAATAGCAAAGTGAATGGTTCGCGATTAGACCAGATTCGATACTACAATCAATTGGATGGCGCAGAGGCGGCAAAAGAGAGAGAGAAGAACTTTCAAGAAATGTCTAACAGTGCTCAATTCTTCATCAGCTACTATTCTCCGGATCGTGACCTGAGAAAACTTCCAAAAATGTGGAAATTTTATTTAGAACACAATGGTGTAAAGTATCCTGGAAAGATAAAACATTTGTCCGAACGGGATTTTGAAGTGCGCGTGTTATACCCTCATTTTGATCGATGGAGTAAAGGGTATATCATTGAATTTCCAGTGCCTATGACTGAGGTGGAAAAGTTTAATTCAGAATTTGTAATGACCGGTTCCGCTGGTACAACCCGTTTTCAATTTGATCCCAGTTTATAGTTGGATAAAAGTCTAGGTTTCCTGTTTGAAGTCGAGCACAAGTCTCGTCTTCAGAGCTGCGAAGGTGCCTTGCGTTAATTGCTTAATATTAAACGATAATTTTAGACCACTACTGGACGTCTGATGAGCGTTTTTCTACAATGTTCATTGGCTCAATGGGGATGGAATCTCTGCCAAGGAAGGTGTCGTGAGTCGATTTAAAGTTGGAATACTTGTTATTGTTTCTATGTTAGCGGTGGTGGGCTTGTTCTATTTTCAGGTCAATCAAAGCTTTAATAGTGTGTTTGTTAAACTACAACAAGACAACACTCGGCGAGCCAGTCAACTCTTGCTACAAGCGGCACAGCAGGAGCTAAGCACACTTAAAACCAGAACTATTGCATTATCTAAAATTGAAGCTTCTAGAAAATGGTTGGAGGCCCCTCAGTCTAAGGCCATTTTATCTGGAGATTTAAAGAGTTCCAATTTTATGGGTCTAGCCTTTTTGCAAAGTGATTCCCAGCGCACTCACTCTCTGAAGTGGATTTCTTTGCAGCCAGAAATTATTGAAAATTGGTCCGAATATCTTATTTCTAAAATCTATCAGACCATCGACTACAGTCGAGTGCCCGTCGGTTCTGTACATTTTGAAAAAATTCAAAACCACCAAAAACGTCCAGTTTGGATCGTTGCCTTTCATGTTAACTTCAATGATCAAAACTCCATCGAACTGGAAAAGCCTAAAAAAGGCGTGCTCGTAGCAATGTTGAGCAATAACTTTCTAGCTAAAATGGGTTTGGCTTTTCGCGGGTTTGAATATGAATTTCTTTTAATGAATGATGATGGTTTTGCTTTAAGCCATTCCACTACTGGGTATATAAGTGCCTCTTTCAAAGACTATAGTATGTTCGATAAACATCCCTTTTCAAAGAAAGAGTTTTTTGAAACCTCCTTCAATCAGGCGGCGGATCAATTCTGGGGTGTTCACCAGATGGTACCTAATTCAAATTTGCGATTAGCAGTGTCGCAAAATATTCGAAATTTTGATGTTGTGCCGATAGTTTTTGATACCAAATGGCTTATTGGTCTTTTTGGTCTGGTCTTGCTGGCGCTTTCCATATTGTTTTTCCTACGTAATGAAATAGAAGAGAAGTTTTTGCTATTAAAGACTGCAGTCGTAAATTTCTCTGATGGTGTAACAGATGTTCCGCCTGAGTGGAGAAAGAAACTGCCAAATTCAATAATGGCTCTGGAAAAAATCATGCGTAATGAAAAAACCGAGTCTGAAATTCAAGTGGAGAAAATTAAAGCGGCCGGTCAAAATGCAAGCCTTGAATCCGATGGTGAAGAAAAAGAAATTACTGCATCGGAGCAACTATTGAAGAAATCACGGCGAGTCGAGACCGAGAGCAACTGGAGGCCCAACAGGGTTCAGAAAATAGTAGCGGTGCGAACCCAACTGGGGAGACAGTTTTAGGTGGCGGTGAAGTCGGGAATACTGTTGTGAAGCCGCTTAGTGAAATTTACGCAGATAGCACGGAGGGGTACGCTGACGAAGACGATTTGGATAGACTGCCGGTACCGGATGTTTTTTCTGACGAAAACTCACTTATTACAGATGCAAAAGATGATGTGGCAATTCTTGAAGAGGTGAGTGTTGTTGAAGAGGCTCCACCTGGAGGCTTTTGGGTCCAAAAGGCTTTGGCTGACACCTTGAGAGAAATGAAGCCTCGGTTGAAAAGTAATAATGTTCAATTAAAATTAGCTATTGAGCAAAGTGAACTATTCCCTGTTGAAGGGGATTTTAGACATGTGGCGACGGCACTCAAACACATAATTAACAATGCAATTGAAGCCAGTGAAGAATCTGAAGAAAAAGTATTAAAAATAAAAGCCATTAGGTACAAAGATGAAATTCATTTGGAAGTGGAAGATTTTGGAAGGGTTTTTCTGAAGTTGCCATTGATGAGGTATTTCAGCCTTTCTACACAACTAAAAACTCACCGGATCACCCAGGATTGGGTCTGACAGCTGCAAAAAGTCCATTGAGAATTTAGGTGGCTATATCGATATAGATTTTCAAAAAGAAGTGGGGGGCCTAGTTAAGATCGTACTGCCAGTAGCTGGTCACGCTTTGCCGGGCATTAAAAGGCAAGAGCCCACGGTTTCCGATATGCTCCAAACTCGTCCTAATATTGTCGCATCCGAGTTGGAGGAGGAAGATGAATTCGAAGTGGCTCAAGCAACAACTTTGGGTGGGCTGAAGCCGATTCAATCCGGTGAAATGCCGCCGCTTCCAAAAGAGAGCCAACTTTCCTCTGAAAAGCCGATGGAGAGTCCTCTGTCAAAATCTTCTGAGGAGCAGGCAAAGGATTTATTGGATGACCTAATTAATATGCAAGTAAAGGTGAGAAACCCAAAGGTAAAATAAATTATGGTCAGTAAGTTTGTTCCGGATTCAGCCTTTGCACACTTCAATATTCTCATATTGGACTCTAGCCCTAGTCGTGCCACTGAAATTGGACAATTGCTAGGAAAGAAAAAATATCAAGTAAAGGTTGTTCATCGATTCGAAGATTTTTTTGCTACGGTTAGAGAGTTCGTACCGCATGTATTGATTATACCCTTTGAAGAGGACGATGACTTTCAACACTCGCTGAGCCTAATTAAGAATAAATTACCAGAAACTCACCTGCTTTTGTTGTCAAACGAGTTGAATCACATGCGAGCATTGGACACTTACGAGCAGGGTGTATATGAATGCATTGAATATCCGTTGTTAGACGAAAGAATTCTTTTAAAGTCCGTTCACAGGGCCATTGAAAGAGACTGGTTGTTTTATCAAGCCGAACAAATCAAAGAGGTTTTACAGGGGCGTGGTTTCTTGAGTGCGCCTGAAGCCACCCAGGAAGATAGCATAAACAGTATGGATGTAGCTTGGGTAAAATCACTTCAGAATTTACACACATTGGATGAGTTCATCGTGAGCCAGTTAAAATATCTGTCTAAACTCAATTCCAATACGGAAGTGTTGTTTTTCAAATATGTGAATAATCACCGATCAATCATTGCGACATTTTCAATTCACGAAGACCTCACAAAAATAGGTAACCTAGGGATTCGATTAACCGAGGAGGAAACACCTCTAACTATAACCGAAATGCTAGATGAGCCGGAGCGCATTCCTTCGCTCAATGATTTACTTAAGACGGTTTTTAAGGCCAGTGCCTTCCACATTGAAAAACTTAAAATTGAAGAGGAATATATCGGGTTCTATGTTATTTTTTCGGATACCGGATTTGATATAAAGCTTAAAGACAAATTCAAATTAGAAGCACTTCACCATGCGGGTAAAGCCATTCATTTGCAAAAAAAGCTTTTTAAAGTAAATAAAATTGATGAAGTTACCGGAGTTCTAAGGCGGCAAAATTTCTTTGAGTCAATGAAGGAAGAGGTTTCTCGGTCGCGTCGTATCTTGAAGCCAGTTTGTTTACTCGTTATTAGCTTAGACAATTATGACGATTTAATGAGTAAACACGACGTATCAGATATGCATATCATTTTACGATCCATGGCAAAAATATTTGAGCAAAATTCGAGGGTCAACGATATTGTGGGCCGATTGGGTCAATTTGATTTTGGGCTTATATTGCCTCATACGGATTTGAAGGGTGGGGCTATTAAAGGGGAGCGGTTAAGAAAGGTCATTGAATCGGCTCAGTTTGGTAAGACAATAAAGGGTGATATGAAAATATCGGTCAGTGTTGGAGTTTCAGAATACCCTTCGCACTGTGCTGATGCAGAGGAGATTTTTCAAAGAGCCGATGAGGCTATGTTTGAAGCGCGTAGGCAAGGTGGTAACAAAACTTGTGAAGGACGGGCATTGGGGCAATTTACGCCAGATTTCGAAATTAACTAGAGAGTGGTAAATGTTAGGTCATAGAGAAACAGTAGCTGAAATCGATTTAAAGGCCATACAACATAATTTAAGTGCAATTAAAAAATGCTATCCAGATGTGAGCTTTATTTGTCCGATGATTAAGGCCAATGCCTATGGGCATGGCGATATCCAGGTGGGAAGAGCTCTCCAGGAGATGGGGTTGAAAAATTTTGGTGTGGCCCTCGTAGAAGAAGGCTCCCGTTTGCGTGACTTAGGGTTTTACGACACGCATATTTTGACATTTTCAACAATTACGGAGTCGGCGGCAAAATCAATTATTTATAATCGACTGACTCCGGTTGTAAGCACTTTACAAGATTTATCCTATTTGATTTATGCGGCAAGAGGTAATAAGTCCTTTCCCATTCATATAAAGGTCGACACGGGTATGCACCGCATGGGGCTCCCCTACGAACAAGTGGAAAGGGCTTTCGACTTAATAAAGGCGCAGACCAGTTTAGAGTTAGAAGGGCTATGCACTCATCTGTCAGACGCAGAGGACATCGGGGATGAAAATGGCGAAAGCTTGAAGCAATTGGAAAAGTTTGATGCAATTGTTCAGCAGTGTTCGGCATTTGAAACTCAGCACTTTCATGCATTTAACTCAAGCGGCCTGGTTGGTATGTGTGTTCACGGCAATAAAAAACCTTGGGAAAAATTCAAGCACTATGGAATTCGGCCAGGGATTGCTATGTATGGAGGAGCTCCATCCAGTACAAATGATGAGACGAAAAAGTTTTTAACCCAACTTGAACTTAAGCCAGTCATGCGGATTCGATCAAAAATCGCAAATATCCATAAAATTTCAAAAGGAGAAGCGGTCTCCTACGGAAGTCGTTGGCGAGCTGAAAGGCCATCTGTGATCGCAACTCTTCCAATTGGCTATGCCGACGGAGTACCTCGAGCCTCTTCGGGTAAAGGCCATGTTTTTCACGAAGAGTTAATGGCGCCGCAGGTAGGCACAATATGCATGGATTATTTAATGGCTGATATTACAGATTGGCCAGATTCAAAGAAAGTCATCGGATTGGATGTGGATATTATGGGCGGGAGTCAATCATTGAGTCATGTTGACAACTTGGCAAAAACAGCCAATACGATATCCTATGAAATCCTCGCAGGAATATCTGGACGGGTGCCCAGGCAGTATTTGCCTACGTCCTAAGCTAATTTTCAAAAATTTTCATTAGTTTGCGACTCGGTAAATTTTGCCTTCAATCAATGGTTGAGTTCCGGGTATTTATAGATGTAATCATCCCCTCGGTAACACGGTGTTGCTAGAATGGTAATTGATAGAAAGTATGGCTTGAACGACGACAACGTGTGAACGCATCAATTGACGCCTTTTTTCTCGCAATTTGGGATCGGTTGTCTGATGTCATTTTTGGTTTTGGACAAACCATTTTGTTTACCTATGAGTGTTTTGGTTTAATTTTTTCCAACCCTTCGATTTTCACACATTGTTCGGCAAATGCATTTTATTGGCAATGAATCCATTTTAATCATTGCACTCACAGGCTGTTTTACTGGGCTGGCGCTTTCCTATCAGATTTATATTGGATTTAATCTCGTTAACGCCACAAACTTGGTGGGACCGACAGTTGCACTGGGCATATTTAAAGAATTGGCACCTGTTCTTACAGGGCTGATTGTTGCCGCAAGGGCTGGGGGTGCCATGGCCGCCCAACTCGGAACAATGCGGGTTTCAGAGCAAATCGATGCGCTTGAAGTGATGGGCGTCAATGCTAAGCAATATTTAGTTTCACCCCGTTTGATTGCTTCATTGTTATCGCTGCCACTTTTGTGTGGGACCTTCGACTACATTGCCATTCAAGGGTCTGAGTTTCTTTGCGTTAATGTTTTGGGTTTGATGCGGCAATTTTTGGGACAAAATTGAAACTTGATTGAGCCAAAAGATATTATCGAGGGCCTCATTAAAGCCGGAGTCTTTGGACTTACCTTCTCAGCTATTTGTTGTAAAATGGGTTTTTACACCTCTGGTGGGGCAAAAGGGGTTGGTGAGGCCACCAATCGTGGAGTTGTGAACTCCATGGTTTGGATCATCGTCCTCAACTTTTTTGTTTCCAATATTATTAGAATGTATTTTACCTTTTGGAGAGTCTATGAGCACGGCTGTTGAAATTCGTGGACTCAAAAAGAGTTTTGATGATGGCGAGACGTTTATATTAAAAGGTGTTGATTTAGACATTCCCGAAGGGGAAATTACGGTGATCATAGGGTTTAGCGGTACGGGTAAATTGTTTTAATAAAGCATATCCTTGGGCTGTTTGAGCCAACCGAAGGGTATGTAAAAAATATTTGATCATGAGATTAGAAACATGTCGGATGTCCAAAAAAATCAATTGAGAACAAAAATGGGCATGCTCTTCCAGCATGCAGCTCTGTTCGATGATATGTCTGTATTAGAAAATGTCATATTTCCACTGAAAGAACACCGCCCAGAACTATCGCCGGCAGAGATGAAAAAATTGCGACCTCTAAGTTAAAAGAGTCGGGAATGGATGAAATTCATTTTAAAAAATTACCCAGCGAACTCAGTGGTGGGATGCGGAAGAGAGTGGGGCTCGCTCGTGCTCTAGCCTTAGACCCAGAAATATTAATTTACGACGAGCCGACAACCGGGTTGGACCCCATTTTGACTGAAATGGTCGATGATTTGATCTTAAGTACACACCGCAGGATCAAAGGAGCTACCACTATAGTAATATCTCACGACCTTTCTGCTGCGTTTAGAATAGGGGAGAACATTGTAATGCTCGACAAAGGCAAAGTTCTCATGCAGGGTAAGCCCGAAGAATTTTTACGGACAGAAGATCAGTTTATCCGCAAATTTGTCGATAAGGGAATTAGGAGAAGTTAACGCATGTTAAATACGCCAGAGTTTAAAGTAGGTCTCCTTGTTGCCGTGATCTCAGTGATCATCGCGTCTATGACATTAAAAGTGTCTAAAGGCCCTAATGCGTTTTCAAGTCATAACACCTATTGGTTCGAAATGGAAAATGCGGGCGGATTAGTTCCAAACTCAATCGTTACAATGGCGGGTATTAAAGTCGGTACTATTGAAGGAATTGATTTGGTAAATGGTAAGGCCAGAATACTTCTATCTATCGAAGAAGATGTGCCAGTTACAACTGCGAGCAAGGTTGAGGTACGTACCCTGGGTATTTTAGGAGATAAAACCGTCGAATTAAAACCGGGAGACGTAACAGCGCCGCGGTTGAAAAGTGGCGAGCAACTGCAACATTGGGTGAATCCGGATCACTTGACAAAGCCATCGACAAAGTCAGTGAAATCGCAGATAGCTTAAGTCAGTTGGGAAAACCTTAGAGGCAGCCACAACAGGTGATGGGGACGCTTCTTCTCCGGTGGGGCGAATCATTTTAAATATTGAAGACGTCACCAAAGACTTAAAAGCTATTACTGGGCAGAATAAAGAAAAATCAATGACATCATTGATCGTGTGGCTGATATCACTGGAACACTAGATGAAGTGATCAACAATGAGGGTGATGAGGGATTAAAAAGTCGTGGTCACGATTTACGGGCAGCCTGGATAAATTGGATTCTGCAATTACCAATATCAATGAAGTCACTTATAAAATTAACAATGGAGATGGAACTATCGGTCGCTTGGTCAATGATGAGGAGACGATTGATAAGTTGCATGGCGCAATTGACAATGTGAATGAATTCTTGGGCGGAGCTCAAGAAATGCAGACCGCTATAGACTACCATGCAGAATATCTATCTACGTCGAGTCTCACCGATCTTATCTGGGCATAAAGATTCAACCGGGTTTAGACCGATATTATCTACTTCAAGTGATCGACGACCCCTCTGAGTGGTTGAAGGGACTGAAACCACGACGGTTATTGATGGCGGCTCTCCAACTGTGACGGACGAAACCGTTGTTTATCGAAACGAAGTTAAATTTTCACTGATGTTTGCTAAAAATTTCTACGATTTTACCGTGCGCGGAGGAATTTTAGAAAAACTCAGGAGGAGTAGGGTTTGATTACTATTTTCTCAACCGTAAATTGAGAGCAAGCTTCAGAGGCCTGGATTTCTCAGACACTCACTTAAAAGCAACGCTTAAATACTCTATATGGCGAGGAATTACCTTGTAGGCGGTGCAGATAATTTTTCAAATACTGACTTGAGTTCTCCATTTTTTTGGAGCGGGATTATTCCTGACAAACGATGATTTAAAAGTTCTCGCATCTCAGTTCAGTTTTACTGGCAACTAATTCAAGATCGTTCTTATACCTGAGCATTATCCATTGCTCCCTTGTCCGCTCCGTGACATAAACTATTTAAGTTCAATTGTACCTAAGTTGAGGTGAGTCTGTGCAATATAAAAGAGCATTGGTGAGTGTTTCCGACAAGTCCGGGATTGATTGAATTCATTCGACCTCTGGTCGAATCGGGGATGAGTGTGGTTTCAACTGGCGGTACGGCGAAAGCTCTTGTAGATGCCGGAATCCCTGTGACGAATGTTTCTGATCAAACAGGCTTTCCTGAAGTGCTAGACGGCAGAGTTAAGACTCTGCATCCAAAAATTCACATGGCGCTGTTGGCAAGAAGTTTTGTCGATCAAGACTTTTCTACTTTAAAAAAATATGAAATTGAGCCCTTTGATTTGGTAGTGGGAAACCTCTATCTTTTTGAAAATGCGGTTAATCAAGGGAAGCAAGGCCAAGAGCTTATTGAATTTATTGATATTGGAGGCCCTTCCTTTTTGCGTGCTGCTGCGAAGTCATTTGAGAGAATCACTACAGTTGTAGATCCATCCGATTATGGTGATGTGCTTCAAGGCCTAGGTAAAACCATCGAAGGTCGCAGGCGCCTAGCTGCTAAGGTGTTTTCCCACACGGGAAGCTATGACGCTATGATCGCCGAAAGTTTATCACAAGGACTTTCCGCTCCCCATGTTGCACTGGGGGAGAGTTGGTTCAATCTCTCCGATATGGGGAGAACCCTCAGCAACAAGCAAATTGGTACAGAACCCGTGGTGCTTCCAGTGGAATTCATCAGGCGCGTATTCTGCAAGGTAAACCCCTCAGTTATAACAATATCTTAGATGTGGATGCGGCAGTTCAGATACTTCGTGAGCTAAAAGGCTGGAATGGTTGTGTTTCGGTGAAACATTTAAACCCTTGCGGGGTGGCTCTGGGTCAAACTGTTTTGGAGTCCATTGATAAGTCTTTAAACGCCGACCCAGTGAGCGTGTTTGGCGGCATCGTAGCAGTGAATCAGCCAATTGATCGCCCATGTGCCGAGCGCCTAACTCAACTTTTTCTCGAGTGTGTGATTGCGCCGCAGTTCACACCAGAAGCACAAGAGGTCCTAAAGGGTAAAAAAATCTACGCCTTTTAGAGTGGCCTGAATTGGCTAAAAACTCGGGCACGAACTGGCTTGTGAGAAGTATTGATGGTGGGTTTCTTGTACAGTCTTCCGACCATGTGGGTCCATGGAGCACTGAGTGGAAGGTTGTTGGTGAGCAGCCCGATGAGGAGTTACAGAGGTCTCTAACTTTAGCCTGGAAAACCTGCGCTCACCTAAAAAGTAACGCTATCGCAATTGTGAGTGGGGACCAATCAGTTGGTCTAGGAATGGGCCAAGTAAATCGTGTAGATGCAGTAGAACAAGCTATAATAAGAATGAACAAACACCATGCCGGTTGTCTTCAGCCAGTACTTGCAAGTGATGCGTTTTTTCCGTTTGCGGACAGTATAGAGCGCATTCACCAAGCGGGAATTCGTTGGGTCATTCAGCCTGGTGGTTCTATGCGCGACAATGAAGTCATTGAAGCGGCCGAGAAGTACGGCGTGAATATGGTGTTGACGGGGGAAAGGCACTTTCAGCACTAAATAGTATACATCAAAGGATTGGCAGCAAATGAGTGATCCAATTTGGTTAGTTCGAACCGGTGGAATGATTATCGGCCCCTTCACAAGAGAGCAAGTGGGCGAAAGAATTAAGACCCGAGAAATAACGGGACTGGATGAGCTGCTATTCCACTCAAGAGCTGGAAGCCCGTTCGTGAAATTAAAATATTTAAAGATTATTTAAATGCCGTGGAAGATCCTGGTGACGAGACGACGGGCACCAGCGCTTCCGATACAGAAATGGACTTCACTCAAACACTAACCTTAGCTAACAACAACTCTACGTTTGATCAAACGGAAGAAATTCCCACAAAAGAAATTGTCTACCATGATGTCACTGAAGAAATTGGCCCAATACAACCTATAGATCGCACCGAAGAAATACCTGTGTTTGGCATGGAGGGGAGTGCGCATGAACGACGAGTGGCAAAAGAGGGCGCTCGGGGACTGTGGAATGTTTCTTATATTATTATTTTGTTCATCTTAGGTTATGTTGGTTACAGCATTTTGATAAAAGGCCCGTCGAAACAACATCAACAAACTCGGCAAGCAATGATTAACGCCGACCGGTTGCTCAATCAAGGGCGCTATGAAAGAGCGTTAGAAGAGTTTGAAAAGCTATATGAAGGGGACCCGACCAGCCAGGAATATCATTTGAGATACGCTGTTTTAAAACTGCAGTTAGAAGGTGACACATTTCTACCTAGAAAGTTATTGGAGCAGCTACTGGAATCACCAGATACAAACACCAGAGTTAGAGCAAATATTGGAATGGGATTAGCCCACCTCATGGATAACGAATTGGGACTCGCTGAATTTCGGTTTAAAGAAGCAAGAGCAATGGACGAGCGTTTTTTCCCCCCGGTCATAAATATTGGTATAAAGGATATGATGACAGGTAATTGGAAAGGCACCTTAGCATCTATGGTTGAAGCCAGCACAATTGCCCCGAACCATATCATGATTGGGCTAAGTTTGGTTCGCGCCAATATTGAATATGGTAAGGCTATTCACAATCCAGGCTATTTTAAAAAGGCGAATGATATAATCGATATCATTACAAAAGTGCATGGGATCTATCATCAAGAAGCACTTCTATTTCGAATTTACATAGAAACATTGAGTGACGACAAAATCGCGGCCCGTAAAACCATGTTGAAGTTCTTGGACTCTAATCCACTTATTACTGAAGAGTATAGATACAATCTTTTTATTTATCGTCCTTTTTTAAATTGGAAAACTCTTTCTTCCTACTGCTCAGAGATCATCGCCTCACTTGAAGATGATCAATATACGAAAGCATTCGAAGCCTTTTGTCTTTCTAAGGCAGAAGAGTACAGCATAGCACTGAAAGTCATAGAAGACGCTCGAGACCGAGCACCAACAGATCCATTGGTTCAATCCATCTACGCCTATATTTTGCAAAAAATGAATTTGAAAACGGAAAGTTCGGTCGCGCTAACAACTGCGAGAAAAAATAATGTTGAAGAAAAACTGGTCGCGCCAAATGTGTTGCAGGCCAGGTTTTGCGAAACGGAACAAAACTGGACATGCGCCATCGAAGAGTGGGAGCGAGTCTTAAAAAAACGACCCACCGACGTTGCCGCTTTGACCGGTGCTGGAATGGCAAATTTGCAAATGAAAAAAATGGATCAGGCCGTGAGTTATGTCAATCGAGCCCTTTCTGTGACGGATGACTATGTCCCTTTGCAAATACTAAAATCAGAGATAGGCAAATAATATGAAGTTACTTTCACTGGTATTAATATTTTCGCTCCTTTCGGGTGTGGCAAGTGCTCAAGATGAGGCTGAAGAAAAAGTCGTTGAACCGCAAGTCGACGAGGAAATTTCTCAAAAATATGAATTGGGAAAAATATTTCAGTCAAATAAAAACATTGAGCTCCCCCAAGAGGTCATTTCATATATTGAGGCTAAGTATTTAGAAGATGTTAAACGACAGGACGAGGTTAGGGCTGGATCCATGTCCGATGCAGAACTTATTGTTAAATTCCGTCGTCAAATTTTGGACGTCAGTGTTTTATTTAAAAACATTAATGATTTTTTCGAAAAGCCAATTTTTTTTGATTTAAATCAAGGCGGTGGAGGGATTGATTTGCATCAGTACCTGGGAACAAAGCCGCCCGGAAAATTCAATTTACGAATTATCGCTAAAAAGCCTGAAGATGTACCGAGTTTAGAGGAGTTTCAAAAACATTTTCGAGTAATTTTTATTAGTAACTCCAAGAAAAGAGATGGGGGCAGTGTTCCATGGGGTGTGGGTTGCGATAAGTTTTTAGACATAACAGGGTACTTTAAAAGCAGCATTATGAATGAAAAAGGTATAATTTTGTCTACGGTGGATGACCAACACGTATCCGCCCTTGCTGGGCGATTTTTGATATTTTATACTCAGCAAAATGATGTGTTTATGTCTTTGGTGAGTTTTTATGACCGCTCTAAACCCGACCTTCAATGCACAATGAATTAATTTTTGGAGAATTTGATGCAAAAAGTATTTGTTAAAGAGCTCACAGATAAACAAGTTGTTGAAACTCCATTTAGGGTAACGGCTAAACATAAAATTAATGACAAAAATGGAAAGCCTTTTTTAATTATTCATTTGTCAGATAAATCTGGAACCATTCATGGCATGCTTTGGGATAGAGTTGAAGCGTGGGATGCTGAAATTAGAGAAGGTGAAATTTTTCAATTTAAGGGGAACGTTCAGACCTATCAAGGTAAATTGCAATTTGTGATACATACGGTAGCCCCTCTGGCTGCGGATCAGTATGAGCTGTCTGACTTTGTAAAATCCATTGGGCAAGACCCGCATGTGCTGTTTGACAGGGTGAATGCTTTTGTTGATTCTGTCGAAAGCCCGCAAATTAAGGAGCTTCTCAAAAAAACTTTGGACGATGAGACTGTTAAAGACCGAATTTTAAAGTACCCAGCGGCTAAGACAATTCATCATGCCTCAGTGGGAGGACTTATAGAGCATATTTGTTCTATATGTACGGTAATGGATTTTATGGCACAACACTATAAACAACTAGATCGAGATCTACTTATTTTTGGAGCCATTTACCATGACATCGGAAAGCTTTGGGAGCTGAAAATAGATGGTGGGTTTGGCTATACAGACCGGGGGCGCCTAGTTGGGCATATGCAGATTGCCTGTGAAATGGTCTCAAAGTACTCACAAGAAATTGACGGATTTACAGATCAACTCAAGGACATTTTAATCCATATTATTTTAAGTCATCATGGACGCCTTGAATATGGGTCACCGAAGAGACCAAAATTTCTCGAAGCTATGGTTGTCGCAATGATCGACGATTTGGATTCAAAAATTGATTCGGTGACGACTTATATGCAATCGGAATTGGACAACCCGGATGGTTGGACTCGCTACAGTGCTCAGTACGACCGATATTTTTACAATGAAATTTTAAAAACTAAAATCAATGAAAAGGACAGTTAATGTCTCTCACGGTCGTGAGCACTCCAATTGGTAATGACCTCGATATTACTCATCATGCGCTTTCTGCCATTGCCGCGGCAGATCTTGTGATTGGAGAAGAGCGCAAGGTCACCACACGGTTTTTAAAGTCCCACCAACTGACAGGGCGCCCCATCGAATTACTTAATGAACACAGTGATAGTGAAGATTTAATATTTCTTGCAAAACAATGTGAAAGTAAAAATGTAGTTCTAATTTCTGATTGTGGAACGCCGGGATTTTGTGACCCAGGGGCCGAATTGGTAGACTTATGCCACAAAAAAAATATACCTGTTGCTGTGGCGCCCGGAGCCAGCAGTTTGATGGCATTTTTGACGTTAAGTGGATTGCGCTTAGATCAGTTTTATTTTCGAGGTTTTATTCCCGCCAATAATGAAAAGCGAAGTCGCTCTTGGAAAGATCTAAAACCTTCCCTCGTTCCATTTATTATTATGGACACACCTTATCGGCTACAAAAGACATTAGAGGAGGCGGCAACACACTTCCCGAATAGCTACGGGGTTTTGGGGTATCGACTCACATTTGAGGACCAAAAATTATACGCGGAAAAACAAATGAAATATTGTCGCACGCCGAAGGATTGAAAGGTGAATTTTTGCTCTTAATAACTCCCAAGAGTTAGATGCGGCCCAAACGCAATCTGTCAATCATCAAACTCTGTACACGGCCCTTTAAAAAATGGATATTGTCGAAAGTTGGAGCGACTTAATGAATAACAAAAAAAGACTGGAAAGTTTTGGAATCCGAAGAGCTACTTCGGCTTGGCTACTTTAAAATTCGCAAGGACAAATGTGAATTGCCCGACGGACGTATTATGCCGGCCTACTACGTTGTTGAGTTCAACAATTGGGTGCAAATGTTGAGTATTACAACAGACGAAAAATTAATTTTAGTTGATCAATACCGTCATGCTACCGGAGAACATTACCTTGAGCTTCCGGGAGGGAGCGCCGAGCCACACAATGGCGAAAGCGAAGCTCAATCAGCGCTGAGGGAGCTAGAAGAAGAAACCGGGTACTCTGGAGACGTCGAGTTTTTGTGTTTGCACGAGCCGAATCCAGCACTACAGAGCAATCAGGTTCACATATACTTAGCAACGAATTGCCGTGAAATAGGTAAACAAAACTTGGATCCCTATGAAGACATACAGGTGGTATTGAAGCCAGTAAAAGAGGTGTACGAAATGGCGGAAGCTGGGGAGTTTAAGCACAGTTTATTCTTGGCCACTTTGATGTTGGCCCGTCCAAAACTTAAAGCAATGGGTTTACTTTAACTTACCTATTGAATGGGAACTTTAAAGAAATGGTATGGACATTCGAATTTATGGTTTCCCGCCCCGAATGGGTTGAATCCATAAAAATGATTTTTACCTGCGGGAATTGACCTTGGATCAAATTAATATTTACGGGTTCGTTTTCAAATAGCCAGATGTCTTTATAATTATTGACGTACTCTTGGAACACCTGAACTTTAAATTCCGCATCATTCATTTGAGTTTCAGGTTTCAAAATCAAAAGGTGTTCTTCGTCCAGTGGGAACCCGTGTTGGCTTAAAGATCTGCGAGTGCCTTCTTCCATGCGGGGAGCGTCACGGCCCGTTAAATAATGAATTTTTGCTCCCAACCGATGCAGTTCATTCACGTATTCAATGGCTCCCTCGTAAGGAGTATCCAAATGAAGAAATTCACTACTGAATAATTTCTCTATCCAATATTTTCTTACGGTATCAAAAAATTCCACTGTGGATTTTACGTTATGCCGTTGCAGGGCCTGCTTGATTCCCCAGTCTCTGGAATGAACTTCGATTTTACCGAGAATCTCAGCCTCCTCAGGAAATTGAGCGCTCAAGTGGGGTTCGGCCGCGAATTGTCGCAAAATAAATTGGGACCTGGGACTGACATCAAAAAGTGTAGAATCCAAGTCAAAAACACATAAAATGGGTCCATTTTTGTCTTTAATATCACTTATGACTTTGTGAAGAGGCATTGCGTAGGGGTAACAAATTGGGCAATACCTGTCTTTCTAAATCAAAGCTGCGACGCGGTAATTTTTGGCCACCGGCAGAAGGGGTGAAAATCAGGTCTATCCGAGTTTCTACTCTGCATATCCATCATTTCTGTCGCTTGACATCCCATGTCCCAAAACCCATAGTGGCCCCAATTTTAACAAGCCATTTAAATAAATCCTGAGGAGCCCATTATGCGATTCTTTGCCTTGAGAGGACTTAAGACTCTTTCGATGATTGTTTTACTTTTGGTTGCAGTTGTTTCTTGTACAAGAGACAAGGGGCCATTGGGTACGGCATCCAATCCGGTGAAGTTTTTCTTTGTCCCCTCAGTGGATGCAAAAGTACTCACAGAAAAAACCAAGCATTTAAAAGAATACTTAGAGGCCAACACTCAATACAAATATAAAATTCAAGTTCCAACCAGCTTTGTTGCGGTGGTGGAAGCTTTCGGGACTGCTCGTGCGGATGTGGCGTCAGTGAATACCTTTGGGTACATTTTAGCCAATGAAAAATATGGCGCCGAAGCCTGGTTAACAGTGGAGCGGTACGGTCATTCGGACTACAAGGGCCAGTTTATCGCTAGGGCCGACAGTAAAATCAATAAGCTCACTGACATCGACGGTAAAAAAATCGCCTATGTGGACCCCGCCAGCACCAGTGGATACTTATTGCCAGCAACAATGTTAAAGAAGGCTTCAGTAAAACCAGCTGAAATGATGTTTGCTACCCGTCATGACAACGTCG
>JAWKNX010000035.1:0-13447 GCA_041391465.1 Bdellovibrionales bacterium
TAAATATCAACAAATTGCATAATTAAAATCAGGTAGCAAATCGGCGTCAAATAGGCTGGTGTTCTCTTTGCCCATCGAGGAAGAAGAGCGAAAAAAGGAACCACAAACTTAAAGATCAGCAATGCCAGCGAAACGTACACCCACGGCTCTTGAGAGCGGGTCACATAATAAAAACTTTCTTCGGGTAAGTTGGCATACCAGATCAACATGTATTGGGAGAATCCAATGTAGGCCCAAAAAACGGTGAAACCGAATAAAAACTTACCTAGGTCATGGACATGATCCATCGTCACGTATTCTTTGAGGTACCCACGCTTGTGCAGTGCAAATATCGTCAAAATCATAAAAGCCATCGATGACTGAAAAAGCCCGGCAAAAGTATACACGCCAAAAATAGTTGAAAACCAATGGGCCTCAATACTCATCAAAGCATCGACACTGAAAAGAGAATAAGAAAGAGCAAAAAATACGAGGGCACCCACCGCTAAACGAGTGTTTTTATGGGTGAGCTCAACATCACCAGACTCGTCTTGGGCCAATGACCTTTTTACCATTTTGCCGCCAATCCATAGCCATCCACCAAAAAACACAACCATGCGGATGATGTAAAACGCACGGTTAAGGTAGCCTTCTTTGTGCTTCAATAAATAGTCTGCAGCCACCTCTTCAGGATGTAACCACTCATACAGGTGGGGTGCGCCTATAACTAAAATGAGAGCAAACACCGCTCCTAGTGGAAGGAACGACATGAAGGACTCCATGATTCTTCGGACATTGACACTCCAGCCGGCTTTGGTGGCATGTTGAATTGCCGTAAAGAAAAAGCCGCCCAGTGCCAAACTCGTAAAATAGAAAAACCCTATCAAATAAGCATGCCACGCTCTGTCCGGAGAATTATAAACAGTGAAAATAAAAGTCACTAATCCCACAAACATTAAAACTGAGTAAATTATTTTTGCTCTTTGCGAGACAACCAATTGACCCGGATCTGAAGGTTGATGATTTCCGCCCATAACCTAATCTCCTACTTCGCTTTCGCCTGTAAATTTTTAATATAATTAATAACAGCCCAGCGATCCTCTTCATTTCTGATTTGACGAGAATAACTGCCCATAACTCCCCAACCGGTCGTCATTGCATGAAATATGCGGCCCTCGGTATATCCTAAGACTTTTCCCGAAATTAGGGATGGAGGTGGAACGGCCATCTTTGAAGCAATAGTCCCTTTCCCATCTCCCGCATCTCCATGGCAGACAGCACATTGCATAGTGTAATGTTTTTTACCTCTCGCCAGCAATTCTGCGCCCATTTGGCCTGCAAAGGGATTTTTTTAATTCTTGAGAGGCTTTGTCCACCTTCATTGGCTGCATAGGGGTATGGTTTAAATCTCTGGTGCTCGTGTTCTCTGGGGGTAATGCGCATGGCTTGAAAATCCAGATCCATTGTTGGGGTCCCAGTCTTGGGCCGCTACGTTGGTTGGTGATAATGCCCTGGATGAGCTCCACATTGGTTTGATTTTTACCGCACTCCACATCCGATAGTGAATAAAACAGATATTAATGCTGTAACTTTAAAAAATTTCATCTCAATACTCCGCCTTTTTTACTTCAGTGGCGCCGAGATCTTTTAATAATTGTAGTTTTCATCCATAACTTTTGGTCTTCAGGCACAAACAGTGCAAACTTAGAACAGGTCAAATCAGGATCAGCGATGGAGGATCACTTTTTTGGTAGACCTCCACCAACAATCATGGCTCCCACTGAACTCAATGCTGATAAAATAGTACATTCAAACATGATCAGTACAAGCTGTTAAAAAGACCACATCAGTTTCCCCTAGTGATCCAATGGGTAATCCGTTGTGCTCGTCCACCACAATGAACCAAGTACCAAAGGCCAAACCAGCCAAGCCCATTACAAATGTCACATAAGGTATCAAGATCGTTTGATACCCAAAGCACCATCAATATCATGCATGGGATAGGGACTGATTGCTTCCAGTTTATCAATACCTTGTGCTTTGGCTTTCGAACCCGCCTCGCAAGGGTCTTCTCATCGGTCCAAATACCAGCAATTACTTTTCGTCGGACTTCGCAGCAGATTGTTAATCATTTCAAATGGGTTAGCCATGGTGATGCTCTCAGCTTACACCGAGCACTGGTTTAACTTCCGCTATGGAAACCGCCGGCTTAACACCCAGGTATAAAGCAAGAACAAGAAGAAAAACATACCGAATGAACCGAAAATGCCAAATCATAAAAGGTGAAATTAAACATTCCCCAGCTACTGGGCAAAAAGTCTCTATGAAGTGATGTCACCGTAATTACAAAACGCTCAAACCATTCCAATGTTTACGAATATAGAAACCACAAACATGACTGCTTCTGCGAAACGTTTGAACCAAAAAACTGAGGAATAAGCACGTTACAAGTCACCATAATCCAGTACGACCACCAATAGGGACCAAATGCTTCTATTGATGAAGACGCTGTTCGTACTACTCCCAGAGTACCAAGCAATAAAGAACTCGGAAGCGTACGCGTATCCACAAGCATACCCGTCGTCATAATGATCCTTGTTCATGTTCTCCATGTGATTCAAGGTAATGTAGTCTTTAAAGACAGGCATAACTACGCGAAGTATTACCATCGAGTGATACCTATACCGAAAACCCGAGAAGATCGCGCCGGCAACGAAAGTGGGAGGAAAATCGTAGTGTGCCATCCGGGCAGGTCGCGACGGCAAAGTCAAACGATACGATCGAAAGTGAACCGAGAGAACCAGTGGTGTCACCGATCCAGCAAGCAACATGTAAACCATTTCAAAATGGTTCCACTGCCGAGCCGTTCCGCCATCCCAGAGAAAGAACACCATAGACAGCTTTTCGAACTTTATTTTTGCACCCGATCTCGTAAAGTCGCCAAATCTGGAACCATTCCAATATAGCAAAACACAATAGAGACGGTTGCATAGGTCGAAACAGCGAACGTCCCACAAAAGTGGCGATCTAAAATTCACCCACAATGGTCCCCGCTGGTTACAGGATAAGGTAGTAGCCAGTAAGCCAACCAGGTCTTTACGTGTGTAGGATTGGAAAAAGTCCCGCCGTCATTACTGCAAGAAGCCGTCATGGCTTCCGCTGTTCTGAGCAATGCTTCTCCATTTCTGTCTGAATAAAAATAAAACGGCTGAAATCAGAGTACCCCTTTGTGACTAAATCCCGATCCAGAATACGAATGTAATGATGTCTGTTCCCCAACCGACTGGCGAGTTCACACCCATTAATCCCATACCTGTGGCCCGAACAATCATCCCCATAACACTGAGGTAAAATAAGAAAACAATTTTTGCAGAAGCAAAAGCCGTCATCCAACCCTTACCTGGGAGTCTTTCTACGAGTAAGCAAATGTCTTCAGTAACCTGCTTAAGTGTTTTATTACCTAATACTAAGGGCTCTCTTTTCAACATTAGTGACCCCCTCCGTGACTGCCATGATCATCCATTTTAAGTTTTTACGTATTTCTTATCTTAGTTGCGTATTTCACCATAGGAACCGCATTGAGTTCCTCAAGTAAGGCATAGGTATTGCCTTTATTAAAATGCTGACTGACCTTGGAGTTGGCATCATTGATGTCACCGAAAATAATGGCGTTTGTTGGGCAGCTTTGCTGACAAGCTGTGACTACGTCGCCATCACTTAAGCCACGATCTTCACTTTTTGCTTTGATTTTAGCTTCTTTTATACGGTGGGTACAGAAAGTACATTTTTCCATAACCCCTCGATCACGAACCGTCACTTCTGGGTTCAATGCCAAATGTTGTGGTTCTTTTACGTTCTTCACATAATTAAACCAATTGAATCGACGAACTTTATAAGGACAGTTGTTGGCACAGTACCGAGTTCCCACGCAACGATTGTAAATCATATCGTTGGTCCCTTCGTCGCCATGAACTGTTGCATTCACTGGGCAAACAGTTTCACAGGGTGCATTTTCGCAGTGTTGACACATGACGGGCATGTTCAACACGGCCGGGTTCTCGGGGTCTCCGGCATAATAGCGATCAATTCGAATCCACTGCATGATTCGACCTTCAATGACATAACGCTTACCCACCGTAGGAATATTATTCTCGGCCTGGCAGGCAATAGTGCAAGCACCACAACCATTACACGCATTGAGATCCACACCCATAGCCCAACGGTGGCCTTTGTATTCGTGTTTTCCCCAAAGGCTAAAGACCTTATGTTTATGAATGTTCGCCGCCGGATCGTTTTTGTATTGATCCAAGGTGGCTTCGACCACAATTTGGCGGCCTTCCATTCGATGGTGGCCTTGTGGGCTTGCCAGTTTCATACGTTGTGACGTTTTATTAAGGGTTACGGCCTGGGCTGAAAATTGAGCGCTACCATTTGCATAGGTTGCAAAATCATAGACATTAACGCCGATGCCGTCAGCCACTTTACCCGCTCCTTGACGACCATAACCTACGGCAATGGCCACTGTCGAATCATGCTGACCGGGCTGAATATGAACAGGGAGGTTTCTCTTCACGCCATTCACTGTCAGCTCAACCACATCACCTTCATGTAGATTTTGCTCGTGGGCAAAATTTGGTGAAATCGACGCATAGTTGTCCCAAACAATTTTTGAAACGGGATCTGGTAGCTCCTGTAACCAGGGAATGTTCGCCAAGGATCCGTCACCTAAAGCCACTGAAGGGTATGTGACTAATTCAAGCTCTGCTCCCGGTACGGGTTGAATATCGTTCAATCTTGAGTTTCGAAATGAACGGCCTCCAGCGCTGCGGTCTCGAGACGATTGAGTTTCTACCACACCTGTTTGTAGAACTTTGTACCAAAAATCTTCAAAGCCGTTGCCTCGAATGTTTACAGAGTTGGGCTGTACCTTTCGGCGCCAATAGCCGCGAAGATAATCATAATAGTTCTTTGAATTCAAAATTCCTGAGGCACGGCCACTGACGTCAGCCCAATTCAATAGAGTCTCTTGAAAGGCTCGAGTATTGTAAAGTGGTCGAATCGTGGGCTGTTGAATGCTGATAGTTCCTGATTGACCCTCGAGATCTCCCCAGTTTTCTAATTGATGGTGATCGGGAATAAGGTAATTACTTACTCGCCCTGTTTCATCGTTATATAGTCCTGCGTACGCAACATTTTCCAGTGATTTTAATGCTGCTGTAAACCCGCTTTTTTCAGGCTGACTATAGACTGGGTTTGTTCCCCAGATGACCGCCGCCCTAATTCTGCCGGCATTAGCGTCGGCAACAAACTCACTCACATCATTTTGCCCAGCAAATGACAGGCTTGGTGCTCGATCGTAGTCAATAGTTCTGCCATCATTGCCTAAAACATTGTTGAGGTAGTTCACCGCAACCTGCAAATCAACAGCACCGCTAGTCTGGGTGGACAAGCCGCCCGCCACAACTAAGCTTTTACCTCTATTGTTCCAAAGCTCTTCTGCGACTTTTGCCAATGTACCTTCAGGTAAATTCATTTCTGAAATTCGAGACTGAAAACGGCCAGCAAGATCTGATGCTTCTCGAGAAACCCGA
Source organism: Bdellovibrionales bacterium (assembly GCA_041391465.1). Classification (GTDB taxonomy): domain Bacteria; phylum Bdellovibrionota; class Bdellovibrionia; order Bdellovibrionales; family UBA1609; genus UBA1609. The sequence continues at coordinate 5,571 of JAWKNX010000035.1, forward strand.
CCTGTTTTTGCAAGCTCCGCTATAATTCCCGCCACCACTGTTAATTGATCGGATGATTTGATTCTGTATCGCTCATCAGCGTTGGCGCCAGTCATGCTCAAGTGAGATTCAAATGCAACTAACTTGTTCATCTCACCATCGGGTTGTCGACGACTCGCAAACTGACGCGCGTACTCGACGGGAGAAACGAAAGTCCCCAACAAGTCGGTATCCAGAGTTAATATATAGTTGGCCTGGTCGACTCTGAGTCGAGGCAGTACATCCTGACCGTAGGAAGCTCTTTGACCTAATCGAAGGGCCGACATATCCATGTTGTCAATCGTGTAATGCTTTGAACCCGTCACTCGCACAAACTCACCGAGTAGTTCCCGAGTGGACGGAGATAAGACCGTTCCTGTTATGATCGCCAATTGTCTTTTTGCCGCATAATCGGCAAATAATTTATCCACATCGCCATAATCAGCATTTACAGTGTCGCGATTTGTTTTTTCACTATTGAGTAAATTGTGTTTTGGCCCCGTCAATCGATCGGGGTCATAGAGACTGAGTAAGTGTGCATTGGCCCGTGCAGACAGTTTACCCAAATTGATGGGATGATCGGCGTTGCCTTCGAGTTTAATCGGTCGGCCTTCACGAGTTCGAACAACTAATCCAAAAGCTTCACCACCGTCTACGAGTGAAGATGAATAGAAATTAGAATTGCCAGGCACCACCTCAGGAGGTCGATTGGCGTAGGGAACAATTCTTTGTTCCGGACGGCGCAAACATCCTGCAGAAGTAAGTGCCATACTTGCTCCCATTAATTTTAAAAACTCACGTCGAGCAAAACCGGACTGGCTGTCTTCCGGTGCGAACGGACTTACTTTAAATTGTTTATCCGCAAGCTCTTTGAACTCATCGGTATTTCTCCACTCGTCTAGACTTTGCCAATACTTCGGAGAGGCGCCTTCTGTTTTTTCAGGGTTTTGTTGATTTTGATCAATCATGATTCCCATCTCCCTTTAATAGTGACAAGTGCCGCAATTTACGGACGCGTTATTTTCTGGTTGACGATGACAGTTCACACACCATCCCATGGAAAGATCGGAGTGTTGATAAACCACTTCCATTTGTTCCACTGGCCCATGGCAAGTTTGACAGTCTTTCCCGGCTTTGACGTGCGCCTGGTGATTAAATTTTACGTGATCAGGCAATAGGTGCACTTTCTTCCAAGGGATAGACTCCCCATTGGAGTAAGCCTCTGTAATCTGCTGGATGTAAGGGCTTCCCGCTTTCACAGTGAGGTGACAGTTCATGCAGATATTCAAAGACGGAACACTTGCATGTCGACTGTCTTCTGTACCTGTATGACAGTATTGACAGGCAATCTTGTTCTGTCCTGCATGCAGCTCATGTGAAAATGGGATCGGTTGATCCGGCATATAACCTTGGTTGTAACCTATGCTGATTTTGTTATTGGTCACCTGATGCACAAAGCCCGGCAAACCAATGAACAAAGCCAACCCGACAATCAGTCCAGCAACTTTTTTCGCCATATAACTACCTATATGATTGGAGGTTGAAATATTTCCTGCTTTAAATTTTCATTAGTTTTAATTCTTGAGGTATCGCAAGGCAATGAAGTTTTTTGCTTTTTGAAATTTCCCGAGAGTTTTCAGGTCACTATGAAAATTTCTTAAGCATGCTCCAGAGCTTTTACTCCCATTGCTCAATGCTTATTATTTATCAAAACTGGTCGTAGTTAATGAACGTTCTCAATTAGAGTTTTTTTTGCTTAAATAAAAAGCTAAACCCGGCAGGTTTGCCGGGTTTTTAACTATAAAAAAAATAATTCAAAGAATGGAATCTCAATTCTAAATATTAATTGGGTTTGGCGTTTTCGTTGAGACGACTCTGACGCACCTTTGCTACAAACGCTATATACAATAATTGTACGCCAACAAATGAAGCCACATATTCAACTCCACCAGCTCCGAAACCATAGGAATGGAGCCCTGCGCCGAGAACGTAATTCACTCCATACCAAGCCATAATCACTAGAGAAAACGCAACCACTGATGTGGCTGCCATACCAAAATCTTTGATCCAACCCGCAATTCGACCATGCAATACCGCCACATAGCCTAAAAAGGCAATGAGCGCCCATGTTTCTTTAGGGTCCCATCCCCAAAATCGACCCCAAGAATAGTCGGCCCAGATTCCTCCGAGAATAATCCCGGCAAACAGGAGTACTGTTCCGATTTGGTTGGCTCTATAGATGGCAAAGGCCCCATCTTTGATATGTTTTTTATATTTATTTTCATCAATAAAAGCCGCTGTAACCACAAAGTTACCAATGGCCCATGCTAAGAAAAAGCGCCATAGCTGATCACGATCATTAATACGTGGGTCAAAAGCCAAAACGTACTTCTTAAAACAGGCTCCAAGGGCTGCAAAGACGGGTCTAATACGGTCGGAGCCAAGCTGGCCAAAATTAAACAAAGAACCGCCACCACATTGGCCGCTAATAAGATAATTCTTTTCTTATATATATACTCCAATATCATTGCGAACAAAACCGTGCCAAATGGGGCCCAAACCACGGTTTCATACATATTGGATACAGGTGGACGCTTTACGATGTAGACGCGAACCAAAAAACCCACCGCGTGAAGCAAAGAGAGCAACAATAGAAATTCCCCAGCCCGATAAATAGAATTTTTTTATTTTCTCCCATCCATGCGAACAATAGTAAAAACGCTCCTATCAAATACAAAACCCAAGCCCATAGAAATGGCTGGAACCCATGCAGCCAAAGCTCGGCTTTAATTTCACCTGAGGGGTAGTACTCTCCATGCTTTGCTTTTACATGCTCAACAAAGGCCATCACCGACTTAAGAACTTCCTGGTTTCCCTCTTTTGAAAACTTTTTGCCCGGCTCTTTAGGAGTGTTTTTTGCCACCGTCATAAAAATATTCGTGAAGGCTTCTTTGTCTTCGTCGTTCAACTCCGCCACCGAAAGCCAACGATCACTTTCGCTGCCCTCTGGAGGCGGCACAACTTGGACAGCTCTTTGCGCCATGATGGCATTCATAAGAGTCAATTGATTGTTCAGGTTTTGTACCGCTCTACTAAAGCCATCGAGCTGCTCTTTTCGAGACACTCGCCCCTCGAGTTCCCGCACTAAAAGACCGACTCGCGGATTGGTAATCAAGGCGGAGAAATTAAAATATTTTTGCTCCGGATCCACCTGCAAAGCCTGTTTTAAGCTTCGATTGTCGATCACGATTATATTCTGTTCCGCCCAAACTTCTGGAAGAAACATCATCGTAAAAATGACTTCGTCAGCTTCTCGGCCCACAGTGATTTCATCACCGTCTGAGGTCTTTTGATGTAATTTATAAGTCTGTTTTCCATACAACAGCTGTAATGATTCTCGCGCAAACGACTCAAACGGCTTAATCCGCCCTAAATCCTGAACTGGAATTTTACCCAGGGAATCCACTGCATGAGCCCACCCAGGAGCCACTAAAATCAAAAGTAGAAACAGTGCTCGACGAAACATAAACCACCTCCGTTGGGTTTAGATTGCCACGTGTTTTTTACGGGCCTTGAATTTTTTTAGGTAGAACAACCATAGAGAGCCAATCGTGATTAACAAACTACCTAAATACTTTAAAAATCGACCAGGGTCATTATTGACCGACAAAATAGAAGTCGTGGGGTTTCCACTTTCATCGGATTGAAAGCTCGCCTGGTAAAAATAAAATTCTTTGTGTTTTAGCGGCTCATTCATCGAGATGTTCACGTCTCCCAATTCCTTAACTCGCACATCACTGGCATAGGTCGCGGCTCGATTCGTCCCGGGATAGCGTCCGACTTTTAAATTCGACCAACTCAATTTCCACATCAATGGGCATATAGGTGTTACCATAGGTCAGAACGAGCATTCTCTCCTCATCAAAAAACTTCAGCAAAGCTTGCTACCCGTCCACTGTCTTTGCCGTCATATTCGACGAGAACGGCTTCCTGAGTGAGGTCTGACTTCCTCTGCATAGTCATATAACTGACTTTTCTGTGCTATTTTGAAAGTAATTGATCAACCGAATTTTAAAATCCATAAAACCCAGTTCAAACACATCACTACTTTTACGGTGCCTTCTTTGACGACGCTTTTCAATCGATCTGAATAGACTTTGAAGCCCAATCGGTCCGAAGAAACCGGGTAAAACAACAATTCATTGCCTTTTTCGAATTTCATGTGGGGATATTCAGTGAGCGTCACCGTGAGTGGCCCAAATGGCTGCGAGGTTTCCATAGTTCTACGGTTCAATTGAATCCATTTGGAAACATTGGCTCGACTCCCCTCGATCTGGTAGCGGACAGCGGCTCGATCTTGCGCATCTTCGGATTCAACTAATTTAGCCTCTCAGGTGGCATAGGGGATAAAATCAATGATCTTCATTTCTTTGTCGGAGAACCGCACTATATAAGGCTTTTTTTCCGTCGGAGGGTTTTTATAAAAATCCACTCGATCGTAATAGAGTTGCGAGTATCTCTCTCCATCAAACGAAGAAAGTACTTTTACGTCGGTGAGGGCATAATCACAAATCGAGTTTTTTCTCCTATCGGAATGGCCATGCTTCCATCAATACCAAAAAAACGTGTTAAAATAGAACCGTATATTGTGACCAAAATTCCGATATGAGCTAGAATAAATCCAGTGTGGCGCATTTTCCACGGCCACCGATCCACCATTACGGCGATCAACTGAACACTGAGCACCAACAGCGTTCCGTACATCCACCAACTGTGATAGACGGGTTTTCCGGCCGCCACGGTCTTGGTATTTGGATTCAATGATGGTTCCTATGGCAGACAGAAAACCTATCACCAAAACGACAACCACCGCCAATTTCACCGAGATCGGCTTTTAAAGATTTTGTTCCAGGCCTTTGGGTACTTCTTTTTTAAAAACCCACCAAAGATAAATAGCCACACCGAACGCAACAGCAACAATAACAACTGGCAAAAGTATAAGTTCCCAGAGCGTATCCTAACAATTCACCCAACCCATGTCCGATGCGGTAGTTGTGGATATAATCATTGAGTTGTTTTACTGGCTGTGACCAACTGACTAAATCGTATTTAAGGCCCACACGATGAGCTACTTTTGAGTCCAATACACCATCACTAGGCCAAGTACATAGATCCAGACCGAAAAGGATTTCGATACAATGTTTTTATCGAGTTTAAAAATTCATTCATCGGCACTACCTATAAAGTTCCATGGGATTTTTTCCAGCCATTGCATAAAGTTGCGCTGCAGCCATCTGGTGATGACTTTTGCGCCTCTATAAAACCTAATGCTGCTCTCTCTCTTTGTGCCACGGTGCAAGACCTGTACATTCCCAATGTACCATTTTTAAAGTTTCTATCACCACCACGAAAGGCTTTATCCGCCGATTCCTTCCAGCGCTGTGCTTGTGTAAAGAGTTTTTGTGCCGTTAAATGTTGATCCAGAGCGATTCACTACATCTGTTTTGACTTTTCTACGAATTCTTTCCAGATCCAATTCTGCGGATTGAACAGCGCGGTTATTGGCCGATAATTATTCAACCTGACAATCCAGAAAACAAGGGGATGGATAAAACATCCACACCGAGGAGTTGTCAGTACAAATCCTCTCCCCAGTCGCTGGCTGATTCGGCCTGGTATCCAAATGACGCCTGTAAGCTCAATATAGGAAGATGATCGCCCAACTCTAAATTCTTATTGGCTCGAGACAAGCTGACACCCTCTTGTGCCCGTCGAAGATCGGGCCTGTCATTCTAACGCCATCTCCAACAAGGCCTCTTCAGTCGTTGGGATCGTCGGATTAATTTTAGGCAAATCAATGGACTGCAACTGATCCGAATTCCACTGTAAGGTTTCGGACAAATCTCGCAAATACTGTTTTTGTTTGACTTTCAACTGGGTCAATCGAGTTTCATAACTGTAGAGATCCGCTAAATTTTGATCTAACTCGTAGGCTTTAGCCGTACCCCGTCGCACTTTCGTTCGCGTTAAGTCCACATAGGATTTTTGGCTTTTATAGGACTGTTCAACAGCTTCGATTTCATTTTTTAACAAAGACCAATTAACAGCTTTTTCAATAAACCTCAAAACTCCGAAGTGGACTGTTTCGTCATAGGCGGCTTTCACAGCATCTCTTCCGGCCACACTTGAAATTGACACCTGCCCACATTTTTACCTCCTAGGTAGAGCGGCTGCACGACTTCCAATGCTTGCCGTTGTTAGACTATCGACAAAAAGGCCTGAAAGACCAGGAATTCCCCGCGGAGAAAAGTCAGCGGACTCCGTTTCCACTTAAGGAGAAATTAGCTTTTACCGATGGAAAAAAATCCCCCCCATGCCTCTTTGTATCGAAATTGACTTTCTTCGGCCTGTTACTTCGCGTGAGCTGCCGCTACTGCAGGGTCGACTTCTATATCAGTCCACCCAGGCTCGAAAATTGTTTTCAGCAGCATATGCCAATTGGGAACTTAAAATTAATGCTACAACTAATTGCAATTTTATCATTTTAAATAACTCCATCCATTTCCTGATAAATTTTTTCCACGGCTTCACAAAGTCTCTTGCTGAAATCAGGCGCAGCGGCGTCTTCCCATAGCCGGGTCTCTTCATTCATATACATTTTACGATTGAGTTCCACTTGGATCGTGTGTTGTCCTTGCGCCGGATCGCCATATATTTCTGTGATGCGACCACCAATATAGGGCCAGTTGTATGCCACTTGAAAACCAACGGATTCATAGGCTGAAATGACTAAATCTTTGAACCGTTCAGAGCAACTGGTTCCTTTTACATCACTCACTACAACTTCAGCCCGATCTTGTCCCGGGTCCGGATGCTTCTCGGTGCCCCGTGAAGGCATGGAGTGCGCATCTATATGAAATACGTTTTTAGCTCCTTGCATTTTGAACTGTTCAATTTGTTGTTTTATTCCGTTATGAAACGGCCAATAGTACTTTTCGATCAACTGCTGATGGGTTTCCAATGTCATCGGTTCACGCATCAAAACTTCCATTTGAGTTGTCTCACGCCAATGAATTCCCGAGGCAAAATGTTGGGCTCTTTCCACTTGAGGGTAATCTTTGATTGTCGACGGATCTACATCTTCAGGGTAGCGATTTAAATCAACCGCGTATCGGTGCCATGGACTTTTAACAATTGGAAAACCTAACTTTTGAACCACCGGTTCGTAAAGGCGGTCTACATACCGGTCTACGTCCCGCATTAATACGACTTCGTTCAATCCATTTAGCCATGATGCTTCTGGGGGAACTTGTTCACCTGAGTGTGGAAATGACATAAAAAACGGCTTCAAAACAATCTCCAATGGTGCGGTCAGAAACCCATGAACTCCAGTTGAACAACAAAAATTTTACCTATAAGATGTTCGAAAAGAGAGATCGCATGAGAATCTACACTAAAACTGGTGACACGGGTACATCTTCGCTGTTTAGCGGCAAAAAAGTGGCTAAATACCATCCTCGGCTCAAAGCTTACGGCACTTTGGACGAGTTGAATTCCCATATTGGTTTGTTTTTAAGCAATTTGATGAGCTCCTCAATGGACGACACCGAGAAGCAGAACATTAAAAATCAGGTCCAATCCATCCAAAACTGGCTCTTTACTATGGGCAGTCACTTGGCCTGTGACGATGACAAAATCAAAAATAAATTGGAGCCCATTTCTCCGACTTGGGCGGAAAGCCTTGAGACGCAAATTGACCAGTGGGATCAAGAGCTCCCTGAGCTAAAAAACTTTATTTTACCCGGAGGCCACCAGTTAGCTTCACAAATGCACATTTGCAGAACAGTTTGTCGTCGAGC
>JAWKNX010000036.1:0-6510 GCA_041391465.1 Bdellovibrionales bacterium
CCTTATCAGAGTTTCCAGACTCCTTATAGGCTATGCCCAACCGAACATGGTTATCAGCAATTTTAGGGTTGGCCCTTACAGCTTTAAGGCAGGCACTAATGGTTTGATCAAAATACGCCTCTAGCGAATACAGCCGACAAAGATCGGTAAGGAACACTGGCTGCTCACCCATAGATTTGACCATTTCTGTCAGCAGTTGACGTTGCTCATATGTATTTTCAGTCTCTTTAAAAAGCTCTAGAAGTCGCTTATAAGGGGCAACATATTTAGGGTTCAACGAAATGGCTTTGCGATAGTGGGTGATAGCTTTTTCTGCGTCTCGCAAAATATAAAAAATATCTCCGGCGATAGTGTAAAGTCGATAGTTCTTCGGCTCATAGATCAGCATGTTTTCAAGAACCTTAGCTTGATTGCGATGATCAAGTCGTTTTTCCAGGCACTTGACGAGAATGGATTTTGTGCTCTGGTCCAACTCATTTAAATAAGGCAAAAGAGTGTCTTTACAACTCTCAAAAAGTTTATTTTTATGAAGTTGCTTCCCCAACGCTTTTAAAATTTCGATATTTTCTGGTTGGGATTCATGTCTCTTTTTTAATTTTATTAAATGGTTCTGCCGTTCTTTAGGGAGTTCAGAAACTTTATTAACGGGCGGAGGTTCAGGAGACTTATAGGCAGACAAGGGTCTGTAAGTTTGCTTTTTTCCCAATATGGGGTCGACACCATCGTTGCGTTTATTTGACAGAGAAATTGTTAGACCTGAGATCGAATACATTGACACAAGAGAAATAATTCCTATTGTGAGACAAATTTTCTGCCGATATGTCATTTGCTATGACTCCATTATTGCTATCTACAAATTATAATACAGATCGAAAGATTTGTAAGCCTTTGCGTAAACAAAGGCCAAAAAATAGCATTGGAAATTCTGGACAGTCAGTGATTGAGTTTTTACTTTTGCTAGTTGTAGTCATTGGGATTTTCATGACAGCAATTTATCAATTCACGACAGCATTTTCTAACTACTCATTTAATTATTTTGGCAGTGAAGAGTCTTATATCGGATGCCTTTTGAAAACCGGACAACTTCCACAACAAGGCGCCGCTCAAGGCCCTCAAGGCTGTAGCTTTCAAAACTTTGACTATGGTGATGGAAGTTATGCATCCAACTACAATCCTGGACCAGGAAATCCATATGACGGAACAGGCGGCTATGGTCCGGGCGGTGACGGAACGGGCGGTTATGGCCCTGGTGGTGACGGCACTGGAGGCTATGGTCCGGGCGGTGACGGAACGGGCGGTTATGGCCCTGGTGGTGACGGCACTGGAGGCTATGGTCCGGGTGGTGATGGTACTGGTGGAGGTAGCTCTTCGGTAGGTAACAACGGTGGTCCCAACTCTCAACCTAATCAATCACCTCCTGTGGTTGCCGGCACAAGAGATGGCGGCGGTTATGGCCGAATAGCTGCTGGAGTTGGTGCGAGTCGAGGAGGTTCTTCGCAAAACAGTTCACAGCTTTTTGAAGCTGGATTTAGTCGCGGTCGCCCAGGCAGAATCGACCGAGCAAGAGTAGGTACCGCAGTCAAAGACGATGGGTTCGGTACAACAGACTTTGGGGACACAGCCTCAAATCGTTCTCGACAAATTCCCGTAAGCCGAACAGGTGTTAGAGGCAGTGGTAATTTTGATAATTATAATGGAGTCGAACAAGAGACTCGTTTTCCAGCGTCTACATCGAAATCGACAATCCCTGGTCGAGAAAGAAAAAAAGCCAATGCCAGAATTCAAGTCACCAAAAAATATAAATCGGTAGAAGTTGAAGACGATTCGTTAGATTTGGGTATCGGAGATTACTTTCGATATTTAATTATCATCGTCATTTTGATCGCTATTGTGGTGTTCTTTGGCATACAGATGAATAGTATAATGAAGTCGCTTGATGTTTAGTAAAATGCCCTGTGAGCCACAGGTAGGCGACGTCCTCGGCCAAATGCATGATCAGAAACCTTAATGATCGGTGGTGCCTGCCATCTTTTAAATTCTGACTTCATCATTGCGTTTAAAACCTGTTGTTCAATTTCATTCCTAGGTTTTTTCAATTCGACGACGAGCTTAGTGACTGCCTTATCTAAAATTTCGTAATCGGGCAGAGTATCTTGGTCCGTTTGCCCTTTTCTTAGCTCGGCACTCGGAGGCCGATCCAGAATAAAGTGAGGTATTAAGTTTCTTTCTCGATTGATTTCACGTGCCATGGCATTGACTTCAGTTTTGAGCAAATCCCCTATAGGACAAATGCCCCCACATTGGTCTCCATAAAGGGTGGAGTAACCCATGGCAAATTCACTTTTATTAGAAGTATTCAATAGCAAACTATTTTCCTTATTAGAATAAGCCATCAACAACAGGCCGCGCGTTCTCGCCTGCAAATTTTCGTGAACAACACTAAAATTCATTGGGCCGAAAGCATCTTCTAAAACCTGCAATTCGGATTCGTAAATTTTTGAAATGGGAATTTCAATAAAATGGGCTCCGATATTTTCAGCGAGCTGTTTTGCCGTGGTTTGAGATTTTTTAATATTAAACGGAGAAGGCAACGCAATACAGGTTAAATTTTTACCCCCCACAGCTTCAGCTGCGAGCACAGCTACTAAGGCCGAGTCAATACCACCGCTTAAACCGAGATGTACTTTTTTGAGGCCAGTCTTTGTAACAAAATCTCGAATTCCCAAAACGATGGCCTGTCTTTGGTCGCTGACCTTGTTTTCACGAATGATCCTTTTTTGCCCCGGAAAAACTTTTTTAGTTTTGCTCTCAATAGAAAAGCTGACAAGATCTTCTTTAAATCGTTTTGCCTGCGCAACAATGTTTCCTTTTTTATCCAAAGCAAAGCTGCCGCCATCATAAACCAACTCATCTTGCGCACCCACCATATTAACGTAGGCCATGGGAGCTTTGATGTGTTTTACGCACTTATCTGTAACAAACTGCCTCTGTTTAAATTTTTTGGTGTGAAATGGAGATGCACTGAGGTTTACTATTAAATCAATATTTTTGTCTTTAATTGATTGTATCGGGTTGGTTTGATAGCGAGATTTTTCTTGTTCACCAGGCAAGGTCCAAGCCCAAATGTCCTCACAAACAGTCACAAGAATTCGAAAATTTTTAAATCGAAAAATATTTTTCGAGGTATCACCCGGTTCAATGTGTCTGGCTTCATCAAATACATCATAAGTGGGCAAGAGTTGTTTTGGAAAAACTCTAGATATCTTATTCTTATGGATAAAAACGGCAGAGTTAAAATAATTTTTGCCGGGCTTTTTGAATTCTGTGATGGCACCTACGAAAACTCCTATATCATGCGGAAGTTTTTTTGCGAGATATTCAAGGTGTTTCAATTGTGCTTCGACGACCGATTGCCGTTCGAGCAAGTCCACCGGGTGATAGCCAAATAGGCTACATTCTGGAAAAATAACCAGGTCACTGCCATTATTGGCGGCTTTTTGTGCATATCGAATCATTTGGCGCGTATTGTAATCGAACTGGCCTAAACAAGAGTTAATTTGTGCGAGACTTATTTTCATAGATCGCTCTTTTATCAAATCAAAACTTAGAGTGCAAACAGAGTGGCCAATGATAATTAATAGTGATGATCCACTCTAATTTTTTGCTGGATCGGCACCCGACCATCGAACCCCTCGGCATAGGCATGCCAATAAAGCAGTTCTTTTTCAGGATATTGCCAACAATAGAAGCCATCGCCACTATCGAAGTCTACGAGCCATAAGCCCTTGGCAATACCTCCCAAACGAGAAATCTTAGAGTTCCACTCGTCCATTTTTAAATTGATCTCTGATTCCATTTGAGCCGCTTTCAGTGGCTGGCCATTGAGAGCCTCCAGCTTTTGCATGAGCGAGTCGATGTCCTCTTTAATCTGTTGCGTGATTTTTCTAACAACTGGAATAATCTGTTGCACTTCCCCCAACGTAAGCACGCCTTTACGGCTAATGCTAAACACATCTGCTTGCATATCCCCCCCAGAACCTTAAGCAGGGTCTTGGATATGAAACCTCACTGAAAATGGCAAAGGTATTATTCTTAAAATGAACGGAAGAAAACATTACCAGTTAACGCAAGAAGGCAATTTGCAAAAAATCAATTAACGGTATTGAAAAGCTCAATAGTTAAGCGTTCGAAATTAAATAAGATCGAACATATCTAATTGTTTGGGCTGCTTTGAAATTTGAGGAAAACGCATTTCGGGTTTCCCAGTTAATTGAATAAGATTATCCAGCGGCGGCATTTGATTAGTGCCGGTCATTTTAGTCATCATTTGAAAAAAGAGCTTTCCACAATAGCTGGCATCTTCTTCAGCACGGTGAAAATTAGTTGTTGGAATTCCCAAATGGTGCACAAGTGTACCCAATTTATAGTTGGGCAATCCAGGATAAACTTTACGAGCTAATGATAAGGTATCTAGAACTAGGCCTTTAGGTGCCGACGTTTCAAATTTTTCAATTTCAGACGTTAAAAATGGGACATCAAATCCAGCGTTGTGGGCGACAATAACGCTGTCAGCACCAAACTCAGCAAAAGGGTCCAGAAGCCGATCAATCGTTGGTTTATCAGCGACCATGTCATCCGTTATACCGTTGACTTCCGTAGCGGCTTTCGGAATCGAAATTTGTGGATCAACAAGTGTCGAAAAAACAGCTTCCACTTGCTCGTCAACAAAACGAACAGCACCGATTTCAACAATACGGTCAACTCCAGGTATAAAACCTGTCGTTTCCAGGTCAAATGCTATAAATTTCATAGATAACAGAACTACTGGAAGAGGCAGATAAGATCAATGAAAATGCTACACATCAACGGTCAAAATGGTCATATGAGCGGCGTTTTTAATTTAAACTGTTTGTGATTGATAAAAAACTGGCTAATGCGGAGTTGAAATTTGAAAATTTGCTTTGAAGGTATTGGAACATTCAATTGCGAAGAGAATCAATCAGTCCTTGAATTGACTTTGAAAAACAAAATTCCTCTGAATCATTCGTGTGGCGGCAATGCAACCTGCGGAACATGTCGGGTTATTGTTAAATCTGAAATAAAAGAATTACCTCCAAGAAATGAAGTCGAACAGGAAATGGCTGAAGACAGAGACTTTGAATTGAGAGAGCGACTGGGGTGCCAATTAGCCTGCTATGACGGACTAATTGTCGAAATCCCACAAGAAGAAGTTGAATAAATTCAAAGAGATTATTTAACAATAAATGGATTGGTATATATCCAAGGGAGCCATCGACCATGATCAGGGAAAAGGCAATGGCACTCTCACCTGAACTTCAATTCTATACGTGCCAGGAACTGTTAGGTTCACTTTTGTAACAACAGAATCAGAACTCATAAAAACTTCACCATCCTTTATCAATGTAACCTTCACAGGAGCGATGAGTTTTTCTGGAAGTTGAATAACGAGTTCACTGGGTGCAGCCAAGTCTAGATCCTTGCCCATGGCAAGTTCCTTTCGGCCATCAGTTTGAACGAACGCAGAAAAACCTCGAGGGTTAGCTATAAAATCAAAACTGAGATAGAATTGTCCTAAAGATAGTGCCGTTTGAATCTTTTTTTTGTCGCTTTGAAAATCTCCAGTCAGCTCACTTTTTAGCAAAACATGGTTTGTGGCCATACCGAACATGTTTTCGTAACTTGGGAGTTCAATAGCATAATTGTTAAATAGTTTTGCAAGAGCCTCGGCATCATTGCCGACCATTCCAATTGAATATCGATCTTTAGAATTAAGGCTATCCCAAAGTTTCAAATTTTTTCTTGGTCTCTCTAGTAGGCGTATTAGCGCCAAGCGAGAATTAAACGGATAAAGAGCTAGTGTGAATATAAAACTGGCTTTTGATTTTTCAAACCATTGTTGCCACAGACTTTTCAAGTTGATGATTTCAATGCCATCAAAACCGACGGGGATATCTCCATTCCAGCGGTAGCCGGGCTTAAAGGGGTGGGACAATATAAAAAGACCGAATTTTTCCGATCGATCTGGAGAATCTAATAGATCGGAAAACCCAAGTTGAATTCTCCCTGAGCTCTGCAGGTGTTCGAATGTTGAATTGTGATAATTTAAGACTTTTGCATCGAGATAAGAATATTCACCGGCAGAAAACAACAGGAGGCGACCATAAATGCCCTCTTCATTCAAATTTTGAAATTCAAAGGGATTTAAATCAGTGATATAAATAAAATCCAACTGAGCATTATTCGCCGCTTCGGCAATTTTTTCGATGCTGCCACTGCCGGAACTTCTTTCGGAATGAATATGAGTTACACCCTTGTAATCATAAAAAATGGACGGCGTTTTGTAACCGAAAGGTGAGTCCAATACGCGCGGCTCAAAAAACGCGATATACATAATGTATATGAAGCCGAGAAAAACAAAATAGGTAAATAATAAGTTTAGGGCCTTCAATTTTTTACCAATTCCAGTACGTCAAAATAGCTGTCGATATT
>JAWKNX010000037.1:0-6365 GCA_041391465.1 Bdellovibrionales bacterium
TGCCGAACATGTCTAATTTCTGCGCAAACCACATCGAATTTTTCCCCTTTGATGTCCGGCAGGCGCTTTCGAAATTGAAATTGAATCAACTCTTTGGCGGCATCCAATAGGAGTTGATCATCAACACTGGCTTTTTTTTCCAGTTCCATAATTGCGTGTGCCCCAGGGTAGTCTCTCAAATGCAACCAAATGTGCCAAGGCTTTGCTTTACGTATTAGCTGTAGGTTTTCCTTTGCCGACTTTCCAATATTAACGAAAACAGGGATATTGCCTTTGAGTGGGACTCTCTTTCCCTTCGCCCCAGAAACATCCATAAGGTTAGGCGACCTCTTACCTGGTTTTTGTTCTTGTAAAACTGCTGGATTATTTATGACTTTTTCAATCTCCGCCTCTAAGTCTTTAACCCGCTCTAACGCACCCTCATGTTTTCTCGTTTGCTTATCTTGCATTTGAAAAGCCCGGTTTATATTTTCTCCTAAAGACAATTTCTTATCCACCATTGGCAAATACTCCTCCGGAACATCCAAATGACCGTTTACCTTGAGCCATTCTCCCAATTCCATCCACGGCATGAGTTCCCCCAAACCCTGTTGTATTTTTTCGATGGATTTCTTCAATTTTTTAATTACTTTTTCCGGATCCGGCGGGCCGCTTGATTTTTTATGCGATGGTTTTTCTGTTTCCCAAGCATTTATGATTTCAGCGACTTCTCGCGCTTTGAATTCATTTTTATCAGAATCAAGAACTTCAAGTGGCGCCACTTTATTTAAGCTGACTGTCTTTCCGTTAGCATGGGTGGCAATAACATTTTTACCGGCAGGAAAAAGTCGAACTTGAATCGTCGATATTTGATCATTTTCATCGACAAACATCAACTCCACGACCCGTCCGAATTGCTTTAATCGTTTGGCACACTGAAATTGCAGCCCTAAAAAATTCTTTTTCAAAAACAGTGTGATGGGCTTTTTTTGCTTTTTATCATTTCGAGATTTTTCGTCGATTCGGGCAATGATGAGTTTTTTGCCATTCATATCAATGACAATGAGCTTTCGCTGCACCAACTCAAAAAAAATCAGATACAATTGTTCATCGCAAACTCTAACATCTGTAAGTCGAGCCCCTGCCATACCATTGATGTCATCTAGCAAAAGGTCCAATTCCCGCTCATTAATTGCTTTCACTTATCCAGACCGCCGTGGAGTTTTTACATAAAATAACACTTCGACATTAAAACACATTAAACTTTTCCGATAAATCCCATTGAAAGGATTTTTATCTGTATGCAGTTGAAGGCCATCGACCCGTTATTTTTGATCTTTTCCGCTAGCTTAGAGGACGATAACGCTCCATTTGACTCAGAAGATGAGTTTGTAGCCCATGTGGTCGAGGTCTATATGTCCGAACTTAAATCTGCTGGAAACCTGCCCGTTCAATTTGAAGACTCGCTGCGAGAAGAGTTCGCACACGAAGTCTACGATATGCTACTTAAAAGACCTACGGATATTTCAGTCTAAAACCTATAAATCCAGCAAATGAAATTCTAAATAGACACAATAAATTGTTTTGGCTAAACCCTAGCTATGACTCCTCCTCAATTTACAGAATGCGACTTAAAACGACGGGAATTCCTTTGCTTTATGGGAATATCTGGCCTGGCTTTGGCAGGAATAACCGGATGCAGTCAATATCGTCCTAACGGATCGGCCCTGCCCTTTAGCCCGCTAGAACCAATGAATGCTGACGAATTTATGCTCGCCAAAGGTTTCAACTACAAGATACTTGTCAGTGAGCAGGCGGACCTTGGCAATGGTTTGAAGTTTGGGTGTAACAATGATTTTATCAGCTACCTCCCTATAAAAAATAGAGCCTACGAAGGATATCTGTGGGTGAACCACGAGTATTACACTCGATTGTTTGTAACTGGGTTCAACTCCAGATACAGCGATTTAAAACCCACCAAAAAGCAAGTGGATCACGAGCTCTATCAAGTGGGTGGCAGTATTTTGCATGTAAAAAAAAATAAATCAGGGCATTGGGAATATTTAAAAGGGTCTGCAAAAAACCAGCGAATCACTGGACACACCCAGATTCCATTAATTGCTGATCGACCTATTGTGAATTCAACGGTGGCTATGGGCACTTTAGCCAACTGCGCTGGCGGCCAAACTCCTTGGGGCACTTTTCTTACTTGTGAAGAGAATTACGACAACTTTTATGGTGAAGTGGAATTCAAAAATGGCCAACGCCAAATGAAAAGTCCTACTGCCCAAGATGCGAGTTGGCGACAATATTACAACAATCCACCTGAACACTATGGATGGGTGGTTGAAGTTGACCCTGTCAATAAAACCCAAAAAAAGCTAACGGCACTTGGTCGATTTGCCCATGAATCGGCAACGGTTCACTCATTACCTGACGGTCGGGTTGTCGTTTACTCAGGCGATGATAAAGCCAATGAGTGCATATATAAATTTATCAGTGATCGACCCAACAGCTTGGATCAAGGAGAGCTGTTTGTCGCAAATACTGAAAAAGGTGAATGGGTCAGTCTGAGTTGGAAGAAAAACTTACTCTTGCAAAAAAACTTTAAAGACCAAACCGAGGTTTTGATTCGCTGTCGCGAAGCCGCGAAACTTGTTGGTGGGACCCCTCAAGATCGGCCCGAAGATATTGAAATTCACCCGGAAACTGGGCATGTATACGTCACACTGACAAACAATAAAGCCAAAGGTAACTTCCATGGTTCTATTGTCAAATTCGAACCCCAAAATAATGACCACGCCAGTGATCGCTATACATTCAAAACTTTTTTGGCTGGCGGAGAAGAAAACGGCTTTTCCTGCCCTGATAATTTAGCTTTTGATCGAAAGGGCAACTTGTGGATGGCCTGTGACATTTCGCCCAACGCTTTGGGAAAGGCTCCTTATAATAGTTTTAAAAACAACAGCCTGTTTTATATTCCGATGAGTGGCTCCGATGCGGGACGAGTTTTTCGTGTGGCTTCCGGGCCGGTTGAATCTGAGCTCACAGGCCTTTGTTTTGCGCCCGATGGAGAGTCCCTATTCCTTTCGGTGCAGCACCCAGGAGAGGCGAGTAAAGATATGAACTCCCTCACAAGTCATTGGCCAATGGGGGGAAATGCGACCCCCCAGTCCTCGGTCGTTTGTATCCAGGGGCCGGCTCTAAAAAAATTATTGTCTTAAATAAGGCTTCTGCGTAGTTCACCGGCAAGTCTTGAAAGCCTTTCAAAAATAACGCGAGAATTGTCATTGCAAAAAACGGGAATTCTTATGAGTCTCAGCAGGTTGATTCTTAGGTCCAATTTAAGTCTTAATTGGGCCTTTTCGAAAGCCTTTTGCGTTGGCAAGGGACTTGCTCTTAATGCCTGAGAGGAATTATTTATGAAATTGAAAAAATCATTTCTTTTGAGGTTTGGTTGGTTTTTAGTCCACCTAGGAACAGCTTCATCCGCTTTTGCGCAGGAGCCTTATGAGGCTCAATTGAGACAGCGGATTTTTGAACCCACGGTGATTCAAGATCTTTGGGATCGTCGATTGAACCAGGTCAATGGTCTATATACAGATCTATATGGTGTGCCTTTGCGGTCCGGACCCTACAACTCAGGCGAGGTAGAGCCCTCTTCCGACTACGTTAAAGAGCTGGAAGGTTTTATGTTTCAAAGGCAACCACTCACAGAGAGAGATAGAGAAAAAAACCTTTTCAGCCAATTCAACACTCAGTATTTGTTTGAAGAAGAGTACTATCTTTCTCTTGCCCCAGAAGTTGAAGTTATCGGCCCCGATAGAAAGGGCGACTTGTCGATTGATGCCGTAGAGTATTTTCCAACAGTATTTCGATATATTATCTATGCAGCCGACGAAGCCCTAAGAAGTTATACTGAAGACCCCGAGGAAAACCCTTACCTCCCCAATGATCCAAACAAGAACTTCACATATTATACCTGGCTTGTGACTGCGTTGGCGACTCCTCATCATGAAAGCAAACTGAATCACTTTATTCAATCTTCGGGTGAAACTTGTAACCCGAACCTCAACGGAATGCAGGTCTATAAACCCAATGGTACTTATATTAAACATATGGGCCAAGCCTATAGAAACCCCTATAATGTATTGGCTCCAGACTGTGAATTGATTAACGATGAATCATCGCTCAGCAAAGTTCTTACCTCCACTGATTACCATGATTTTGGTTTTATGCAGTTCAACATCATGCACCACCGACGATTTATTCAACCTGAATATGCCTTCGATTTAAAGCGAACGATTGTAGCTGGGATAAAATTTCTATGGGACAGTGATGGTGCCGGAGGTTTTGTTGGTTTGCGTAATCGGTTTAAATCTTATAATTGTTCAGCGGCGAACCCCTCTTTTGATTTCTATGACAATCCTTTTTATGAAGACTTCTACTCAGAAACTCAAAAAGGATGGATGCGAAGACATCAACCAAACACGACAAAACAAATATACGGCAACTTAATTTCCGCTGCGTGGGCCGGTTACAATCAAGGCAACATACTTAACGAATCTGTTTGTCGAATTGCAACTCGAAATGCGCACGATACCGCGTTCAAAAAACTCTCAATTCTATTATTAAATACAACACCAGCCTTTATCATAAAGGATTGCACCCGGACTCCGATGAATATAAAGCGTTTTTAGAAATCGTTTACAATTTTCGCAGAATATTCTTGGCTCCCCAAATTCAAGAAGTAACTCCAGAAAGAAACTTCTATATTAAAAAAGTCATTGCGAGAGCTCGAAGTGAAAACAATCCCTACGAGAGGCCATTGACCCATTTAGGGTACGAAGCAAATTACTTGATGACTTCGAAAAAAACCCCCTTGTACTACGCTCCGACCCCGATCAACGCCAAAGGTGAGTCTACTATGTGCGGCTATTTAGATACTCCGCCCAATATGAGTTTAATTCGCCTGAAAGTGAACGACAGAATCAAAGACCCCCTGACTGGAGTGGAGTACGCAGAGATTGAGCTTCCTAAATATGACTTATTGGCTCAGCACTTTGACTCCATTTATATTACGCTAAAAGATAACAAAGACTCTGTAAATGTTCGAACTTCACCGGAATCTATCGGCGACACTTGTCGCCCTGATTTTTTGTCTCAAAACCCTAATTTTGTTCACAACTGCGCAGGAAGATGGGAACAAGAACAGTCATCAGTGGTTGAAAGTAAATTCCTAAATCCAAAAGCTAAAGCCCCTTTTGTCCAGTTTAACGGACGGTATCCCGTCGTTGATTATAATCACGATAGAACATGGGTTAAGTTCCAATATGCGAATACGGGGATCCCGACTCAGGACTTCGCCTGGATGTATCGACCTTTGGTTAAAGAAAGTATTGATACTTCCAATTCGATACGAGGCCAGTTCTGTGCGCAAAACCGATATTATATTCCAGGCAATATTGTAGCCCGGATGTATGATGAACCTAAGATTGCTCGTTTAAAACCCAATTTGAGCCAAGCTCGAATTCATTTATTCAGCTCCACCACATCGAAAGTCGTTAGTACGCTTTATTCTGCTGCGTGGCGGCCAGAAGAAGAGCGGTTCGTTTTAGTGATTTCAGATATGGAAGACAACAATGGGGATCAGTGGCTCAAGGTTCAGACCATGCACGGGGAATCAGGTTTTATCCAATATCGAAAGCTGGAGATTTCGCCAGCTACCATGAGCAGTGAGAGCTTTAATCTTGAAAGTGTGATCGGAGAGAGTTTTGAAGGATAATGTTAAACTTATTTTACTGACAGTTATTGGGGTTTCTTTGGCAATTGCCAACAATCAGCTCATGACCAATCAAGAAATGGCATCTGAAATTAAAAATAAAACCTCCAATTATCCAGATCATCAAAGTGATGATCGCAAGTCCAATTCAGCAAATGCATCAAAAAATGAAAAAGCTAAGAAATATTTTAGCCCTCTCTCTTCGGTTCAGGATAGGCTCCGTGATCTAACTGGTGATTCCCCGCTTGCTGGCTTGTTAATTCAACCCATTTTTAATGCCGAGAAGGCTATTGAAAACTCTCGGTTGGGTCCCTATGAGCTGTTAGAAGAAGCACAATCTGTCACCAAAACTCTTCTGGACTGTCTTCCCTCTTCAATATGTGGTTTTGAGGCCCAATTAAGGGATTCTGAAAATGACTACTTTGACCCATTCAACACACCTGTGCATGAAACACTTCACAACAGCTTAAAGTTAATCACCGCCGTCCTCGATGAAAATCCGGAACTTGTTGTGGATACGGATGTGCTCATCCGTGCGGTAGCCATTCAAAATGGCACTATTCCTTGGCAATCGCTGCTTATTTTAACTGCGTTGGACCCACAG
>JAWKNX010000038.1:0-6056 GCA_041391465.1 Bdellovibrionales bacterium
TTTCTTGCGCAAAACGAAATTTTTAAAGTTATTAAAGTGGGTCAACCCGAGCTACTGGAGAGCGCCATTTTTGGTGCGCTTGAAAACCACAACCAACGAGAACAGCAACAAAATTTACATATTTTATTTAACGATCAAAACTCAAAACTTCTCGAGTTAAAACGAGACCTCGAATCGCGCATTAATAAAAGAGAGCAAAACCTCAATAAAGCGAAGAAAAAACTCGTCGTAACCAACCATCGTATTCAAGCCATGCA
Source organism: Bdellovibrionales bacterium (assembly GCA_041391465.1). Classification (GTDB taxonomy): domain Bacteria; phylum Bdellovibrionota; class Bdellovibrionia; order Bdellovibrionales; family UBA1609; genus UBA1609. The sequence goes on from JAWKNX010000038.1 coordinate 258, forward strand.
CGAAGCTTTGATTTCACTCAACAGAGCCTCTTCACTGTCGAACATGGAGAATCTTTTAAACAATTCACTAGCAGATGCATTCGACCTCATTTGGATTCGGGTGGTCTTCTCCCATCAGAAAGAATTGATTGAGCACATTAAACAATCAAAGCAGCAGAAAGCACTTTTGTCCATTCCGCTTTATATAAACTCGGATCTTATCGGCTACTGCTATTTTGCGCGCTCAAAAGACAAAAAGTATACTAAGGATGAGAAGGACTTTCTACAGCAAATATCAGAAACTATTGCTATCGCTATTGACAGAATTTCTAAAAAAGAGCTGTCTGAAAAACTGCGAAACCAATGGGTTACAACCTTCAATGCTATCGCCGATCCCATTTGTATCACCGATGGTGAGTATAATATCGTTCAAACAAATCAATCCTTCACCGACAAAAACTTTCGCCGAACAAAAGCCAATGTGGGACAAAATGCATTTTATGTTTTTTTTGGCGCGCAAGATTATAAAGACTTTGCAGATTTAATTAAGGCCGGGCCATTTGAATGGGAGCGCACCAGTCAAAATGGAGAGGTCAAAGAATACTTTCAAACGCAAGAACATGACATTGAGTTGCCGGACACTTTTGAGAAGCGGAAGGTATTGATTTTTCACGACATAACGAAGAAGAGAATGCTTGAAAGACAAATCATTGAATCCTCTAAACTTGCAGAGCTCGGAACCATTAGTAGCAGTATCGCTCACGAATTGAATAACCCTTTGGGCGGAATGCTCAACTTTCTTCAGCTCATTAAAATGGACCTTCCAGAGGGCGCCCCCGAAACTGCCGATGTGGACTCAATGATTCAAGCCGGCCTAAAGTGCAAAGAGATTATTGAAAATCTATTGGGCTTTTCAAGGAAAACCTATTTTGATATCGACGATAATCTTGATCTTAATAAGGTACTAGAAAAGGCACTCCAGTTCTCTAAGCTACAAACGAAGTATCAAAATATTAATATTGAACTCGTTCCTGCAAAAGGCTCCCTCAATGTCAAAGGCGATGAAAACCAACTCATACAGGCCATTCGAAATATTTTGCAAAACTCTGTTGAGGCCATTGAAGAGCGACTGCAACAAGACCCGAACTTTGATGGCCAAATTAGAATTGAAGCACAGGCCGATAAAAAAATGGCCATAATAACCATTTCCGACAATGGACCTGGTGTAAATAAAAGTCTACTCAGCCAACTGATTAATCCGCTTTTTACCACTAAAGATGTGAACCACCATACCGGATTAGGACTGACCATTGCCCATCAAATCATTGACCAACATGGTGGGAAGTTAGAAATATTTACCCAGCCCATGGCCGGGACATCGGTAAAACTCTCCTTGATCCAGTCTAGATTTGAGGGACCAGAGACAAGTTTTTGACGGGCAAATTTGACACCGACAAAACACCACCACTATCATAAAAAGCAGTAGGGGTAAGGGTTTTAGGCGAATGCCACCTCTTTCAAAGTCCAGCAGCGATTCCTAGAATGGGAGTCGAAAATACCAGGAAGGGAATCACATGCAGAAGCCGCGAATATTGATTGTTGATGATGATGCTAGCTTACGAACTGCTCTGTTTAGATCACTCGAGCGCAATGGATATCAAGTCATAACAGCCACTTGTGGTACCGAGGCAGAGAGCTTAGTTCAAGGTAACCACAAAGTGGACCTAGCACTTATTGATCTTCGCCTACCTGATGGGGATGGCATCGAACTGATGCAAAAAATCCGTGGGACTAGCCCATCCACCCAAGCCATCATTTTGACGGGCTTTGGCTCTATTGAAATTGCCGTCGAAGCCACACAAAAAGGTGCCTATCATTTTATTACTAAGCCTTTTAACTTGGACGAAATTTTATCTATCGTTAACAAAGCCCTATCGCACTCGCAATTGGAGCAAGAAAACCAACAACTCAAATCCGCACTAAAAGGAAAAATATAAATTTGATAACATTGTTGGGCAGTCCAAAGGCATTCTTGAAGTATTAGATCTCGTAGAGAGAGTGGCTGATTCTGACTCTACAATTCTAATTACTGGTGAAAGCGGTACCGGTAAAGAGCTTATCGCCAAAGCTATTCACTACAACTCTTCTCGCTCCAATGGCCCGTTTGTACCTATTAACTGTGGAGCAATACCATCAGAGTTACTGGAGTCCGAACTTTTCGGACATATAAAGGGTGCTTTTACTGGCGCTATTTCAAATCGCATTGGACGTTTTGAAATGGCTGATGGTGGCACCTTGTTTTTAGATGAAATTGGCGATATGTCGCCAACATTACAGGTCAAGCTGCTTCGAGTTTTGCAAGAGCGAGAATTTGAGCCCGTCGGCAGCACCAAAACATTAAAAGCCAATGTTAGAGTGATTGCCGCAACCAACGCAAATCTGGAAAAATCCGTTGAAGAAGGGCAATTTCGTGAAGACCTTTACTATCGGCTGAACGTTATTCCCCTTCAAATACCCGCCCTACGTGAGCGACGTGCCGACATTCCGCTTCTATTTCATTACTTTATGGACAACCACAATAAGAAACGTGAGAGATCTATTCAGGGGGTCACAAACGAGGCGCTCGAGGCACTTTACAATTACAACTGGCCCGGCAACATTCGAGAGCTTGAAAACCTCGTTGAGCGAGTCGCTATTTTAAAGGGCGAAGGAATGATCGATTTACTCGATTTGCCGCAAAAATACCGAGGATCATCGCCGGCGGTTGCCACCGATCCAAAAGATTTAGAAATTCCAGAAAACGGGATGGATTTCAATGGCGCCATTGAAAACTATGAAAACGCACTCATTTTAAAAGCACTCGAAAAAACCGGCTGGAACCGAAACCAAGCGGCGATTCTACTTCGATTAAACCGAACAACATTAGTTGAAAAAATTAAAAAGAAGGGTCTTCGTCCACCGGAGATGACTCAATAGCCGTCTCAATAAAAAAGACTGTCACAGAAAAACGCCACTCAATGAGACATCATTCAGTGGCGTTTTTGTTTTTTTGTCGAAGTCTTCGACATTGCATTATTCTCTAAAAGACTAAAGTCCAGATGCCGATAGTTAAATATGTCTAAATTACTATTTCCTATTTGGTTACTCGTTTTGTTTTTTACGATCTCAGAGCTTGCTCAAGCGCAAGAGGGCGTCTATGAGGTAGTTGTTAAAAAGCAAGAGAAAAAAGAACGCACCCGGTGGACACTCACCGACTGGTTAGCACAAAAAGAGCGTATCCGTATGATGGATTATTGGCTCGCCATGAATACCTCTGACAATCCCTTTGAGTTTTCAATAGGAATGGATACAGGTGATCTTACCCTTGAAACCGATGATGGAACCACTGTTGTCGACACCAGTGAACGGGCCTCTCAATACCATCTATCAGCTTTTGCCACTATAGTTGGGATCTCTGGCCGTTTGGTGGACAACAGCGATGACTATGATGGTTCGGAGCTCGCTTTTAATTTGCGGCTCCTGGGTAGCTCACAGCAAAACACCAACCTGACTTTTAGAGTATGGATGACAATACCTTCGAAAAGACGATGGTACGCCGACAGATGAAGAGTTTAAAACAGCATTCTTTGGTGGAAAGTTTACTTTGTATTTGATTAAGCATTTCGGAATTTCCGGTCGATATATTCAAATTCAAAAAGTAGAATCTTCTAACTTGGTTGAATTCAGTGGTACCCGCTCTGAAGTGGAAGCCTTTATCGACTATGGCATTTTTAGGTTTACGGCCAGTGGTTCAGCGAACCGATCACTTATAAGCAAAACCGGATCTACTCTGAAAAAACCGAGAAGGTATTCAAGCGATTAAAGATATTCTTCTAGTTGATGTGAGGACGATTAGCTGAATCTGCAACTTTTTGTATCACGCAACAGGGTTAATTGAAAATTAAATTAACCCTGAGGATTTTCTTATAGTTTATGGGCAATAGATAAATCGCTTAACAACTCCTTAAGATGCTCCTTGCGAATTGCACCTTCTCTCAACAAGCTCACAGTGTTGGGAGTATCAAATTTTTATTACAGTCGAGGGCACTTGCTCTTTGGCACTTGCCAAGGAACAGTAAAACAAATCCAAATCCAATGCCTCAACTTCTTCATAACTACTCGCAACGGGCTGCCCCGATTTGTTAGCCGATGTGTAAACGACAGGTTTTTCATACTGCTGCATCAAGGCCCGAATAAAAGGGTGGTCAGAACATCTAAGACCTAAAATTGGGTTCCACCATGAACTTCGCTGGGCACGATTTCTTTTGCCGGCAAAATCACTGTCAATGGCCTGGCCAAATCAACTGGTAAATTAACTCGTAGGCCTTTTCGTGAAACTCGACGAGCTCCCGCGCCAATGACATGATCCCTAACAAGAACACTTACTGCTTTTGTTGTCTCGCGGCCCTAATATCAAAAAACCTTAAAACAGCAGTAGGGTTTAATGCATCACAACCCAACCCCATATGGTTTCAGTTGGGTGGCGTAAACACTTCAGAATTTGAATCGTTTGATCAATTAGTTTTTGCTCAACGACGTTCATCTATAACACCTTTTTTCCTATGTCTGTCCGATATTGGCACCCTGGCCATTTCGCAATCTCTACTAATCCTCGTAGGACGCCTCAATGGCTTTAGGCAATGTTTTTTCTATGGCCAAGAGCATTTAGAACACGCCCACCATCGGTCCACCATTTCATCTTCTTCAATTTTTAGTGCCTGTGTGCAATAAATATTGATGGCCGATAGATTTTCAACCACTGGCATCTCCACATTTTTTGCCGCTGTGGCAGGATACCCGGAAGAGGCCAATACCACACAGCAGGCAGCCCCGGATCGCTGCTTCAATTCACCGAGCTTCCCTTTCGCTAAACTGAAAAAAGTTTCTCCCCAATCGGTTTCTGTTAAAGGCAAAATGATTTGAGTTTCGGGGTCACCAAAGCGGACGTTGTATTCAATCACCCTGGGTCCACTTTCTGTGATCATCAGTCCGATATACAATACTCCTAAGTAATCGATAGATTCACTCTTTAGGCCCACCAAGGTTCGCTGGACGATTTCTGACTCAATCTTCAATTTTAGGTCCGATGAAATATTTAACGGCCCAGCAACGCCCATTCCTCCGGTGTTAGGGCCCTCATCTCCGTCCTGGAGTCGCTTGTGATCCTGTGAAATTGGCAAAGCCGAAAATGTTTTTCCATTTGTGAGGCCGATATAGCTCAACTCCCAACCGGGTTGAAACTGCTCCAATACGGCTGAACTTCCGGCTTCACCAAATTTTTTATCTTCGAATAATTCTTTTGCCGAAATAAAAAGCTCTTCTTTTGTTTTATTAATGCTGACACCCTTACCAGCAGCTAACCCATCGGCCTTTAAAACATATGGAGGAGAAAATTGATCCACTACAGCTTCAACCTCAGCCACTGATTGAACAACTTCAAATGAGGCCGTTGGAATATTATATTTTTTCATAAATTCTTTAGAGTAAACCTTCGAACCTTCAAGTCGCGCACCATCGGCACCCGGACCTACAACGAGAACTCCAGCTCTGCGCAATCGATCACTCCACCCATCAACGAGGGGCTGCTCAGGGCCTATTACAACAAAATCAATTTGTTTGGCTTTACAAAACTCTTCGACCTGCTCCACGCCTGGCAAATGTGCGATTTTGGTTTTTTCGCTGCAAAATGCCTCTCTACCTGGGGAAACATAGATTGCAGTTGTTTTTGAACTCTTCTCCAACTCACGAACTATCGCGTGTTCCCTACCGCCAGAACCAATC
>JAWKNX010000039.1:0-2750 GCA_041391465.1 Bdellovibrionales bacterium
CAGGGTTCAAGTGCTTGCACAAACTGTAGTGCAGGTCGTTTTTCATCCGCTTCTGGTGCTGATTCTTGCGACGAGTGCGTCCCTGGGACTTTTTCTTCGGAAGGTGCGTCCTCTTGTACTAATTGTAGTGTCGGTACTTTTACGGAATCTAGTGGTTCAACGTCTTGTACAAGTTGCAGAGCAGGCACTTTTGCAGAAGATACAGGTTCAATATCATGTACTGACTGTCCAATTGATAGTTTTCAAAGTGAAGAGGGTGCTGACAGTTGTGAAGAGTGTACAGGAGATTTAATATATCAATTTGAATCTGGTGCCACGGAATGTAAGGCTTGCTTCTCTCTTAAGAGAAAAAAAACTAAGTTGAAGTTAAGAGGAGTAAAACAATCTAATGATGGTAAAATAGGAAAAGTTTTTCTTAAAACTGCTTCAACAATTAATAGTGAACTATTAGATAACTTTGATCCCTTGGAGCATGGAATACATATTGTTGTTGAAGATTCTGAGGGTTTAAGCATTATCGAAGCGGATATTCCAGGTGGTGAATTTTCAAACGATACTTCACTTGGTTGGACTGTAAATACAAGAAGAAGAGTAACAAATTGGAATTATACAAACACCTCAGACAATCTGCTCAGTGGTATATCAAAAGTGAAACTTAGCTCAAAATCAGAAAAAAATCAGACAAAAAAGATTATAAGCATAACTATTAGTGGTTCAGATCCAACTTATATTGTATCCAAGTCTTCTCTACCTCTAAAATTAGCAATTGGGTTGGGAGAGAGTAAGATAGAGCCTTGTTTTGTTGTAGATATTCCTAAGAAGCACTTTTGTAAGTTTAGAAAAAAGAAAGAAAATTTAATCTGTAATGCTAGATAAATCTTTAACTGACTGGTGACTGACTGACTGGTACCGGGTATCTTCTGAAGTGCCTGAAACAACATAAGTCAGAATTTGTCCGAAAAGTTTAGATCGAGATTTACCATATATAAGAAGTGACAAAGCTTTACTGGGTGTAGTCTCTGAGCACGTGCAAGCACGCTCCAGAGAATAGTCTTCATGTATTCTGTGCATACCAGTGGCAGACCGCTCCTAATGCGGGTAGTTATCAGGTACGGCTTCTTGGATACGAAGTATTTTCTTGCTAGGGGCATACTAAGTAATCGTAGAAAATTAGGATAAGTTGCTTAGGGAGGGATTCGCTTGTTAGTTCAGGGTGTTTGGGGGGATATGGGGTACCAGATTTACCAGATTTAATCTTATTACACCAATAAGGCCTTCAGTTGGAAATATAGTTAGACTGCTTCAGGAAAGAGGGGAAAAGCAAGTAATAACAAGCGCTATAAATATTGTGTATGAAAAAATTACATAAACTTTGACTAAGGTATATATAAAGCTATAAATTACACTGGATTATTCGAGGCTTGTATTATGTTCGATCACTTACCTGAAAATGTTCGTAAGAGTGAAAAAAAACCTGACTCTAATGAAGTACCATTGCAAATTGATAGAAGGTCGTTGCTTGCTTTAGCAGTTCTTTTTGGTATCTCATCTTCACCTCTCTCAAGAATTGTTTCTGCAGAAGATGAAAAAGATACTTTAGATGAGCATGTCATACTTCATGGTCCTGTTTGTTCAGCTTTATATCCAAGCACTGTCCTACAGAATACAGACTACTCAGATGCAAAAGTAACTTTTGATGCGATCAACACCTTATTAACACAGTTATCTAACAGCAGTGCTTTAGGTATTGCAGATAGAGCTGAGACTCTTAAAAGATTGGAAGATCAAATATGTAACCCTCATCCTGGCATGCTAGATCGTGATCGATTTTTGGATTTATGTGATGGGCTTAATCCAAATCCTTTGAATCCAGCATTGAGACTTCTGCCAGAGGGTACTGATAAAATAATTGAAACTGCTACACAGCTAACTGGTGGAGGATCTTTACTTTTAGGTGGTGGGAGTTACCTGTTGGGTGGAACAAGTAAATTAGCAATGCGTTTTTCTGTTCCTGGTTTAGTTTTATCTGGAGTTAGTTTTACTTTAGGTATGAGGAAAGAGATTTATGAGTATTTCAATCTTAAGAAATATTCCCCATCTCAGGAAGACTCATTTGCTTTTAGAGAAATGCAAGAAGGAGCTTTGGCCTTACATCATGAGCTTTATAAGCATAACAAGAGGTATAAAGAATATGTAGATGAGGTTAAAAAGCAAGTAAGTGTAGAAGGTGGAAAATTCTCTGAGCATGCGCCAAATTTTCCAATTTGGGTTCTGACACCCCCAGAAACAGTAGATGCCTTATTAGAAAAAGCTTCTCCTGAAACAAAGAAGAGAGTTAAGAAGATTGTTGAAGCTGCAAAGAAAGCTAGTTCAAAAGAGAAGCCAGAAGAGAGTTCAGATACAGATAAGAAGAATGAAGTTAAGGAACTAACTGACCCTGTTGTAGATCTTATTAAGGAAATACAAGAAGCAACTTTAAAAGAAAGTCATGATGGAGAGAAGGAAGATGCAAAGTCTCGTGCAAAACAATTTCGATACGATGCTGGTGAAGTAAAGGCAGCAATATCTATTGTAACTACGCTAGGGAGTCATTTTATGAATCCTGAAGAGCTGGGCAAACTAAGTGCCGCACTTAATAGTCTTGAGTCTATGCGCGAGCATGTAACTTTAGCTGCAGACTCTGAGTTGGCTGAAGAGCTAGGTGTTGGACCTATAGGCATAGTTTCGGGGATTATTAGTGCTGTTTCATT
>JAWKNX010000040.1:0-2247 GCA_041391465.1 Bdellovibrionales bacterium
TTCCCATACACCTGAATTTTTAGGATACTCTATTTCTACAGTTGCTATTTGAGGTGTCATACCATTAGGGAAATCTATAGCAAATTGGTTTAATATTACATTACCTGCTTGTTTATTATTTACATCCAACTGATAGAATACATTATCGCACAAATTGAATGGTGCTGTAGGTTGACTTACTGATACTATCTCTAACTCTGCTATTTGTGGTATAAATGTTACCGTTGTGCTGTCTATTCCACATGGATATGTTGTAGGATCTGTTGGAAATCCACTACAATCCCAACCGCCTATTACATCAAAAGTTGTTTGCGTACAATTAGTGTAAGAAAAATCTACACGATAATCTGCTGTAGCACTTGACGCCAAACCTGTTGTACTTATTTGTGCCCACACACCACCTGCATACGGTATAACCGTAAGTGGTGTACTGTTAGCAATATCATAAATATCTGTAATGGTTACTCCTGGTACTGTTGGTATTGCTATCCATGTATAAGGCGCTGTACTGGTACCGATAGATGCCATTTGAACTACTGCACTCTCAGTTGGCTGTGCCGCTTGAATAGAACCTGATAAATTACTTAAGGTAATTTGTGGTCTTGTAGCTGTATTATAACTAACTGTTAATTGTTTATTTGCAGTAACTGTAGGTTGAGTTGCTAAATCTTTATAATGATAATACCAATCTATATAGTCTAAATTTGTCTTTATAGCATACTCACTACTTGCTGGTGTAACACATTTAGGATATACATACACTGCAACACTAAAATTATAGGTATTTGTAACTGCTATGTTATATGTATTATTAAAAGCAGTTAAATCATACGTGTAGGTATTACCCGAAACTGATGAAGGCGTTAACGTTACAGTTGGCCCAGAATAATAGTGTGGTATTAAATCTACTCTCGATAAAACATAATCTGGCTCAACGGTTACCGTATAGGTAAGAGGCTTTAACCCTGGACGTACTTCATTTTGATAAACCGTACCTGCAGCACTAAATCTTCTAGCATAAAGACTGGTATTACCTCCAACGTTTTTCTCTTCACAAGCTTGTGCTGTTAAAGCTATACCACCATTGTGAGCATCGTTGAAGATCGTTCCTACTAAATACATTTCTGGTACTAACTCATTACAATGTTGACGCGTATCTGTTGTCTGCTTAGTATATACATATAGTAATTTACCCCTGTTTGAATATCTAACTCTGGTAAATCATTTGTAGCAACCGCATAATGGGCGCGGGTTTGTACCACATCGTTAGGCAATAAACCTCCTGCTGGTAACACCGAAGAAACATCCCAATCTATAACTTGCTGTGTAGTATTTGTGCCTGTTGTAGAAAAAGTGGTAACATTTCCTGTAGCCACTGTACTTCCTCCGCGTATTATGGTAACATCTATACTTAAAGGTGTTATCACATCGGTAGCCTGAGTGTTTACTTTTGCAATTTCGGTATAAATATGTAAATTATTAGTATTGGTAGGAGCCCCTGCAATATTAGCATTTCCATCAATGAAAAATTCATCTAAATACAAACTTTTTGCCAAATCATAAGCACTAATATTAGCTCTTGATTGATGCGTACTTAAAGTAGCATCTGTCCATCCTAACGAATTGTCTTCACGTTCTACTTTTAAATAGGTAACCGCTGGACCGCCAGGACATGAAGAGCCACAAATAGGGTTCATAGCTATGCTGTAACAAAAAATTTCATCGTTACAAAGACAATTTGTTGTTATATCATTTATTTCTTTTAATTTATACGTTACTGGTGTATTTACACCACCTCCCGTTGCACAATCATATACTATAGGAAGCTCAAACCAACCAATACTACTAGACGGTGAAGTAACCGTAACTACATTACCCGCATAGGTAACGGTAGCTGCACCACTTACAACTGATGCATTATCTGGATATTGCCCATTATGCCAATTGGTTGTTGCCGGAGACCCCACTACTGAATAGCCTGTAGGTAAGGTTACCTCATATACAAACCGCGTATTAGAAGTTCTAAGAGGATCATAAAATCCATAGTATCCTATTGATATACGCATCGTAAATGGGCTAGCATCAAAAATATTAGCAGGCACATAGCTCTTATCTCCTAAACCATAAATTGCTCCTGCTAGCCCCCCTGTATTATTAGAAGCTAGACTTGTAGTAACTGTAGAAGGATTACACATAGTGGTGTACTGCATATCTGCCTTCATAAAATAATAGTGATCTCTTGTACTA
>JAWKNX010000041.1:0-3365 GCA_041391465.1 Bdellovibrionales bacterium
TTGGGTATTGCCGAAGGCGGGGATTTTTAGTGCAAAAGTTCAATAGAATTACTGATGTTCTATCTTGCACAAATGTCCAATCGAAGCCGTTCAGCCCCGCTTTTGGCAATACCTTGTTATGTGGCGTTTTGTTTCGTTTCTCTAATTTTGTTGTCAATAAATTGTACGTCTTTGTCATTCATATTTGCTCCTTTTTGAATTTTAATTTGCCTTGTTTTTAAGTAGCAATTTAATGCTTCGTCTGTCTGTCCTTCTTTTTTATAGATGTCACCCAATGTTAACCATAAGTAGTCAGTCATAGGATACTTTTTTAGTATGTTATCAAGGAATGAAACGGCTTCATTGAACCGTCCTGATTGATGTAAATATTGTGCTTTCATTGACATTCCTTGTGCAGGATTAATTTGTCTGTCAATTAGTAACTCCGCATATTTAATAGCATTTGAAATGTCGCCAATGAAGAAATATGATTTAGATAAGTTGGTTATTGTTTCTCCATCATTTTCGTTGTTTCTTAATACAACTTTAAAAAATTTGATAGCATTTTTGAAATCGTGAACCTGATAACAACACATTGCCGCATTAAATGATTCGTTAATTGTCAGGTCTGAATAGTCAGCCAATTTTGTGTAAATTCTTGAAGCGAACTCAAATAGTTGGTTTTGAACAAACTTAGGAAGAAGGTTTTTTGCATTTATATGTAATGATAGCTTTTCAGGTGTAAGTTCAAAACAACGTAAAATACATTGTGCTGATTCGCTAATACCTCCTGTTTCAACCAATGTATTTGCCAAGTTCATCAACGCTCCACTATTATTAGGGTCAAGTTCAACAGCTCTTAAAAGACAAGTTTTCGCATCTTTATTATTGTCTTGCTCTAAATAAATAACTCCAAGATTATTTAATGCGGTTGGATTGTATTGATATAGAAAAACAGATTTTTTTGTTGATTCTAAAGCATTTTGAAGTTGACCTAATTCATATTCAAGTCGCCCTTTTTGTGACCAAGCTGTAAAATGGTCAGGCTGATGACGTAAATATTCGTTTATTGCTTGTAATGCACCATTTTTATTTCCAATGGCAGATAAAGAACGAGATAGAATGTATAGCTCTTCTAATTTATCATCTTTGGTTATAGTTTGTTTAGGAATGTCAATTGAGTTTTCTTTAGCAACAGATACCAAATCTTTAAAAAGTTCTTGAAATTGCTGGTATCTTTTAGATAAATCCTTTTCCATACACTTCTTGCAAATCTCAAAAAGTGGATGGTTAATACTTTTCACAGGTTCTTTAAGGTGAACTTGTCTTATGTCGGGGCTTGACATTACATAAGGGTAGTTTCCTTTTGTAATGAGTTGATACAATACTATTCCAAAACTATATATATCGCTTCTATGGTCTATTCTATCAGGCTGAAAAATTTGTTCAGGCGAATAGTAAAGTGGCGTTCCTCCACCAATTCTGTCGTCATTTAAAATAGATTTGGATAGTCCAAAATCAGTAATCTTTAAATTCAGTTCACGGTCAATAAGTATATTATCAGGTTTAATGTCTGAATGTGCAATCATTCCCTTACCAACACAATGATTCATACCATAGGTAAACTGAATAGCCCATTTGATTATTAACGCTAAAGGCACGTCCTTTCCTATGTAACTTGTTAGTCTATTTTCGTTATTGTCATTCGGCTCAACAAATTCGGCAGCAACAAAAATTCTTCCTTCAATTTTATCTGCGAAAAGTGTTTTTACGATGTTTTGATGAACCCCAAAAGAAGTCCAATTTTTTGCTTCAGTGAAAAAAAGTTCTTCAAGGTGTGGTTTTATGTCTTGGTAACTTTTTAAAACAAAGGGAAACGGGATTCCTTCTTTTTCAACAAGAAACACGTGTCCCATTGCCCCACCAAATTGTTTCAGGACTTTATATTCTCCGCCAATTGTTTTATTCGTTTCTGTCATTCGTGCGGTGTCGTTTTAAAATGCCACATAACGTTTTCGGGCTTTGCGTTCGGGCGGGTTTCGGAGCACAAAGTTTCAATTTATTACTAAAGTTTATTAGAAGCATAAAACTTCAAGTTTGCACGTCAGCCCGCCTGACGCAAAACCCGTGTTACAAGCTGCCTTTCTCATTTTCCGTCTGTTAAATACCCAATTAGCATAAGCAATACAATAATAATAATTGTCCAACTGAAACAACCACCACAACCGAAATTGTTATAATTATTGTTGTCAAAAGTTGGTGTTGGTTGTGCATATATTTTGGGTTTGTTAATTGTCTTGGTTGTTGATTTCTTAGTTGTTTCTCTTTTTGTTAGTGATGTCTTTGTGGTCGACTTAGATTTTGTTGATTTGGTTAGGACTTTTTTTTTTAAGTCAAATCCTTTGAACTTAACACCTGTCTGTAACCAAGAAATTTTGCTTGGAATTACGTTCATTGTTCCAACTGTCGTGTTTACTACTTTTAGGTTTGCTGATTTCGGATTTGTCAGATTTTGCATAGGTATTAACCACATACCTGCACATTTAAAAGACCTGTCAAGTGTAACAACTATCAAATAGTCTGCTGTTTTACCAACTAAATTATTTAGTCGTCTCGTTTCGCTTACCCTTCGTCCGCTCTCGTAAACACGCCTTGTTTTAATCTCAAATGTCAATCCGTTTTCGTGTCTTGCGTCAATTCCTTTCTCGTTTCTGTTTTCGCTTTGAATAAGGTTAAGTTTTCGGCAAGCATAAAATTCTCCAATGTCACCTACAATTCGTCTGCTACGAATAATTTCTGCTTTTTCTAAACTATTGTAGGCAACTGCAAATTCGTTTATGGCTGTCTTGACTTTTATAGGAATTTTGATTTTTGCTCCATCAATATTTTCAAAGTTTGAAATTGTCGAACTTGAAATCTTTACTTCTCTATTCTTAATTTTTTTTGAAGGAATTACAACGATTTTTAATGGTGTATATAGATTGTCAAAATAAACGATTGCTAAAATGTCAAAGAGGTCTGTCGGTAAGTCTTTTAAGTTGTAACTGAAATTGTTTCTTGAAACGACCTTTGCTTTAACTTGATATTTTTCTCCTGAAACAGAAAAACCGTCAACCGCTTGTGTTACTCTGTTCGATTTTTTAAGGTTGAAGTGTTTGCAAACAACATACTCTCCAATTTCACCGGTAAAACTGTCCGTAGAAATAACACCCAAGTCAAATAATTGGTCGCTCTTGTCTGCAAAATTGTCGAGTAGTTTTTCTTGTTCTTTAGTAAACATATTTTCTTCTTGAGTGTCGTCCTAAGGTTGCTTGTAACGTTTTGCAGATTTGCGATGGGCGGGCTTTTCAGCACAAATGTTGATGCGGAGCACAAATTTTTCGGCT